>NZ_JAJHJB010000001.1:0-343079 GCF_020819555.1 Pelosinus baikalensis
GAAACCGTGGGCGGCAAAGATAACTTCGCTAATACTTGGCTTTCTCCAAGATAGACAGTATCAATTCCCCTATGGCCCGGACCGTATTCCATTCCCATTTCTTTAAAGGTTTCATAACATTGGCTAGACGAAAATAGACTCCGATTACACCGGGTTTTCCATGCTTCAATATCTACGTCTGGAGTTTCCGTACCAGAAATCAGCACAGCATTCCCTTTACTATACACTTCAGCTTCGTTATAAATTTCATAGGTAATTTCCCCATTGGGTTCGGGATAAAGTCCAATATGTATCTTGGCTGCTTGTGCTTCTACGAAGATAGGGCGCATCCACACCATATTGGTAAGCCGTACCCTTGTCTTTTCTTCTTTTCCTCCTCCGGCAGCCTGTTCCACGGCTACCCGGGCCATTTCAATATAGGCGGCTCCAGGTAAAACTTTTTTCCCTTTCACTACATGATCTTTCAAAAAAAATTCTTGTCCTGTAAAGGTTGAACTAAACCGTTGTTCGGATAAATCGGAAGTATTTCTCTGCACCAGCGGATGAATGGGCATAAAAGCTCCTGCACTTTCTACCCTACTATGGTCGGTAGAGGTAACGTCAGGTATCCAATAATGTTCCCGGGCAAAGGGATATGTCGGTAATGGAACACATTGCCTCCTATCAAACAAATTAGCCCAATTTAGAGTATATCCGCTAATGTACAATTCTGACAGAACCGATAATTTTTCTTTATATGTCTCTGCATTTATGCTCCCATTTTCCCGCAGTTCTACAATCAGCTGCTCTCCATAATCTTTTAACCCTTTTACTTCCTCTCGAAAACTAAATTCTGCTAAGCCGCTTTTAGCAACTGCTATGAGTTGTTGTTGCAATTCATAGAGATCTTCTGCAATAAATATACATCTAGCTGAGAAATGACTGCGCCCAGCCAATAGCGTATAAGAAATTTCCTCAGTCCGCTCATTTTGTACTTTTTCTTCAAACCAATGAATCATATCTGCAATTTTACGCTCTAACGAATCTTTTGTTTTTGCTGAGAATGGAAATAAATAACAAGGTTTCGCATTACCGGATGTACGTTTTCTTATTGGCGCTTCCTCAATAATCGCATGACAATTCGTTCCACTAAAACCAAATGCACTGACTCCCGCCCGCAAAGGACCTCCGTCCCTGCTTTTCCATTCTCTAAGCTCCCGGTTTATAAAAAACGGACTTTTATTTAGATCGATATGCTCATTTACTTCTGTTATATTAATTTGTGGAGGAAGTTTCCTATATTTCATTGCCATCAGAACTTTGAGGACACCAGCGATTCCAGCTGACATGATTGCATGTCCGAAATTTGGCTTATGAGACCCAATGGCACAAAATTGACTTTTATTTGTAAACATTTGAAAGGCTTCCGTCAATGCTTTCACTTCAATTGGATCGCCCAATTTAGTGCCTGTTCCATGTGTTTCTATAAAACTTACTGTTTCAGGATGTATTGCTGCATTTTTATATGCATCATATAGTAAAGCTTTTTGGGAAAGCATACTTGGCGCAGTAATCCCCTTTGTCTTTCCATCCTGGTTGATTGAGGAACCTTTTATCACTCCGTAAATATAATCTCCATCCGCAACAGCTTGTTCCAGTTTTTTCATTAGCAAAACCCCAACACCTTCGCCTAATGCAATGCCGTTTGCACGATTGTCAAAGGTTTTACATTGTCCATCAGGTGACAACATTTCTGTTTTTGATGCCATTACATAAAATTCCGGAGAACTTAAAACAAACACTCCACCCGCTAAAGCCATTTCCGACCGCCCGCTATGAATACTTTCACAAGCTAGATGGATGGCCACCAACGAAGAAGAACATGCAGTATCTATTGCTATATTAGGTCCTTTTAAATTTAAGAAATAGGAAATCCGCGCAGCTAAAATTGACATATCATTTCCTAAAAAAGTTTGCGAATTACGCTCCTGTGTTAATAATGTTTTTTCTTTGTAATCCGAGGTTCGCCCTCCAACAAAGACCCCCACTTTTCTCCCCGACAATTCTTCAGCAGAATATCCTGCATCTTCAAACACCCTATATGCTTCTTGTAACAACAACCGTTGCTGGGGATCCATCCGTTCTGCCTCAAGCGGTGAAATATTAAAAAATAAAGCATCAAATTCTTCTATATTGTTTATTAATCCCCCCCATTTACTAACGGCTCGATCCACTTGTCCGGGGTCAGGGCTATAATATTTGCTTTCATCCCAGCCTTTGCGATTAATCTCCTCTATGCAATTATCTCCAGCTTGCAAATGATTCCAAAATTCTTCAACATTTTCCGCTCCAGCAAACCTGCCGGAAATTCCAATTATCGCTATATCAGAACCACGCTCACCTACAGAAATACTACTTTCTTTTTTTTCAGGAACCGCTTTTGGGTCATGAGAAACTTGATATTGTTCCGGTTCAATAACCCTCAACTTGTCCATCGTCGGAAAGTCTTCCAGCAGGCATTCAGCATTCTCCATACAGTTTAAGTTATTTTCCCTAAAGCCTTCTTCCGTATCTCCAACCATGCTGATTCGCTTGTAGCAGTGACCTATCCGAAATTGGTCAAAAATGTATCCTGCTAACTCGTTTATATTCGTATAATCAAACACTGCGTCAATCCCTAATTTTAGACCTAATTTTTGATTAATTGACTCTACTAACTCTACAGACTGAATTGAATTAATGCCTATTTCCAAAAAGCTTTTCTCTGCATCAAGAAAATCATTTGAACATTTCAGTAAATCCATAAGGATCTCTTTTATCCCCATTTTTATATTATCTACATTAATATCCATTCCTCCGCCTCCTATGATAATTTCTCACCAACAGCCATATATAGCTGCCGCAGAATAGCGTGTTTTTTACTCTTAAACATGTTTCTCCAACCAACAGAAATATTAGCTAAAACCTTACTAGACAAAAAGCCATCACATACCAGTTTTGCCGGAATGCTCATTCCTTCCGATTTTAAAAATATTTCCTCCCCCACTATTTCGCTATGGGCGCTGATGACTTCAAAATCCACTTTTGAAAATCCGCCTTCCTTTAATATGCCAGGCAGTTCCCTGCCTATGCGGGGATTGCCCCCTTCAGCAAAACGGGATTGGCAATAAGCATCATAAAGTTCGCTCAACTCTGGCACATGCGGATGCGTCATGATATGCATATTAAAATCATTGTCAACAAATACAGCTCTGCCTCCAGGTTTCAATATTCTGTATACTTCACGAACAGCATTAACTGGATCAGGTAAATGTTCTAAAACCAAACGGATAATTGCAAAATCAAACATATTTTCAGCTAAACCCGTCTCCATTATGGATTTTTCAAGTACTTCATACCGATTCTTGTTCTTTTTGGATAAATAATTTTGGGCATATTCAACCAAAAATGGGTCAATTTCTACAGCGGTAATATATGCTTCAGGCAATTTATCCAAAACCTTTTCAGTAATAAATCCGGGACCTGAACCAAGCTCTACAATGCGTATTCCATCCCTTAGGCCGTATTCAATATAATGCTTCAATTCTTTGTCCCAGAATAAGTCCACCTGCGCTTTCAAACGCTTTATTTCTGTTTCTACATGACTTGTAATGGTCTTGATTTGATAAGATCCCTGTTGATCCATTCTTTTTCCCTCTCTCTACATTCGGGTATTTCTTTACCCAAAAAACTGACTATCTGATCCGCGACTATCTTCCAATTAGGATCTAACATCATGTCATGGCTCATATTGGAAAAAACAACAGGCGTTGTGCTATATGCACAGCCAATAGAAATAGCTCTTTTTTCCGAAAAAACACCATCTGTTTTTGAACCAATCACTAAAGTAGGAATCGAAGCAGTTATTGACTTAGGAACAATTCTGCCGCGTAACTCCTTACGGGCTTTAATTGATTCTTCTTGCAAACATTTCATAAACTCCTCTTTTTCTTCATCTAGTAATTGATTAGAAAAAAACAATTTTGCCAAAAAGTTTGTATTGCTGTTGCGATCAAGCATCCTCTTTAGTGTCATCTGCAATGACTCTTTTAGCATACCCTTAGGCGGAACAGATGCCATTAAAACCGCTGCTCTTATTTTTTCCGGATGCAAATGCAAGATTTTTTGAACTAACGCCCCTCCCATCGAATGCCCTATCAAAACCGGCTTTCTTTTAAAAAGCAACATGGTTTTCAGTATATCTTCAACATAATCGCTTAATGAACTGGTATGAAGCTGTTCATAGCCTTGGCTTTTACCATGTCCCCGGAGACTAAGAGCATAAGAAGAAAATCCTCTTGAAGAAAAATAAGGAAGGAAATATTTCTCCCAGCACCAAGCCCCATGATAGGCTCCATGTATGAACAGCAGTGGTGGTATTTTATCGTTTATCTCTTTCGCTAAGCATTCTAAAACTTCTAATTTCACGCCATACTCACATCCTTTGAATATGAAATAAAAAATTCTTCTTAAATTCATTCTAATTCTAAGTAATTTCCTTTAACTAACCAATTTCGCATTTCGTTAACAGCAATTTTGCCGCTGCTAGTTTTCAAAAACGAATGTACAATAAATATTTTTTTAGGAAGCTTAAATTTTGAAATTTTCTTAGATAACCTTGTCAGCAATTCCTTGCGGGAAAGATTTTTCCCATCATTCCAGCTAACCGCCGCACAAACTATATGCCCCCAATATGAATCAGGCAATCCAAAAACACAACATTCACTGATTTCCGGCAAACTGTAGAAAGCGGATTCAACTTCGACAGGATAAATATTTAACCCCCCTGAAATAATAACTTGATTGCGACGGGAAATAATATAAATATAACCTCGGCTGTCCCGGTAACCTTGATCTTCTACTGTTGCCCATCCATTTTTCAAATGAAAACCAACACCATCTCCACCAGAATAATAACCATGAATAACAAACTTACTTCTAACCCATAAAGTCCCTATTTCTCCAACACCAACAGGACGGTCATTATCATCTCTAAATTCCACTTCAACACCATAAAAAGGTCTTCCGACCGAATCAGCAGGCTGCGGGGAAAAAACATCGTGCACAGTCACAAAGCTTAATTCTGAGGCACCATAATACTCATATAGTTTTGCATTAGGAAATATAACACGAATTTCATGTAACATAGATGATTCCAGTTTTGACCCAGATGTAATAATTTTTTTGACCTCTGGAAAATTCTCTTTATTCAGAAGAGCTTTTGTTATTTTTTTTAACATCGTCGGTACAAGAATAAGGGTTGAAATATTCTCGTTTCTCAAATAATAAACCACAGCCGACATTTCAAAATTCTCTAATAAAAAAATACTAGCTCCCAGTCTTAGCCCTTCCAATACGCTATATAATGTTAAACCATGACATAAAGCCCCCGGTGCCAAAATATGTTCTGCAGCACTGATTTTAAACTCATGACCGCTGGCGATCAAACTTTCCAACCAAGTTTGATGCTTCCTCATAAACGCCTTTGGAAAAGAAGTAGTCCCAGAAGTAAAGCCAATAAATAAATCAGGGTTATCAATTACAGAGTGTCCTAAATCTAAGTCTACTTCCTCACAATACAATTGCTTGCAATTATTGGCTAGATCAATTTTGATACTATTTGTCAAACTAATATCTTCTAAGTCTTTTGGATCATCCACAACTAAAACATCTATTTGATGCCACTCAACAACATCTTCTATTTGTTTACAAGTCCACTTTTTATCCAATATTACTGCTGTACAGCCGGCAATAGAAGCAGCAAGAAAAAGTTCTACAAACTCACACCTATTCTTTAATAACAACCCTAGTAATAATGGTCTATTATCGCTTCTTCTTTTTTTTCTTGATAGGCTGACCAGTTTTGTTGCAATCAGTAAGGCGTTTTTTACTAATTGACCAAACGTTCTTTTATTTGCCTTACTAGTTAGCGCGATCTTATCGGGATGACAGTCAGCATACATGATAATAGCATCTGTAATTCGCATACCGAAATCTCCTCGCTTATCTTTTGTTATAACAGCTTGCTTCACTACATATCTGCACATATGTTTCGCAAATGACACAGATATTTTTATCATTACCCACCGCTACAATGTGATTTTATAAAAAACAACGCAACATGCGCTTTAACATGGTGCGTATTATATCATTAAATTTACTTCTTCATATGGCCTATACAATCACACTGATAACTCCCAAACGAGTTCCAAAAATAACTCCGGACAACAGCACAAACACCATCTGTAAAGGAATAGGCATAACCCCAACAGGGATAAAAATGTATGAGCCAATCGCAAGGAGTCGGCAATAATTCCAGTTAACATCATGCCGCGTATTGCCATTATGACCAGTCTCTTCCCTATCACTAAAAATATGCAGCACCACTTATGTTACTCATAACATTATCATCACTGGTAACTTCTTCTACTGATTTTTTAAGAATTTCCAGCATGCAAACTATATCTTCTATACTACTGGATAAAGGCGGCATAAATACTACTACATCACCTACCGGTCGGATAAAAAGACCATATTGCCGCGCTTTCATGCAAACCGCCCCGCCCATCGTCTGCTCCCAAGAATATGGTATTTTATTGTCCTTATCTTTTACAAGTTCGATCCCGGCGATCATACCGCACTGCCTTGTATCACCAACATGCTTCATTTGCTGTATATCCAGCAGTTTATCTTCAATCGACTTTACTTTAATAGCAAGTCCATCAATTACATTTTCATCACGAAATATTTTTAAATTAGCCAAGGCCGCCGCACAAGCTAACTGATTTCCTGTATAGGAATGCCCATGATAGAAAGTCTTTTTTTCATGAAGTTCACCCAGAAATTGATCATAGATTTCATTGGTAGTAAGTGTTACTGCTAACGGTAAATATCCGCCAGTAATGCCTTTGGACAAGATCATAATATCCGGATTAACATTCTCATGTTCGCATGCAAACATTTTCCCGGTGCGCCCCCAGCCTGTCGCAACTTCATCAACAATGAGAAGCACATTATATTTTTTCGTCAGTTCACGCACTTTAGACAGATAACCTGGCGGTGATACGAGTATACCCGCCGTAGCCTGAACCATTGGTTCTAAAATAACAGCAGCAATTTCTTCATTGTTTTCCTGCAAGACTTTTTCTAGAGCTTCTACACAAGCCATACCGCACGTATCCGACCCGACAGACAACGTACAATGATAACATGAGGGCGAAGGTATTTGAATTGGTTCAAAAAGTAAAGGTTTAAAAACACGATGAAACAAATCAATTCCACCAACACTTACTGTACCAATTGTATCACCATGATAAGCCTGGTTAAGTGAAACAAACCGGTTTTTTTTCGATAAGCCGCAATGCTGCCAATACTGAAATGCAATTTTAATGGCTACCTCTACAGCAGTCGAACCATCATCGGAATAAAACACCTTATTTAAACCAGAAGGGGTAATTTCCACTAATTTTTCTGCCAACTGTGTTGCGGGAATATTGGCCAAACCGATCATTGTGCTATGGGCAACTTTGCCAAGCTGCTCAATAATTGCTTGGTCAATTTCGGCCTTACGATGGCCATGGATATTCACCCACAAAGAAGATACACCATCAAAATACTCCTTACCTTCCGTATCAATGATTTTGTTACCCTTAGCCTCCGCTATCACCGTTTGCTCATTATTTACCCAGCTCTTCATTTGAGTAAAAGGATGCCAAACATATTTTTTATTTTGCAGTTCGATTTCATTCATTCCCATTGCTCCCTTCTATACTATGAATGATACGTTCCATATTCAAATTCAACTTTGCCAACTCAGCCAGGCTTTCCGTTTGTCCCATGGAGACACTCACGGAATCTACAATCGGAAACTTGCCTAAGATTGGAACTCCCGTCAGACGCTCAATATACTCCATATTGCTCTCTTCTAAAACACCCTTTGCATTCTCATTCCATTTGTTCATAATGATTCCGGCCACATTAATGTTACGCGCCTTGGCATAAGCTACAGTCAGCACAGTATGATTAATAGTACCTAATTGTGGTCCGGTTACAACAACTACCGGCAAATTCAATTCGGACACCATATCAGCAACAAGATACTCTTTCCACAAAGGAGCCGCAATGCCACCGACCCCTTCAATTAGTACGGACTCATAAAACTGGCTTGTATTACGGCAGGCAGCAATCAGGTTGGGAATATCAATATCAATACCCATTTGATCTGCTGCAGCTGCCGGTGTTAGCGCAGGTGTTAAACAGAATGAATTTACCTGCGCCCACTTCTCAACTGGAATGCCCGCTGCTTTCGCCAAAAAAACAGCATCTTCTGATTGTATGTGACCATCAGCATTTACTACCCCGCCAGATGCCAGGGGTTTAATAACACCGACGTGAATTCCACAGTCCCTAAGAGCGGCTGCAATTGCCCCGGTGATTACTGTTTTTCCTATATCAGTATCCGTTGCCGTAATAAATAAACCTTTCATTTATTATCCACCCCGTTATCTTTAAATTCATTTCAGCTTTTAACTAAACTACTATTCGCAATCGTTTAGCAGCTGCAGCAATCTTTTCTGCAGCTACAGCTAATTCTGCTTCTTCATGGGCAGCCGATACCGTAATTCGCAATCGACTCGTTCCTGCTGGTACGGTTGGAGGACGAATTGCACTGACAATTACCTCTTCACGCCTTAATTCTTGCACTAAAGCGATCGTCGCTCCCGCCGAACCCACGATAACCGGAATAATGGGAGTTACTCCCTCGCCCACTGGCAGACCAGCATCACGAAGCGAGCGGCGCATAAAACAGGCATTCCTTGACAACTTTTGAACGAGCTCCGGTCTAGATGTAAGTTGCTGAATCGCAGCACGTGCGGCAGCAATTGTTGCTGGAGACAAGGCTGTCGAATAAATAAAACTTCGTGCTTTATTTATTAAAAATTCTATTATTGTTTTACGACCAGCTACAAATCCGCCTTCGGATCCTAATGCCTTACTAAAAGTACCCATCTGAATATGGATACGTTCCTTTAATCCAAAATGGGCTGCTGTGCCGTGCCCACCAGGACCAATGACCCCGGTTGCATGCGCATCGTCAACCATGACAAGCGCATTATACTTTTCCGCTATATCCACTATATCGTCTACTGGGGCAATATCACCATCCATACTAAAAACCCCATCTACGACAATCAGCTTTTGTCCATTAGATGGACTTTGCGCTAATAGCGAAGATAAATGATTCACATCCGAATGCTGGAATATGGTAACCCGTGCCCGTGATAGCCGGCATCCGTCAACAATGCTGGCGTGATTTAACTCATCGCTGTAGATAGTATCACCAGTACCCACAAGTGAACTAATAACTCCCACATTAGCCATATAACCAGTATTAAATGCTACTGCCGCTTCAGCACCTTTAAATTCCGCTAATTCTTGTTCCAATAACGCATAGTGAGGATGACTTCCTATTGTTAGCCGTGCACCTCCGGATCCCGTACCGTACTCATTTATTGCTGCCATCGCAGCCTGTTTTATAGCCGGATCATGAGTTAACCCCAAATAATTATTTGATGCAAGTATTAGATACTCTTTTCCATCCATTTGCGCGTGCACCGCATCCCGAAAACTGTATGTATAAAGTTCCCGGTGCAATTCTAATTGTTTGATCTCAGTCAAATATTTTGACAAAAAATCCATTATAAATCTTCTCCTTCAGTTGGAACCGTAACCAGCACTGGTTGTTTCTCAAGATACTTGCAGAGCTCTGCAACATTGCTATTTTCGCGTATAAAAAACACCCGTCCTCCCAGTGAGCTGCCGTACGGTTTTAGTTTTGTAAACCGGATATACCCCTTTACTGAGGCTACATACCCTGTAACATATTCTGGATCATCAGACCAACAGAGTTCTGCAATCACACCTGGAGCGGAAACAACCTTAGTGGCAAGAATCATACCTTCCCGCGCATGAATCCCTTGCAATCCCTGGCACTCCATCCATTGATTGAGAACATCTTCATCATTGCTATCCATACGTGATACCCTGATACCACGCATGCCGGTATTATCTAACCGCTCTCCAGTCTTGGCACATACTAACATAGCTCCACGCATACTATCCGTTAATTTCACCAATTGCTCCATACCGCGTTCCACCGCTTGATTGCTCACTCCAATAGATAGTAACTCGGATTTTGCTGCAGCACGACCGGCCGTAAAATCCAAAACATCAACAGTCCGCGTAGGTAACAAGCGTACTGGCTTAACGATTTCCCTGGGGACAGCTTCTATTGTAATATTCACGAAATCCGCACTCCCCCGCGTATGCGAAAAAGCTCTTTCCAACATATCCTGCGTAATTTTTCCGAGCCGCTGCAAAACCACCAATCGTTCCGCACCCGATATATGCCGCCCACCCATTTCATGAGCGCCCCCTTGCGCCGATCTCATTCTAACGCTATAAAGCACTTAATGACCCCTTTTCTCTTGGTTTCGTTGATGAATAATAGTAGTATCATTACAATACAGCATGAACAGCTTGTTTAGCAGAAAGAGGACTCAGTTCTAAATCATAAATCATCCTTAAATCGGTAGAATAATCCCGTCCATGGGTTGTTAAATATCCGCCAATCATCATACCATTGATACCGCTTCTTAGGCTCAATGCCTGCAAATCACGTAGATTCTCTTCCCGCCCTCCCGCGGTACGCAAGCCGCGGTCCGGCAGAATAAATCGGAATAAAGCAAAGCTTTTTAAGACTTCCAAAGGTGTTATCGGTTGCAGATTCTCCAGTGGTGTCCCTTTCATTCTATGCAGTATATTAAGTGGCACGGAATCCACGTTCATTGCTTTCAAAGCAAACGCCATCTCCAGACGCTGTGACATACTTTCCCCCATGCCAAGAATGCCCCCCGAACAAACTTCAAGTCCTGCTTCTTTAACAACCTTGATCGTTTGCACACGATCCTTGTATGTATGTGTATTGCAAATAGAAGAATAATGACTCTCGCTCGTTTCAATATTATGATGATAGCGTGAAACACCTGCCGCTTTTAAAGCTTTGGCATTTTCAAAGGATAATAACCCCAGAGAACAGCATACATGCAGCTTTGTTTCCTGTTTGATGCGTTTTAATGCTCTTAGAATTTTAGTAAACTCTCCCTCATCCCCCATGCCTCGCCCGCTAGTCACTATTGCAAAACGTAATGCCCCTCCATCTTCAGCCTGCTTGGCAGCAGACAGCAATTCTTCTTCAGTCATAAGCGGATACACGTTTACCTGGGTATGATGATGAGCCGATTGAGCACAAAAAGCACAGTCCTCAGAACACATCCCTGAACGCCCATTAACGATAGAGCATAAATCTACATCTTTGCCAACGTACTTTTGCCGTATAGCATCAGCCATCGCAAGTAAAAATGGCAAATCTTCATCATTTATATCCGCTAATGATCGTGCCTCCTCCATTGTTATTTGTCCGCCGGCTACTATCCGATTTCCTAATTCCATTATCAATTGCACATTTTTCATTTAGCATTTCCTCCTTATTTATTTAACAAAAAATTCAACTTTGTCATAGAATAAATTTAATTCATTTACTTTATATTAACATATTTTCCAATTAATTTCCATGTAATTTCCAAATAAAACCAAAAGCATCTTTTTGTTAAATGTTTTCTTGTCTTAATAATGAGTAAACATAATATAAAAAGGATTGTCTCAAAAATTGAGACAATCCTAAAGATCGAGAAACCAAAATAATAAATCTATCATTCCTATATTAAGATGATAAAAAATCTGAAAATTTTGGAGAAACCCTGGCAAGAAGTTCCCACTGCCTTACCATATACTGTCTTTCCTGCAAAACATAATTTTCATATGTCTTTATTAGTTGTTGTGCGTTGACAATCTGTCCTTTTGTATAGACAGATTGAATTGCTTCTGCAACCTTGCATCCGCTTACTAAAGCACTAGATATTCCTTCCCCCATAGGATTAAGAAAATTAGCGGCTTCACCTGCAAACAATACTCTGCCTTTTCCTAATGTAACCGAATGTCCAGGGGTGATATATGGTATAATCCAGCGTTCTTCTTTAACCTGTGGTTGTATTCTTGCATTATAATAAGACTGAAGGAAAGAAAGAAATCGAGAATGATAGTGCTTTATTTTATTGGGATCTTTCACTCCTACTCCAATAATAAGAAAATCATCTTTGACATTAAACCATGCATCATATTCGGATAATTCAGGGCTCAAATATGCATGAAAAAACTGACTATCCAAATCAATACTTCCCTTGGAAAACGTTTGGTAAGTAGCAATATAACTGTTTCGTTCCTGTAATAAATTCTTTTTAATAAGACTGCCAGCACCGTCACATACGATAACAACAGCCGCCTGTTCATAATATGTTTTGCGCCCTTGTAGTTCAACCGATACATGATCGGATCCTTCTTCACAAGAAATAGCGACTGTTGACGTTCTAATCTCAACACCACTATCTTTTGCCGCTAGAGCTAGCCAATGGTCAAATAAACTTCGCCATATATTTAACCCACTACTTTCAAATGTAAACGCTTGATTTTCTTCATTGGTAATAATAATACCCCGGCTTACATTCGGTCTGCATAGAACCGAATCCGGTATTTTACCAAATTCATTTTTCACTATTTCCACAGATTTTGGTATCAAAATACCCGAACATGACTTTTCGCGCGGCATTTCCAGCTTTTCAATCAATAACACTTTATATCCAGCAGCCGCTGTCCGTTTAGCAGCCATACACCCCGCAGGTCCAGCTCCTATTACTATAACATCATACATATTAAACGCTCCTCTTCGGCAAGTAATAAAATCAAGCTATCATAAATGCTGCATTAAAAAACTTTTAACCAAAGCATTTTTATTCAATCTTACTTAATGTTTCATTGTACTATATATGCTGGAACATAACCCTACCAAGAAGTATGATGGGCTTGCTCCCACCTAGCCTTTGAACCGTAACAGAGAACGATTTACAAGTGCCCCTATCCATGTTGCAATAAAAGCCTTAACCAAGTCTCCTAGTAAAAAAGGCAACACTCCAGCTATCAAAGCATTTCCCAAGCTTATATCGGTAATAAAACTTAGCCATACGACTCCAAACAAGTCAACTACCATAACCCCACCAGTCACATTAGCTAGCGCCAGTCGCCAAATACGGTTCTGCCTCCCTCTCAGCCAGGCAATCAGCATCACTCCGATGAGAAAACCAAAATAATAGCCGCCGCGCGGTCCCAATAGAATGCCAATGCCACCACTCATACCTGCGAAAACTGGCAATCCTGCCGCTCCCATCAGAATGAGTGTAATCACGCTAAAAGCTGCTTGTCTGACAGTTAAAATACTGCCTGTTAACATGATGCCTAAGCTCATTGCAGAAATAGGACTCGGGCTCATGGGAATCGGAATCGAAATTAAGCCCAGCACAGCGGTCAGGGCGGCAAAAAATGCCGAATGAACCAAGTCTGTTGGTCGGTTTTTCGTGTCCATTTTCCCCCTCCTACTTTTTGTTCTAAATGGTAATTTTTTCATAATTATCACTTTAAACAGTATAAAAGAAAATTTACTAATGGTCAACTACAATATTTCCACAACCCCTTTATAAAACACAAGGCGACCACAGCAGGAAATAGTTGAAACAGGGATTATCTGTTGAAGAAACAGCTAAACAAACTATGTGTCCTATTAAATTAGTCAAAAAATACTTGCAAACTAAAGATAAATGAAACCCCGCAAAATTCCATTAAGAATTTTACAGGGTTTCTTCAAAAAGGGACAATTTTCAATTGCTTTTTTCTACTACACCTAACCTATTTACTGGTGTCCAATTTCTTCAGCCAATTCATTCAAATAGGTCCAGCGCTCTAGCAGCTCTTCCAGCTTTTTTTCAAGTTGCTGTTGAATCTCTGTCAACTCTTGCAGCAAGGTGAAATTACTACCTGAAGTATTGATGCGATTGCTGACAATCTGAATCTCCTTTTCCACACTAGCAATTACATCATCTATTTCTTCATACTCTTTTTGCTCTTTAAACGTAAACTTCCGAGAACGCTCTTTTGGTCTCTCACTTTGCGTTTGCTCACTGCTCGTCTCTTTTCCCTGATTCTGCTTTTCCTCGTTATATGCCAAGGCACTTTGGTAATCCGAATAACCGCCTACATATTGCCGAATGCTCCCATCCTTTTCAAAAGCAAAGACTTTTTCTACAACTCGATCTAAGAAATATCGATCATGAGAAACGGCAATGACTGCACCAGGAAAATCATCCAAATAATCTTCTAATATGGTCAGCGTCTGAATATCCAAATCATTGGTAGGCTCATCTAATAACAATACATTCGGTGATCCCATTAAAATACGGAGCAAGTATAAGCGGCGCTTCTCCCCGCCCGACAATTTACGAATGGGTGTCCATTGCATCTCCGGGGAAAAGAGAAACCGTTCCAACATCTGAGAAGCTGTAATAATACCACCATCGGCAGAAGATATGAAATTAGCCTCTTCTTTGATATATTCAATCACCCGCAAATCTTCATCCATGTCCGTATTTTCCTGGGAGAAATAACCGATTTTTACGGTCTGTCCGATTTCAATCACACCACTATCAGGATTTAATTTTTGCGTTACCAGGTTCAGTAAGGTTGATTTTCCGCTGCCATTGGGTCCTACAATTCCCATCCGATCATTGCGCAGCACAATATAACTAAAGTTCTGGATGACGGCACGTTCTCCAAAAGATTTACACACATTTGCTATTTCAATAATCTTCCGTCCTAGACGACTGGCACCTGCTGTAATTTCCACTCGATCCTGACTTAAATCAACCTTCTCATCTGATAGCTTCTCAAAGCGTTCAATCCGAGCCTTTTGCTTGGTAGTGCGAGCTTTGGCACCTCTTCTCATCCATGCCAGTTCATTACGCAGTAAATTCTGGCGTTTATTTTCACTTGCCTCTTGGTCGGCTTCCCGCTGCATTTTTAGTTCCAAGAACAGACTATAATTTCCCGTGTAACTATATAAATTGCCCTTATCTAGCTCAATGATACGATTCACTACACGATCTAAAAAATAACGATCATGAGTAATCATCAGCAATGCGCCTTTGCGTTTATGTAGATACTCCTCCAACCAAGCTACCGTATCATTATCGATATGATTGGTAGGCTCATCTAAAATTAAGAGATCCGCCGGATGAATCAGAGCACTTGCCAAAGCGATGCGTTTACGCTGCCCACCAGATAAAGTGCCTACCTTTGCTGTAAAATCTGTTATACCTAACTGCGTTAAAATTATTTTGGCTTCACTCTCAAGCTGCCAGCCATTCATACCATCCATTTGCTGACTGAGTGCAATAAGTTGTTTTTGTAAACCTTGATCTTTCGGGTTATCCTCAGCGGCCAGCAGCACCTGTTCGTATTCCCTCAGCAATTTCATGATCGGTGAATACCCCTGAAACACCTGATCCAGAACCGTATCTGAAGGATTAAAAGAAGGATTCTGGGCTAGATATTGTACTTCTATGGTGTTGCCAATCATCACCTTCCCATCATCCGCTTCTTCCAATCCAGCGATGACTTTCAAAAAAGTAGATTTCCCTGTGCCATTCACACCAATCAAGCCAATTTTATCATTTTCATCAATACCAAAAGAAACATTACTAAATAAATTCTTCGTACCATAACTTTTGGATAACTTTTCAATCGAAACTATATTCATAACGATACCTCTCACCAACAAAATCTTACTATACCTATTATACCTAATGATGGCAAGTATGCAAAATCAAATGGTGAGTTTAACTTCTAAATACAGCACCTACATAACAATGCGCTTACATCCTTGTATGTCATAGACTTTTTATCAGATTTTCAAATCTTGATACTCATGATCTCATCGCGGAAGATACGCTCATCCATCATTTTAATATTTGGCGAAATAATTGGTTTGAAATCCATAAGTGCCAGAATATCTTTATCAATATCTACACCTGGTGCTATTTCTGTCAGCATTATGCCTTTTGCTGTCAGCTCAAATACTGCACGTTCGGTAATATACATGACCGATTGTTGTGTTTTTTGTGCATATGTACCACTAAAGGTAATTTGCTCAACATGGTCAAGAAATTTCTTAACTTTCCCCTCATTAACAATTTTCAATTTTCCATCGGCAATGTTAGCCTTCAGTCCACCTGCAGTAAAGGAACCACAATATATAACCCGCTTTGTATTTTGTGTAATATTGATGAAACCGCCGCACCCCGCTACGCGGCCCTTAAATTTACTAACATTAATATTTCCATATTGATCGGTTTGTGCTAACCCGAGGAAGGCCAAATCCAGACCACCGCCGTCATAAAAGTCAAATTGATATGGCTGGTCAAGAATGGCTTCAGCATTCATTGCAGCTCCAAATCCCAAGCCGCCTGCCGGAAGACCACCGACAGGACCAGACTCTACCGTAAGCGTCATTGTATCACCAATGCCTTCTTCATTTGCCACCATGGCAATGCCTTCTGGAACACCAATTCCCAGATTTACCGCTGCGTTAGGGATAAGTTCCATAGCTCCACGGCGTGCAATTACTTTGCGCTCATCAAGAACCATAGGGGCAATTGTAAAGAGCGGCGCACGAGCCTCCCCGCAATATGCAGGATTATAGCTGCATGGTTCAGCATAGATCTGTAGATGATTATCTGGATTTTCATTCACTACAACATAGTCCACGTTAATTCCGGGAACTTTTACATTCATAGGATGCATGCTGCCATTTTCCACAATGCGTTCTACTTGTACGATAACAATACCGCCTGAGTTTTTGGCAGCTTGCGCTAGAGAGAGAAGCTCTAAGGATACTGCTTCATGTTCAATCGTAATATTACCTTTCTTATCCGCACTAGTGCCGCGAAGTAATGCCACATCAATGGGAAAGGGTTTATACCAAAGCCACTCTTCACCTCCTAACTCAATCACCTCGACCAAGTCTTCCTTAGTAACGTCATTGATCTTACCGCCTTCCACCCGGGGATCTACAAAAGTATTCAGACCTACCTTCGCAATAACCCCTGGTTTTCGTCCGGCAACATTACGAAACCAATGGGTAAGAGTGCCTTGGGGGAAATTATAGGCTTCAATTTTATTTTCCACGGCAAGTTTACCGAGTTTTGGTGCCAGATTCCAGTGTCCGCCGATTACCCGTTTCACCAGCCCTTCATGTCCAAAGTGGTTTGCGCCACGATCCTTACCGTCCCCCTGCCCGGCACAGTATATCAACGTAAGGTCAATTGGAAGTCTTTCCTTTAGAAAGCTTTCTTCAATTGCTCCAGTCAATGCATCTGGATTACCACAGCCTACAAATCCGCTTGTTGCAACAGTGGCACCGCTTTTAACCAATTTGGCAGCTTCTTGTGCACTAATGATTTTAACCATATCCTTCACCTCAGTAAGTGTCTTTCGACACAAATTTTTAATTAATATAATCCAGTAAGTAAGTGGAAAAAAACCACTATAAATGCGACACTCGTTTTCATTAGGGTTAATGCGAAAATATCTTTGTATGCCTGTTTATGAGTCAATCCACAGACCACCAATAACGTAATGATGGCACCATTATGTGGAAGGGTATCCATGCCGCCTGATGCCATGGATGCAACTCTATGTAGAATTTCAGGAGACATACCGATGGATTGAGCCCATGCCAGCCAATCTTTTGACATTAAATCTAATGCAATGGACATGCCTCCTGATGCTGATCCGGTAACACCCGCGAGAGTAGTAACCGTCACCGCTTCAGAGACTAAAGGTGTACCTCCTATTTTTATACTCATTAACGCACTTGAAATGGCTTTAAAACCCGGTAATGCTGCAATAACGTTACCGTAACCTACCTCAGAGGCAGTATTCATGATGGCAAGTAATGAGCCGATAGCCCCAGCATTCATGGCTTTTGCCAAGCTGCCGCCTTTTGGTATCGATTTGTACCCTAAGCCCATGGCAAGTAAAATACCGATGACCAAAGCAATAATGAGTGACCAAATACTAATGACATTTTTAATATTGGCTGCTACCATTGGTAATTTCATTGCTTGAAATGGTTCAAGCATCATCGGATTCCAGGCAAAGAAGTTGATCATCACAAAATTAATAATCAATACTGCCAAGAGAGGAATAACCCCAATATACCAGGAAGGTAGTTTAACCTCTGTATCTAAGCGTATGTCAGGCTCATTGATCGTATGCTCGCCATACCCTTCACCACTAGTAATAGCCGTTTTATATCGGTGATTTAAATAGAAAAGGCCCGAACCGATTAAAATCGTGCCACCAAAAATACCGCATATGGGAGCTGCATAGATCGTCGTGCCGAAAAAGCTAGTGGGTATAATATTTTGTATTTGAGGAGTACCAGGGAAAGAATCCATCGTCGCAGTAAATGCACCAAGAACGATAGCCGCAGGGATAAGCCGTTTTGGTATATTCGCTTCTCTAAATAGTGCGGCGGCAAAGGGGTAAACCGCAAATACCACCACAAACATACTTACACCACCATACGTTAAAACCGCTCCGGCTAACGTAACAGCAAGAATAGCACGTTCCCTGCCTAATCCTTTTATAATTGCGTGAGCAATACCTTGAGCCAGTCCAGTGTCCTCCATAATTTTGCCAAAGATGGCTCCCAACAAGAATACAGGAAAAAAAGACTTTATATAGGTCACACCTTTTGCCATAAAAAGTTCGGTATAAGCCGGCATGATTGGCAGACTAGACATACTGGCAGCAAGCAAGGCAAATATCGGAGCAAATATAATAACTGAATACCCACGGTAAGCAAAGCAAATTAACAAAATCAGACTTGCTATAATACTGATCACTTCCATAACCTTAAACCCCCAATACTTTTTTACTTGGTACTACAACGTCCAAACCTCCCTTCTTTGCATGACGCCACTTTCACATTTATAGTAAGTTGCAAGATGTATGCCAAAGTGAAAATAATAACAAACATAGACAAGTAACCGCCTTTAAGCAAAATAGATAGTATTGATATTGTCTGAAAATACAGACAATTATGTATGGTTTTCAGACACAACAAAACAACTCATGACAAATCCGCTTTGTAATGTTACATAATAACATCAACGGAAGTTAGCCATGAGTCAGAAATATTCCACAGCAACCAGTAAACACATTGCCTTTTAACGATTTTTTCCAGGGGAGTTATACCCAATACCATATTTTTTTAATTTTTCATAAAAAACAGACCGATTTACGTGCAACAATAGAGCAGCTTTACTTTTATTACCACCAGTATCCTCTAGCGCTTTTAGAATTGCATTTTTTTCTGCCTCATATCGTATTTCAACTAATTCAGCTCTAGTTGATTCCTTTTCTACGTGCTGGGGTTTCAGTATTTTTCTCATGATAGGGGCTAAATGTTCTGGTAAAATACAGATTCCTTCCTCCATGATGTTGACAGATCGCTCCAAGATATTCTCCAATTCACGGATATTGCCTGGCCAAGAATAGGCTTTAAGCACCTTCATAGCTTCTGGCGATATACAGTCAACAAAGCGTTCCAATTTCAAACTGATCTTTCTGAGCAAGACCTCACACAATAAAGGAATATCCTCCTTATGATCCCTCAGCGGCGGAATCTGGATGGAAACGATGTTCAAACGATAATACAAGTCTTGCCGGAAATGCCCACTAGCCGTCAACGCTTCCAAATCTTTGTTCGTAGCAGTAATCACCCGTATATCCAGCTTAATGGTCTTAGTTCCGCCAATTCTTTCAATTTCCCATTCTTGCAGCACCCGCAATAATTTCACTTGCATACCAAGGGGCATATCACCAACTTCATCCAAAAAGAGCGTGCCTCCGTTGGCCAGTTCCATCTTGCCAGGCTTACCACCTTTTCTCGCTCCAGAAAACGCACCTTCTTCGTAACCAAACAACTCTGATTCCAACAAATTTTCTGGTATTGCCGCACAATTCACTTTAATAAATGGCCCTTGGCAGCGAGAACTCCCATTATGAATGGCATGTGCAAAGAGCTCCTTCCCCGTGCCGCTTTCTCCCAAAATCAGCACAGTTGAACTGCCTTTAGCCGTTCTTTGGGCAATATGCTTAACCTCTTCAATTTTTTTAGTTTCTCCAATAATATCTCCAAATGTATACTTGCCACCTAACGTCTTTCGCAGTCTTTCCTTATAATATTCAAGCTCATGCTGGAGATGGCTGATTTCATTAGCCAGCCGCTTCAAATCCTTGATATCTTTAAATACGACATGACCAACAGCACAAATAATTTCATCATTTTTTACAATGGGAATGCGGGAAACAATACAGTTATTACCATTCATTTTCTGTATTACATTCATTTCCCCTTTTCCATTTTCGATAACCTCATGCAATTGGGTATTGGGAATCACTTCTGTTACCTTTTTGCCTTCAATCATGAACTGCATATTCACACTCCTCTCACCTTCTTCAATCGTCATCATGCTATTTTTGCAATATTATGATAATAATTGAAATTCGTAGGGTTTATTTAACATGCAATGCATGTATACGTAATTTTTTTCACAATGAAAGGCAATCTTTATCGTCTAGTTACAAGGATAGGTTTGAAACCATTATAGCAAATTAAACTCAATTTTTCTACGCAGTTCATTGTTCTACCTATAATGAAATAAAATTGTATACGCAATACATAACCCCCTCTGATCCGATATTTATCTAGGATCAGAGGGGGTTATCCAGCATTAAACTCTACATTTTTAGTATCCCAATGGCATTCAAGAAGACTACAATCAGTAATACGGGAGTTACATAACGAATCAGCAAGAAGTATACATTGACCAATCCTGCAATTTTTAACTTTCCATGATTGGATAATTCAGCGACTACGTCTTCACACTTTATCGAATATCCCATTAATAAGGCAATCAATAATCCGCCCAATGGCATAAAAACATTAGAAGAAATATAGTCAAATAAATCAAAAAATCCGAGTCCAAAGAAGGTAATATGCCCCAGCATACTGGTCTTGTCAACCGACAAGGTTGCTAAAATACCTACTATAAACATAATTACTGCTGTCAGAATCGCTGCGCCTTTTCGCGACATGCCCTTCTCCTCAGATAAATACGCCACAGGCACTTCTACCAATGATAACATGGCAGTAGTCGCGGCAATAGCCGTTAAAAAGAAAAAGGCAATTAATAATAGATTGCCAAAAGGCATTTGAGAAAATACCAAAGGTATGGTCATAAAGAGCAATCCAGGCCCAGCCGTAGGCTCCATACCAAAAGAAAATACAGTTGGGAATATCGCTAAACCTGCTAACATGGATACTAATGTATCAGATAAAGCCACTTTAACTGCCATACTAAACATATTGTTCTCTTCTGTAAAATAACTGCTATAGGTCATCATCGTGCCCATACCAAGGGATAATTTAAAGAAAGCCAGTCCTAAGGCTGCTAATATAGCCGCAGCTGATAATTGTCCAAAATCAACATGAAATAAAAATTGAATCCCCTCTGCAGCTCCCGGTAAGGTCAAAGCACGAATATCACAAATAATAATCAGAATAAATAATAATGGCATTAATGTCTTGGTAATCTTTTCAATCCCTTTTTTTACACCCATTGTTAAAATACCGGCTACTACAGCAATTACAATGAACTGCCATAAAATAGGTGACAATGGCCCCATAATCACATCACCAAATTGGGCCTTAGCTGTCTCCATGGTAACGTTAACAAAATCTCCCGAAATTGCTTTAAATAAATAATAATATACCCACCCAGCTACACAGCTGTAAAAAAACATAATCAGATAAGAGGACGCAACGCCCATAATCCCAATGTTCTTCCAAGGGGTACCGGGTTTTAACTCTTCCAATGCACCTACAGCATTCTTCCTAGTTTTCCTTCCAATGTAAAACTCACTGAGCATAATCGGTAAACCAACAAATAAAATACAGCAAAAATAGACTAATAAGAAAGCGCCGCCGCCATTTTGTCCTGTTAAGTAAGGAAACTTCCAAATATTACCTAACCCTACTGCTGATCCTAGTGTTGCAAAAAACACTGCTAACCCTGAAGAAAATGTTTCTCTTTTTTTAACTACACCCATGACTTCACTCCTATTTTTTATTTGCTCTAATCATTAGTCCTTTCGTTATGACTGTAAGTTTACAAAACAAGAAAATTTCACACTCTTTTAAGTTATTTTTGTAATATTCACACATTACAAACGACTCTATTGCTAAGTCTCTTTGTGTAGTTATTTACGAGCATAACAGTATATATAATAACATACATTTTTCATTTTGAAACTTACTTTTGATTTCCAGACTAAATAAAAATAGGTTAACATATTCCTCCTCTTCACAAAGAATATGTTAACCCCTATGAACATTACGCTGATCTTCCCTTTCATGCTAACTTATTTGTTTAGCTCCTCTAATCCTTCGAACTGCATATTATAATACTTGGCATAAAGTCCATCTTGCAGCAGCAGCGTTTCATGATTTCCCCGTTCCTGAATGCCCCGATCATTAATCACAATAATTTCATCCGCATTTCGTATTGTGCTTAACCTGTGGGCAATGACAATGGTCGTTCGATCCTTGGAAAGCTGCTCTAATGATGCTTGAATATGACGCTCGCTCTCATTATCTAAAGCGGAAGTAGCCTCATCCAAAATTAAAATTTTAGGATTCTTTAAAAAGACACGTGCAATCGCCAGGCGCTGCTTCTGTCCACCGGAAAGACGAACTCCTCGTTCTCCTACATAGGTGTCATAGCCATAATCAAGACTCATAATAAAATCGTGAATGTTGGCATTCTTGGCTGCTTTAATAATTTCCTCCTCAGCAGCCTTAGGCTTGCCATAAGAGATATTGTCCCGCACACTGCCAGCAAACATATACACGTCCTGTTGGACAATTCCGATGTTACTTCGCAGGGACTTTAGTGTAACGTCACAAACATCCTTGCCGTCAATTGTCACAGAACCTTCTGTCACATCGTAAAAACGGGGCAGCAAAGAACAAAGGGTCGTCTTACCTCCTCCGGATGGACCGACCAAAGCTACGGTTTTTCCAGCTTCTATCGATATTGTCACCTTTTCCAGCACTTCAGTAGTTTTGTCATAATAAAAAGAAACATCCTTGAAAGCGATCTCACCACGTACATTGGTAAGAGATATTGCATCCTCTTTATCCACAATTTCCGGCTCCGTTTGCAGTACATCAACAAAACGCTTAAAACCAGCGTAGCCTTTTTGAAACTGTTCGGTAAAATTAATAAGTACATCAAGAGGATTAATAAAGATGCCAATGTATAGAGCATAAACCGCCAGGTCCGTGAGCTGCATCGTACCATTGGCAATAAAGACGCCTCCAAAGACCAGTACTGTCACATAAAGCAATCCTTCAAAGAAATTGTTTCCTGCATGAAAACTGCCCATTATTTTGTAACCAGTTTCTTTAGAATCTAAAAACTCAACGTTGCTGCTTTTAAACTTTTCGCTTTCGATCTCCTCATTGGCAAAGGATTTGACTACACGAATACCGGAGAGACTATCTTGTACCCGAGAGTTCACATTGGCAATCTTCTTCCGATTATCCATGAAGATAGCCTTCAACTTTCGGTTTTGATAAACACTGAAAACTACCATGATCATCGTAACACATAGGAGAATTAGTGTCATTTTTACATGAATCAGCATCAGCAGTGCAAAAGAACCAATTATCTTTAATATGGAAATAAATAAGTTTTCCGGTCCATGGTGTGCCAGTTCTGAGATATCAAACAAATCTGAAACCAGTTTGGACATCATTTCCCCTGTATTGTTTTTATCGTAATAGGAAAATGGAAGACGTTGCAAATGGTCGAATAAATCCTGTCTCATATCGCTCTCCATTCGAGCACCCATTACATGTCCCCAAGAGGTAATATAGTATTGGCAGCCATAGCGAATGAGGTACATCACAATTAAACCCCCACCAACAAAACCAATCCCATGCAAAATCTCGGCTGAACTTTGGGTAAATAAACCTTTGGTAAGGAGGTTTAAAATTTGCGGAAATGCAAGATCAATCATGGACATGGTTAATGCACAAACCATATCCGTATAGAATAAGAACTGATAGGGCTTATAATATTGAATAAACTTCTTTAAAATGAACATCTGAAAAATCTCCTTTAATCGACGAGGCTACAATCAAATTGTTGTTGGCCTGTTATAATTCTCCATATAGTATAACATCTTTTAAATCAATCTTTCCAATGAATACGTGGATGAATCATGCTATATTATATTGTTAGTGCTAATATTTCAAAATAAACGTCTCAACCCTAGATAGAAGTATTTTATGATTTACATAAAGTACTTTTTATCTAGGGTTGAGACTTGTTTACCTTAGGGATTCTTATCTTTTACATATTCGGAATTAGACTCGGAATTTTGCAACCCCCTCTTGCAGCGTACTGGCCAAAGAGGCTAAACTGTGACTGGCAGAAGCAATTTCCTGCATGGATGCAGATTGCTCTTGTGTTGCAGCGGAAATAGTCTGGGTTTCTGCCGCATTCTCTTTGCTTACAATCTCGATTTCGTGAATCGATCCTACCAAGGTCTGACTGCCATCAACAATCTGTTGAATGGCCTCGGATATTTCTTTTATCTGCTCGGAAAATTGAATAATGGACTCCACGATGATAGTAAACATTTCTCCCGCGGAGTTAATAACGACAATTCCATCTTTTACCCGTTCCAAACCAGATTGAGAAGCAGCAACAGCCTGCTCCATATTGATCTGATTCTTCTGAATTACGGCCCCAATCTGCTGCGTGGCTTGATTAGACTGCTCTGCCAGCTTTCGAACCTCTTCTGCTACCACAGCAAAGCCTCGTCCATGCTCCCCAGCCCTTGCAGCTTCAATGGCAGCATTTAATGCTAATAGATTCGTTTGGCTGGCGATTGTTGAGATCAGATTTACCATTTCACTAATTTCTTGCGATCCTGCAGCAAGCTCCGTAATTGCACTTTGTACCGCTGCCGAACCGTGGCTAATATCTTGCATTTGAACAATTGCTTGCTCTACAGACTGTTTTCCTTTTTCAGCCTCTTGGGATGCATGTGTGGCAATTTCAGATACGCCTTGGGTTGTTGTTAATATCTGTTCCGTGTTAGTCGACATTTGTCGTGCTACAGCAGCAATACGATCCGCCGAATTTGCCTGTTTTTCCGTACCGTGTGCAATATCAGTAATGGAGCCCGCTATTTGATTAGCAGCATCTGCTGAATGATTTGCACTGGCCGTTAGCTCTTCACTAGAAGCCGCTACATGCTCCGCCTGAGATTTTACATTGGTAACCAAAACACGTAAATTGCCTCGCATATCTCGAAAGCCTTTTGCTAATTGACCAATTTCATCATGGGAAAAGACTTGAATCTCTTGTTCACTAAGATCCCCATCTGTTAGTATCAAACATTCATCTCGAATGATCTGAATGGGTTTTGCAAAACGCTTACTCAAGAATATGATAAATAAGATGGCAATAATAATACTTACAATTGAAATGACAATCATCATATACGCCAAAGTAGTAATTTCTTTGTTTACTTCCGCTTTTGGCGCTGCCACTGTCATAATCCATTTAGATCCATCGGGCAATGGAACAGGCGTAAAAACTCCCATCTTTGTAATACTATCAACAAAACTATAAGATCCCTCCATCTGCGTACCTGTTTCATTTACGGTTTTAAACAAGGAAATTAAGCGATCGTCTAATTCTTTTGTCGGCAAATTCAGTTGAGGATTAATTTGTTTTTCGTTTAATTTTAGTTTGCCTATCATTTCTGGGTTCCTAGGGTATGCAATGACGGTTCCTAAATGATCCGTCAAAAATCCATAACCAGTTTCCTTAAACGTTATACCTTTTACTAACTCTGTAAGTCTGTCTAGTGAATATGTCCCTCCCAGAACCCCTGCCAACTGACCATTATTAAAAACAGGTGTAGCTAAAACTACGGATAGTTTGCCTGTTGTATTAGAGACTAAGGGGTCTGAAATAACGGATTTTTGAGTAGTAAGTACCTTTTGAAAATATTCCCGGTTATTATATTGACCTGTAGAGTTGTCTGAACGAATCCCCGAACCGTTTAGTGAAATAAAAAAAATCGCATCAAAATCGCCTATACGCTTTTGTGTTTCTGCCATAGCTTGAACAATTTCTGCTTTATTCGTACCATTCTTAATACGCTGGGTATTGGCAAGATCATCTAAGCGAATCAGCTTTTCTTGTAAGTCAAATTGTATTTTATTAGCATAATCCGTCCCAATTGAAGCCGCCGTTTCATTTACACTATGAATCAAAAATTTATTTGATAAATAATAACTAACACTAGATAATATTCCAAATGATAAAATAAATAAGGGAAGCAACATAATTAAAAATCTAGTTTGAATACTGGTTACTTTCATAAGATGAGCCTCACTTTACAAATAATAATATTTCGTCACTCAAATTTTGCAGCATAGCCTGGTGATAGTAACTCTTTAGGAATCACCAGTAATATGCATTTGGATAGTACCTTGACCAATCACCCCCATTTCTTTGCAGATGATGAATGTAATATAAAAATGGCATTTAGGACTTCACTTTCATACTATGTACACAGGAAATGACCTAAAAAAGCATATAGACAAAGCCGATAATGTAACATAATAGAATTGTGTTACATTACCAGCTTTTATGTAAATCTAATAAATACTAACAGTATAAGGGGATTGTTTTATCATAAAGAATAGAAAACCTTGATAATTCCCCTTAGTGAATTGCAATCCTACACATTAAATTATTGAGTTAATTTGAATAATTACAATATTCGTCATATTTTTTAAAAATATTTGTAAATTATTATAGAATTTGTAAGAAAAAAAGGATTTATCTAGAAAAAAGCGTATTTATATTAATGTTGTAACACAATTCTATTGTGTTACATCTTTAACATGTAATACGCTTTGTCCTTCTTAGAGTAAGGACCTGCGAACAGAGCGAAGCAATCCCCTACTTGTTAGGAGATTGCTTTGCTCTGTTTTATTGCTATTTATCCAGCATTAAGGCCGATGGCCATTTCTATGGGGCAATTGTCTACAATCATTTCAACCGCAATATACGTACTATTACAAACTGCAACTTTCCCATTCCCTTGAAGAAATGAGGGAGGATTGATTTTTACGGTAAATCCAATCTGATTTAAAGACGTAGATGCATGAGAAACAATCATGTTGACCAGCTCACAAATTGCACTTTCAGCCATCTCATCAATCGTATCCATCGTTACTCGCCTTAACATCACTGAAGAAATGGTTTTAGCCGTCTGCTCGGTCATATTAAAAATGATATTTCCATCACTTTGACTGCTCATACCAACTTGTATACTAACACCTAGACTATCAACAAATTGTTCTTTCGTAAAGATTTTCCCTCTGACAATGTTTGTAAATCCGACTTTAGGCACCACGCCTATAAAAGCACTTAGAAAAGGGTTAATAAATTTAGCATCCAAACTACTGTCCTCCCATTATGTAGTACATTTATTTTAAATTTTTCAACTTTATAAATAGCTCTATACTATTTATCAGCAAACATATTAATCTAAAGACTAAGAATAGACGGACAAATAATCATCCTTACTGTTAGAATAACTCATTTGAAAAATTATTACCTCTTCTAAAAGGTATAGATCTTTAAAATAGGTTGAATAAATAACAAAAAATAACCGTCTGTACCCATTATTTGCATTAGTACCGATTGTCAAGATAAAAAAGGTAACATGAATAATGGGTTCTTTATGTGAATTATGTTTGCTCTAAATTTTTCAAATTTTGAACTCCCTCGAGTAAAAAGAGTTATATTCTTGGCACTACTCTCGTACAATACATTATGCGAATAGAACCATCTTAATTATTTTTATTATTAAAATCCGATATTGATAAGGAGGATTCTAAATGCTTAGCACTGTCTGTGGTTGTTTGACAAATTCACCAAATACTACGAATGCATGCATAGGCCACATCCCTAAGAGTTCTATTTATCTTAGTCGTACATTAAAAGGCCTAACTCCTGATGGCAGATATGTACATCTAATAAAAAACGGTAGAGTAACGTACCATCCAGGTTACTACACTATAGACGGAAGATTATTGCAACCCCACACATAAAAGGGCTACCACACTAAAAAAATAGTGCAGCAGCCCCTCTACTCTTCTATGTAAGTGGTCTTAAAAAATGCGTAAAAAACGTTTTATTTTATTTCATTTAAAATTCTTACAAGTTCATCTGCGCCTGTATCAGCAGGGCAAGGCTGTACGATCGCTTGCTCGCCAAGTCTTATTACACCATCGTCATTATGAGCTTGCGCGAGAGATTCATTATTATGATAAGCGGCAGCCAGATTGCCAGCGATCAAATAGCTGCGTTCAATCCCACTCATATTGGCGAAAGCAGCTGGTTTCATAAAGGATTTGTTGTTTATTTTGATTTCACCAGTAGCAGCATTGACAGTGACTTTCTTATTGCTGTACTCGGTCAACTTTTTAGAATAATTATCACGTCTTTCTTTTTCCCCTGGATGGGTGGAAGGATTTAGAACATCATCAAAAAGACCTTTTGATCCGCCACTGCTCATTTTGTCGATTACACGCTGCCATACTGCTGCCGGAGCGCCGGGATTGTAACCAGCATCAGTGATATAGGAAAAAGCGATATTGTCAGATTCCCATTCATTCGGCTTGGTTATGCCAACCGCCTTGGTATTGGTAGCCACTACATCAACAGCTAATTTGCTGCCGCCACTCATTTGTGAACCAGCAACCTTTTGGACAAAATCGACTGTCAATTTCTTTTTAGCACCATTTATTGGATGATTCTTTTGTCCGTGGACCAGTTCGTGGGCAACAACAGCTGCTATCTTATCTTCGTTATTATCGAAAAAAGAAAATACGCCAACATTGACAGAAACATTATGTCCCAGGCTGCAAAACGCATTGAATGCCGTTTGGGGGTTGATAAAATAATTGTATGGCTTGTCTTGTATTGACGGCTCAGTTTTAGCAATCGTGCTTGTCAGTTTTGTCATAATGCTGGCAAGTGTTGCATTAAAATCAGGGTCTTCGTTAACACCTTCCGATGCTTTAAGTTGTTCAAAAAGTTCATTTCGTCCATCATTTTCATAGTAGTCAAGAGATTTTTTTATCTCGTCTTGTTGCTTAGCAGTACTAATCACTGTGCCTCCGAGTTTACCAATATTAATGGCTTCAGTTTTTGTTGGATGAAACAAACCTGTAGCCAGTGAAAAACAAAGAGTCAAAGTCCCTGTTCCCAGCACTGCCTTACGAAAAAAAGTTCTTAAATCCAATTGAATAACACCTCTTTTTATTTTTTTTGCTAAATTAAACAAGCCTCAGCTGCTTCCTTTATCTAGGATAAAACATTTTGCGAATCATTGCCTCTGCTAAAAGGTATAGATTCCCAGCATTTTTAAAGGAAATCAACAGAAATCTATCGATTTAGTCATCAAAAAACAACTGGCTATACCAAAAGTTAATATAAGGCGATATCAAGGAATTATTTTTTGAACGTTGATGATGTATTTTGGATTGATCTCGGTAGCGGTTTTACACCATGTAATAGTTTCCGTAGATGTAAATTTACAATCTTGAGCCTCTAACTCACTAGTCTTTCTTTTCTTTCACTTCGATTTGAATTATAGAATACTTAAAGCCTTCATAAATTGCTAGCCCATAAAAAAGTAAGTCCATAGGGCTAAATGTTTTTTCTATTATATTTATCAAGACTTGAACATTCATTTGGGAAATTACAGATAGTATGGGAGTACCATGATTGCTAGAAATATCAAAAGCCACGGTAAGAATATTTCCTCCGAGACATCCTATTAATGCCAAAATTGCACCAACCACGCCAAAAACCATATCAACGCCTTTGCCCATTATTCTTACACTATAGCCAACGAGAAGGCCCACACCCACAGCCATCCAGCCTATCTGATAGCCGGTCATCTCCGTAATCACTGCCCATGTAATAGCCCCAACAAGAGCTGCGATACCTCCCCCTATAATACCTTTGTAAATATTTTGCTTTTCTCTCATTTCCTGTTTATATGACTGAATTGTAGCCTCGTTTAATGATCGACGCTCTATTTCCAGTACCCCATTTTGATTAGTTGTTTCAGAATCCATTTTTATCTCCTCCGTACAATATGATGATTTCATTGCATATAACTTAAGTTATTTGATTCTCTTATTCAGATATACTATTATTATATTCATCAACAAGCTGCCCCAAGCGGCGTCTGAATTCGCCTACAGGGTAGCTGCGTCCGCCAGTGGTAAATTTTCCGGTATTTTCATTTTTAACCTCAGTAGTCCCTGCTTTAATCATGTTCAGGGTGTCTGTCGCCGCTGTTTGCATTCCTTCGGTAGTGTTTACAAATTGGATTAAAAATGGGACTTGGTCTGCCGAATACCCCTCTTTTTTCAGTTGATCTTTGTCTTTATAGATCTTTTTCAATTCTGATACATTTGAGTTGAATTTATTGTACACTTCTTCATATTGTGCCAAATCAGCCTCTAAGAAGTCTTTTCCTCCGCTTTCTAACGTATCAAACATATGGCTTATTTCTCTCCCGCTTAATAATACACTTAGTGCATAATAGTGTATGTTAAATCCTTTTTTCTTAAGACCAGGTAATTCTGCGCCTTCATGTTCAACTATTTTTGGATAAAATGCAGTTGAGAAATCATCAGCTGCCTCTAACAACTCTCTATAACTTAAAACCATCTTTTTATGAAGTTCACGTCCTTTGGCAAAATTGTCCTTTTCATACTCTTTATCGGCATAATATAAAGTAACATCTTTAAAATATAGCTCAATAAATGCATCTGTCTTATCGCATAACGTTAACATTTTAGCATCAATTTCTCCATAGCTAGGTCTATCCGCCTGATATTTGCGTGGCAGCTTGGTGTGGCGCTCCTTATGAAACCCATAAAGACTTTTTTCCCCTTCTCTTTCCGCCGTCGGAAACAATATAAAACCGCTAAATTCTTTTTTTATATTTATTTCTTCGCCTGTACCAAATTCATTAAAATAGAACTTAGCAACACCGCTTAACCAGCCCTGTTTAAAATTTAAAAGTTCGATATAGGAATTAAACTTCTTTATATCATCTCCCTTTGTGCTGCTATTGCTCAAGTTATTTGATATATTTGAACAAGCCGTTAACAATAGGCTCATACAAATACAAATTAGAACTACTCTTATTTTCATTTCAATCCGCATTCCCCTTTATTGGTAAATTTCTATCTTCGGTATCTGCTAGTTTCCCATTTCATTACCCCATTTTTCTCTCTTTTTCTTATGCTTACTGTTAGGATAAACCATTTTGGGAATCATTACCTCCCCTAAAAGGTGTAGATATCGACATTTTTCACTAAATATGCTAATTTTTAGTATACTTCTAAAAAGTAAAAGACTACGTTTTTGTCGGTCAGACAAAAAACGTAGTCTTTTACTCGGGAAGCAATGGAACTCGATGGACTGAAACACTCGCTTCTGCACGGCAAGATTGACCGGTTACTATTTTAAGAGGAGTGCATGCTTCGGGGCTATCAGGCCATTTTTAGGGTTTGGTTTCCCAAAAGGCAACAAAGAAAAGTACCGACGTATGGAAAACACATTTTAGGTGCTATTAATCATTTTTTAAACGATCGTAAATACTCGTTATCTCTTCAACGTAATTGTGATACTCCACTTTGGTAACTACCCATTCTTCTTCTGTTTGCTGCCTAATTTTCAGGATTTTCTCGTCCATATATTCCCTGGTCATGAACTCTACCTCCTCGCTTATACCTTATTTATGAATAGCATTGTTAGCCTACAGATCAAGCGTAATTTCTGTTTTTCTAGGTTCAACACTCACGTAATCCAGATTGAGGAACAGAATGGTCGTAGCAACGGTATAAAATGCAGCAATGATGTCGATCAGGGTATCGGTAATGATGCTGATACTACCAGGCAAGGAGGTGGATAGATAACCGATTCCAAGACCAATTCCTCCATTAATTGAAGCAAGGACAAACACGATGCCAAAGGTTTTCCACCAGCGTCCTTTGACTAGTGATTTACTATAATTAAGAGCTGTTTTTCCGCCCAGTTCGCGTAAGGCAACAATTTGTACAATAAAAATATAGTATATAGACCAGATTACACCAGGTATGATCAGTAAAAAAGTCAGCCCTAAAATGATAATCCCGCCTAGGATACTGGTTGTTAAACAACTGCCCCATCGGGAGAAAGCTTTGCCTAGCGCTGCCCCCCAACTAATCGGCAGGTTATCATTGTTTTGAATTGCATGATCAACAACCACGGCGATCCCCATCATTGCAATCACACCGAATAATCCTTCCAGGATTTTGATTACGTTCATAAAATCCTGAAAACTGTTCATGTATCCAACCACCATATACAGAATGATATTGATAGGGATATACACAATCAGTGTAATCATGACAATGGCTTTAAATTGCTGAGAATAGATTAGCCACCCTTTGGCTACCACATCACTAAAACTAAATTCTCTTTCCTGTATTGCTTTTAACATGCAGACACCTCTTTTGGCTTATTTGAATCCACCAATATTCTTCCATCTTGCATTTCTTGCCAAGTGGGAAGACATATCTATATTGGTGGATTTCACCACAGAATTACTCTTCCATCGTTCCTGACGTCTCATTATCCTTTTCATTTTTCTTTTTTCTAAAATATTTCACGACCAATACGCCTAGTGCTCCCACACCGATTACAATGAGCTTTATGAACTTAGCACCAAAAGCAGCAATCATAGCCAGCACTCCCAGCTTCTTAGCTGCCACGCCCGTAATTAAGGCTGCCAAACCATATTCAGCAATATGATCTGTTACAGAATTAAATTCTTCATACCGCTTTCCAGGCACAAATTCTGTAGCTGCCAGCAAGTTTTGTGCTACTGATTTCTCTGCTCCAATATTTTTTAAATCCGTAACTAAGGTAAGTGTCAAATATCCTTCCCGACCAAGAGCATAGGTATTGTAATTGATTGTTCTCTCCCTTTCCCCTCTTGTCTTAAGTTCTATGGACCAGACAAGATAATGACGAGCGGCATCATATTGAGGTTTTTCTACCCACCCGGTCACGGTCATTTCGGAAAGCCCTTTTTCTTTTCGCTCTTTATTGTTTTCTTTCGTCCCTTCTTTGAGACTGGTTAATAGTTCTTCTGCATCCCATGCTTTAGCATCATCATCTTTGATATAACCGGATTTTGTATAGTCAATGGTTACGATCCAGTCCTCATTTTCTTTATCCGATATGATGAAACCAACCATTTCAGGGCAGTCTCCGTTTCCCATACTCTTCATGACTCGGCTGGCCTCAGGTTGGGGAATAAATGCATAGTGCTCAGGGATCTGAATCTGGGCTTGATCGAGCAAGCTGATCTTCGCAGGCCCTGCAATCTGAACGTTCAGAGCCGCCTCCCAGGCAGCTTCCTGCTCTTTCTGGGCATTGCTGTTTTGCGCTGCTCCGGCTACACTAGTAAAGCTTAGTAAACAAATGATTATAAAAATACTACCGATATATTTCCTCACGTTATTGCTCCTCTTCAGCCTTTTTGGTAGAATCACTTTTCCTCCCTCTTTGAAAATTCCCCTTTATTTCCAACATATTCCTTACCAGATTCAACCATTACCGTTAGGATAATACATTTCAATAATCATTTCCTCTGCTAAAAGGTATATATTTTAACAAATTTTATTAAATATATATACTTTTTTACATAATTGTAATTAAAATAGCAAAAAACTACAATTTGCGACAAACCCATTACTGGTATTCTTCAAAAATTGTAGTTTCATTTTTTGTAAATTTAGGTTTATCCGATAACTACAATTGGCGATGGAGCGAAAGCTTCATCGCCAATCAAATTCTCTTTAGGAAACGCCGTATCAGCGATGTTTTTTTCGTTATACTTCGTCAGCCGCTCCTAGCAGACTCCTTCCAGTATCGTCGTCGCGGGCTTCCCTGCCCAACAAAAAAATCACTCGTCACTCCGGGATTTCCACCTAAACTTTCCTAAATCATATTCGGAGACATCCCATATCTTAATATATTTTTCTCCCCCTGCTGCTATATAGCGCCCATCAGGACTATAGGCTATGCCTCTTCTCAAATACTTTTCGGGATGCGGCAAGGTTCCGGCTAATAGATGATTCCTTGTATTCCAGACTTTTACAGAACTCTCGTCAATAACAGCTAGATAACTGCCATCCGGACTGTAAGCCATGGCATTTTCGTAAACGCCATATCGCAAGGGCAGGATGCCCACTAATTTCCAAGTAGTAACATCCCATATTTTAATAAACCTGGCTTCATCAAGACGAACAGCGGCAGCAAGATGTCTGCCATCCGGGCTAAAGATAACATTTGGCAAAGCATAAGGAGTTACTTCCTCGCTATGAAGGTTTAACTCTTTTTCTTGCGCCAAAACTTTATGCAAATTGCCTGTAGACACGTCCCAAATGCAAATGCAACTATTGTCTTTCTCTCTTCCAACCATTGCCAGATATCGCCCGTCCGGGCTGTACGTTAGGTTACCTCCCCCTGTCCCAAGAGGTCCTTTGATAATTTTTGTCATCTCCCACGTTTCCGTATCCCATATTTCAATTATAGAGTTAACAGTTTCTTTTTGAGAAGCCTCAACATGCAAGGAAGCGACGGGACGGTTCGTCTGCTTCTAAGATATGTTATGCCTTAAAAATAATACTTTGATGTATGCCAGTAATTCTTGCTATTTGCCGTTGTGTTGCCCCTCCTATATTTTTCATTTGCCTTAAGACCTCATCTCGCCTAGGCTTTGCCATAGCCTGTAATTCTGCTAAAGATTGTCCCTTAAGTATCATTTGTATCTCTTTATATATACTTTCATCGCTTTTCTTTTTCAATTTTATCTCTATTTCAAGAAACTTATTATCACTATTTTCTTGCTTCATGTACTCCTTAAATTTATTTCTCGCAGACTTTTCATTCTCTGCGAATATTCCTAGTATAAATGCAGTATTAGTCAATTCTCCTGGATATTCCGATTGATTATAATAGGTCTCACAACTGCTCCATTTATATTCCTCTGGCTTTACTACCATTTCTGCTTTTACTGGATTCTTATGTATATATCGTAATACACTTAACAAGTATTCATCAGTTTCTACAGCTTCGCTTTTATATCGATCCTGAAACACGTGCCCTGCTCGGTCATATTTCTTGTTATACCACCACGCATAGCTTACCCCTATTCGCTTCATAACGGATGACATCGTTTCTTCTTTTTCATGCAACAACAAATGAACATGATTACTCATTAGGCAGTAACTGTATATTTCAAATTTACCTATACTTTTAGCACGATTTATTGCTTGTAAATACGTGAATAGTCTTCTTCATCATGAAATATATCCTGACGATTTATTCCTCGAACCATAACATGATAGATACCACTTTCACTTTTCTCTCGTGCGCATCTCGGCATCACATTTCACTCCACTATCTTTTTTAAATTAATTTTAGCATAAAAAAACAACAGGAGCAATAGAACCGTCCCCTTGCTTCGAATTCGAATTCAGTATCCATGATATTACCCCCACACTACCAGTATTTATTCTTCAATTTATCATAAATTCCCATCAACTTCACTTCGCCACTATATTTTAACACCACATTGGTAACTACCCATTTCTCATCCTGATAAGCCAGGATAAATATGTAGCGCTCGGTGTCCTCATGCTTAGGGGAGGTGCATTTTTCGGCTTCTTCCTGAGTGGCAAATTCTTCATAATAGCTGATTTTGGCAATTTCCAGTTTCCCAATATACGGGTTAATCAAGGAATCATTTTTCCGAAGATCAATGGTGTAATCAGGACTGAGCGTATAGTGGATTCTCTTCCAGACAGGCGGCTTTCTTTTATTAAACTCAAAAATCTGCTGATTCTTTGCTTCATAGGTAGCAAGAGCCTTATCAACCTCCGTCCTAACATACTCCTTAAATGAATCTACGGCTTCAGCCTCACTTGGCGCAGCAAAGGCTAGGTTGGAGAATGCCAATACTAGAACTAAGGTTAACAGTAACACTTTTTTCATAGACATCTTCCCTTCCATTTCCTCGCTAAGAATACCTAATGCAGATAACCCACTTTAGGCTCAATCTTCAATACATCATAAATGCTGTTTGTTTTCAGTTCGCCGTTATATTGCAACTCTACTTTAGTGACTACCCATTTATCCTCCTGATAGGCAATGCTAAATGTATAGTGTTTGGTATCCCGATATTTGGGTGAAACACATTGTTCAGCTGCTTCTTTGCTGGAAAAATCCTCATAATAGTTGACTTTATCAATTTTTAGTATTCCAATATATGGTCTAATCAAAGAATCGTTCTTGCGAAGATCAATATCGTACTCGCCATTAAGTGTAAAGTGTACTATGCGCCAAAATGGCGGTTTTAGCCAATCAGGTGGTTGTGGCCTATCTATTATAAAAATCATCTGATTATTCGTTTCATAGCTAACCAATGCCTTTTTGACTTCCTTGTCCACATAGCTCTTAAATGAAGCTATAACTTCCGACTCACTGGGCGCAGCAAAAACTAGATTGGAGAATGCCAACAACAGGACTAATGTTAGCATTAACACTTTTTTCATCGGTACATCATCCTTCCGTTTTTTCTTTTACCTTTACTAATCTGTCGCCAAATCTTGACCACTCTCTAAGCCGTTCCGCTGCCTCAGGCGACAGCACTCCCGGCTTTATGCAAGGCAAACGCCTGACATTCTTAAGCTTTGTTGCCTTTTTGCCGGCGTTGAGTACCTTAAGTATCTTTCTGGCAATCTTGCCTTTTTTCACTATCTTGGCAACCCTTACAAAGCCGCCAACAAAAGGTATGCCTCCCAATAACGATATTCCTGCGCCTAAGTAATCGCCCTGCTTTACCGCCAGTCCGGCCTCGCCGATCGCCGCTGCCGTGCTTATGGTTAGCGACGGTATAAACCCGGCCACGGCAAGTCCCAGTTCCGCCCAGTCTTCGGCTGTCATTTTATTTTCTTCGTCTGCTTCCGCTTCCTCGGCTGGCACTTCTTCCGGCTGCGGGCACGGCGCTTTGTTCGTCCCTTCCAGTTTTACCGGTTTGCCATAATGATCAGCCGTTCTATCTTCAGGCCGGCCAGCTCGCCGGCCCGCTTGGTGGCTCGCCGCTGGGCGTCATTGAAATAGGCGGGCACACTGATGACTGCTTCGGTGACCTCTTTCCCTAAAAAAGCCTCCGCGTCCTGCTTTAAAGACCGGATAACAAAGGACGAGAGCTCTTCCGGCAAAAAGGGGCGAATTCCCAGGTGCAGCTCCCTGCGGCTGCCCATATAGCGCTTGAAGGTAGCGGCTGACAGCTGCGGATGCGTCACCAATCGCTCCTTGGCAATCTGCCCGACAAGAATTTGCCCGTCCTCGCCCAGACTGACCACCGAAGGGGTCAGCACACTGCCCAGCGCATTTGAAATCAGCACTGGCTTGTCGCCGTCCCAGTAGCAGGCGAGGCTGTTGGTTGTTCCTAAATCAATTCCCAGTATCGTCATGTATGTTGCCTCCTATATCCTAATAGCCTCACCAAAGCGATCTCCACCCTTCCTTCACCATTCGCCAGGCTTCCTTCACATAATGAGCAGTCGCCCGCCTATGCCCTTTCGACGCTTTATTATAGGCGGCATCAGCATCCTTATACCAGCCCACTTCATAATAGCAGTCCCCCTGGCGTAACCAAATATCAGCAAGGAACGCACGAATTTCTTCGTTATCGCTATCGCCAAACCAGCTCTCCGCCTGTTTACAGACGGCTATTGCCTCCTGCCATTGGGAGAGCACTATGTAGTGGCCTGCCAGTCTCTCCATTGTCAGGATGACCAACTTGCGGATTTGCTCATTATCACTCTCAATAAACCACTCTATCGCCAGATTGCCGACGGCAATGCCAGCTTCCGGCTGCTTCGCTTTATCGCAATACAGCGACTTATTGCACATGGCCCGGGCGACCTCCAGCAAGATGTCCTCTTCCTCATCGTCAGGCGAGGGAGGGGCGGTCGGCAATCTGTCAGTGCCAGCAAACTTGTTGATCAGACGGTCGCAGGCGGCGATTGCCTCCCCCCACCGCTCCAGCTTTTCATAATGGGTAGCCATCGTGCCAAGCGCCAAGGAGACCACCCACAGGATTTGCCCATCCTTACTGTTCTCAAACTGCTCCGCCGCCTGACTGCCGGCGGCTATCGCCTCCTCCAGCCGGTCAAGATCGGCACAGCAAAGGGCCTTGTTCCTCAGCGCCCAGGCAACATTAAGCCGGATGGTTTCATGCTTGCTTTTAAGAAATTTATCAATTACCTGATTGTAGGCGGCCAGCGCTTGCTCTGTTTTCTCCAGTTCGGTATAATTCCTGCCCTGATTGACTATGATGGAGGAAACCGTGGCGCGAATCTCGGTGTGTTCGCTCTTGCCGAACCACTCGATCGCCTGTTCATTCAGAGCTATCGCCTCTTCCATCCGCCCCAAGCTGGCATACAAAACCGACAGATTACCCATCGCATCTACGACCATTTCGGCAATGCCCTGCTCTTTGCTCCCTAAGCCTTGCTTGATGCTCTCCAAAAACCGGTCAATGACTCGAGTGTAGAATTCAATGGCCTCTTGCTCATCCCCCTTCCTTTCATCAATGCAGCCTCGATTATACAACGCTCTGGCTACATACAACTGCACATCAGGATATTTGGTGTTTTCAAACCGGCGGAGCAGCTCATCGTAAGCAACCGCCTCCCGCTCGTCGTCTCCCCGCAGATGATAGCAGACACCCTTATTAAAGAGTACCCGCGCTAAAATAACCGGATTCTCCGCCGCATCAAACAAAGCGAGGAGCTCGTCACACAGACTGATGATCTCCGCCGGATCGGCCTCCGCATCACGCATACCCAGGATATAGGCGAGCCAGTCTTCAGCCACCGACATACGTGCCCGCCAGTCACTTCCCGGCCGCAGCTCCGCCCTGCACATAATCTGCCACAGTTCCTCCCTGGCCTCACCTTCTCTGTCTGGGTCGCCCAGCTTTTTCACGCATAGCAGCCGGTCTGCCGCCGCTTGGACGACCTTGTACCGAAACGCATCTACCTCGCCAAACAAAGCGACAATCCGGTCATAGCACGCAATCGCTTTCTTGGTATTTCTCATAGCCGTATACTGCCTGCCCCGGCTCAGCAGTGCATCGCATACCCGGACGCCCAGCGGCACATCGCCGCGAACCCGGGAGCTTAGCCAGTTGCCGCCATACTCAAGCATCGCTATCAGCTCATCATTATCAAACAGCTCGTCCAGCTTATCTGGCTCGATCCAGGCAAACAACTCATTACAGCCTGTCCATGCCTCATAGGGCAAGGGTAGCTGTTCCTTTAGCAAGCGCAGCACCTCGTCATGCAGCTCAGGAGCCAGGCTTAGCGACCATTCTTCTCCCTTGAGCAGCCGCTGCCATTCGCCAGGATCGCTGCGCCGCGCCGCATCGGCGCACAGCGATGTCAATAGCTCCATGAACCGGCCTGCCGCCGGCTCCCGGGGCAAAGACGGCGCGTCCGCCCATCGCGCCTGCCGCAACTGTTGCCAGAAGAGCTGCCGAACCGGCTCCCCGTATACCTCCCGCACTGCTGCCGTTTCCGCCTGGCTCAACGCCTGCCGATAAGCCTCCTGCAGCTTGCTAAACTCGTCCGGATCCTCCTCCGGATGAAATACTTTGAGTTTACTGGCATACGCTTGTTTGATTAGCCGAATATTACCGGTTGGCTCAATGCCTAACACTTCCCAACACTTCATCTTGTGCATCCTTTCGCTTCCTTTCTACTAGTGCTTCATTATTGCAGGGTATTGAGCATCCCTTTTACAATAGGCCGCCAGGCGTCTAGCGTCGAGTGGTGGCAGGTGAAGGTGCCAATGCAGAGCTTGCGCTTTTTCCCTACCGGCAGAACAAACACCAGGTTGTAAGTTCTTGTGTTATTAGAGTCAACAGCAGTAAATTCAAACAGACGGAGCTGGTCACTACACGGTTCCTGGCTGTCGCTGTTTAACCAGGTAAGCTCAGTTCTGTCCATGGTTACAACCCACTTTATGCCTTCTGTGAATTCATCGATATCCTGCCCTCTTCGCAGCGGCGGGTACAAGGTAAACCCACAATTCGCTGAGCGGTGTTGATCACCATAAATACAAGTTGGCTGGTCAAAATCCTGCTCTTGCTCAGTCCACGGCACAAACCAAGCCGGGATATGCATTTGCAGTTGTCCATCCCACAAGGTGAGCGGTCTAAATTGCCAAATTTCCTCTTTGACATAGGTTAGCCGGCCTGCCAGAATGCCTTGGGTAATTTCATCTTTGCTAAAGTCTCGTTGCTTGGCAGCATCAGTATGGTTAACTGCTCCGCTTACCGGCAGCACCTCGTCCTGCTCACTGTCATCATCGCTATCGTCATCACATTTGGCAAGCAAACGGGGGAAAGCTTCTTGCCTCATGGCTTGATAGTGCGCCTGGTCGCGATCATTGCTTGCCCAGCCAAAGATGGCATTGTCGATATCCGGGTCAAGCACAATGCCATCTTGGCATTCGGCGATTTGCTGTTCATCAAGCCCATAAGTTTCCATTTGTTCCCAGATATCATCATAGGCCTCATAGGCCTCATCATCGTCTTTGCCCTTCCCTTGTTTTCGCAGCAAAGCCCACATGGGGACTGCCATCAGGCATTCAAAGTCAGCGAATTCATCCGGATTTGCCACCTCAGCCAGATTATCCGGGTTTGCTAGGGCGCTTTTGTATGTCCTTTCGCCTTCGCCGATCAGCCAGGGCCGAAAGTATTCAAAACCGTCGTCAGTCAAAAAGCCGTCGATAATTGCGGCAGCCGTAATGAGCTTGGAGCGGTCTGCCAATTGATGATAGAAGCGATAGATGGCGTAAAAGATACCGATATCCTGGTCAGAAAGCTGGCTGAGCGCTTTAATCAGCAGTTCCTCATGTATATCCTGATCGCCGCCGGCTTCTTCTTTGGTCTGCTCGATCAGCCACCAAAATAGAGCGGCATTCATACCGACAGGCTGCATGTCAACTCTTTCGTTACCGCTTTTACTGTGGGTCTTAGAATCAACTAACAAATGAATCCCTCCTCATAAAAATAACTTATACTATGTTGTGCTAACTTATAGCCTACCGTATGGGCAGCTATACGGTCCGCTGCCTTGACTGCGGGTCCTGCTCTCCTAGTAACCCACATGGCTGTCCCACTCAAGACCACTCCCGCTATGCCGCGCGGATATTCGCTGGGGAGATAAAGCACGCGGCTTCCCACATGCGTTCCTACCGTTGAAACAATATCACCGTCTCGCATACGGTTGATAAGCATGACGCGGGGACGGTGGATGCGTCTTATCAGCCTTTTTCAACAAGCCCTTACTTACTCCGCCTAGATATTGCTAATAGATAAACTTCGTCCTTTTAGATTTATCTTGCTCTACTCCAATGCCCTTTTTTATAGGATAAATCGTTTTAAAAGTTATTACGTCTAGCAAAAGGTATAGATTACCAAATATATTAAAATACATTCAACAAAAAGAACCGTCTCACCTTAGAAAGGAAAGACGGCAAAGAAATTCTTACAGGAACTTACCATCTCCTGTAAAGACGTGGGAGAGGTGATTCTGTCTTATTAACCTTGATACATATACTCTACTATACTAAAACTTAAAATGCAGTGATACATTTTTAAGACACTATATAGTACAGAAGGGTTATCCATAAGGGATTAGAAAAACTCCGAACAATCGGCTTTTGTGTATAATGGGATGGAAGGATATGAATGTCCCTGTCCCAGGGAGGATTCTTTCTATACCCATACGCGAGACAATTCATCCATTCCAAAGCATTTACGTTTTAGCTGGTTGGGATCTTCTATTCCCGCTTCACGCGCAAGGATGTAATCTTTGAAATTGAAATGGATAATCCTTCAATTCTATTTTTTCTGGAGGTTGAAAATGCTATGATCACAAACTGCCCAGTTATTGGTATTGATGTTGCCAAGGATTTTTGTTTTTACGCTGCCGCCTCTCCTAACGGTACACCCTTTTTGAAGCCCTTCAAAACCCTAAACACCAAGCAAGGCCTTCTCTGTGCTCTGGAGCAAATAAAAAAAGTGGGAGAAACGTTTCGTAGTAAACCGGTCATCTCCCTAGAATCCACGGGTCACTACTCAGCACGTATCGTCCACTTTTTCTTAAAACAGGGGTTCGAAGTCTTCCTCATCAATCCCCTCATTTCTCATTCTATCAAAAATTCCCTCGTAAGAAAAGTCAAAACCGACTCCGTTGACGCATTTGAATTAGCTAAATTACTCTTTCTTCAGGATTTCCATCCGACCTATATCCCCAGTGATACATTCGCAAATTTGAAGATCTTGACTAGAACCAGATATCACCTTGCATCTCAACGAACCACGCTTTTAAATCAATTGGTTGCTGCTATCGAACAAATCGCACCCTTGTTTCCTAAAGTCCTAAATCCTGCATCATTAACCGCTCTTACACTACTCACCACATTTACCTCTCCAGCAGAATGGTTAAAGGAGGCAAATCAACAAGCAATCCTATTGCTATTAGAAACCTTACCAAGACAAGGTAAAATTTACGGGAAGAAGAAGTATGAAGCCTTGTTGGAATGTGCTAGGGATGCTCAAGTTACGGGGATTGACTTAACAGCCCATGTTACTACCGTCCTATTTTATGCGAATGGAATGCTATTTATCGATAAGCAGCTCAAAACTCTTGATGATCAGATTAACGAAGTAGCAAAGCAAATACCTGAATTCACCTTGTTGAAAAGCATACCTGGAATAGGATTTACTTTGGCGTCAATGATCTTGGGAGAAATTGGCGACATCAATCGGTTTACTAATGCCAAACAGCTGGTGGCTTATTGTGGGATGGATCCATCTGTGCGGCAGTCAGGTAATTATGGAAACAAAGGGACAGGGACTTTGTTTCATACCTTTATCATTCTTTCTTATTCTGAAACAAAGTCCCTGTCCCTTGTAAGATATATATACAACGTCTCCAATGTCCAGTTTTATTCGAGAAAATCAGGTAAATCTCTAATCCATTCTTCAAATGTGTCAGCATACTTTTCCACGCGAGAATCCTCATGATAGTAATAGTACACAGGTGAAGATGGGTTTTCATCTGAATTCAGACAAAAATAGTCACCATTTCCTATACCATAGAATGGCATCATCTTTGGATTCCAGTTACCACCTTTCATTTCAAAATCATATACTAGTTCAATGCTATCGTTCCCGTTTGTTCTCCCAGTTGATACATTGAATATATCACCCGGAAAAATATAGGTTGACATTAACTCAATAAAAGATTTAAATTCATCACCAAACTCACAATTGAACTTTATTCTCAACACATCCCAGTCCCCTGAAGTTGGAGAATCTAGTTGCATTCCTTCTTCCTCTAAAATTTTATCTAGAATTGACTCAATTTCATTCTTTGTCATTATATCATCCCTCCTTAATTATCAAATTCCTTCTCCTGGCAGAATATATTCACTACCTCGTTGTTTCCAGTGTTCTCTTATTTCCTTTGTCCTCTGCTAACAGTTCCTACTGCCAAGCCTGTAGTGGACTTTCACCACCAAGTTATTGCCCATTCTGGGCAAACTGAAAAGAAGGTCAACGGATTTTTGTCCGTTGACCTTTTGACATTATAGGAAGGTTAGCGGTATTCCCCTTTAACACTTTTAACAGATTTTCATCCCATTCCGTGACAAGGAACTGTCATCTAACTCATTCTAACTTTACATTCCATATTAATTCTATTTGCTTATTCATTTCTTTACTAAAGCGATATGCTTCAATCGGTTCTCTAGTATCATGAAAGAATAATCCAACTAAGATGTTATTTACGGGTTTACACACGATACAAGACACTTCCCCTTGTCCCCATATGCTAGGCATTAATTGTCCTTCTAATGAATCATTCAATGCCTTTATAGAGTTTTTATCACCAAATAAAGTATTAAATAAATCTATATGATTTAATTTTTCTTTATGTCCAAGCATCTTCACTTGATCGTTATCTAAGTTTGCTATAACGGAGAAAAGAATATTGTTATTATCCATAAGTTCTTTTATTTTTGAAGTTATCATCTTCTCTCTTCCCTTCTAAACTATCTTTGGGGACCTAGGTCAAGCCATACTCCTGGTTCGACCTCAGTTAATCTTTCAGGTGACTCAGAATCACTGAAAACGACGATTTAATAGATAATATTGTCCAATTGTTAATTATTCACGAGACAAACACCTGAGAGAAAAAGAGGCCAATGGATTTTTGTTGTCCGCTGACCTTTGAAATTACTGGAAATTGTTGATATCCCGTCCCCTTGACAGAACGGAACAAGAAATTTGTCCCGCTGCCCCATTCTGCTATCTCATTAAATTATACTATTTTATATCCCTGCTCTAAAAGCTGAGTAACTGATTTAGATATATATTCTTTATACTCTCTACCATTGTTAGATATCTCCAATTTAGGTACATTTTTTCTTATCCATTTGCATAAATATTTATACCATTCATCTAAACCACTATCTTTTAAGATTTCTTCTCCATTGTCATTATAGAACTTAGTCTCAACCCACAATCTTCCTCTTGAAACTTCTTTAGTACCTTCTCTAACAATGGTCCTGTTAAATTCTATTACAGGTGACTTAATAGAATCTATATACTTTATTCCTTTTTTTGTTTCAGAAATAATATACTGCCCAAATTTTTCATTATAGATATATACTGAGAACCATCCCTTTCCTGAAAATGGTTCAGGTAGTGCATCTATTATTTGCGGCAACTCATTATCTCCTTCAAATAGCACAACTCCATCTTTTCTAACAAATTCAAAGAACTTCTCTTCCGTTTCCTTATCCATAAGGAAATTAATTTGCTTACCCATTTTTCCTCCTTCTACTTATCATATGGATGATATTTTATTCTAGCTCCATTATAATCTTTTGACCCTCTAATATCTCTAATAGCCTTTCTTTCTCTAGATACTGGAGAACCGTATTTTTTAGTACTCCTTCCTACTTGATTAATTTCCACAACCCTACCTTGACTATCTAATGCTACAACATCTGCATATCTATTGTTTTTAAAACCACCGCTAGTGTCATACTTGCAGAAACAAAGGGACAGGGACTTTGTTTCATACCTTTATCATTCTTTCTTATTCTGAAACAAAGTCCCTGTCCCCATGTTTTTCTATTGACGAGGTTGCCACCGGCGTCGTATAAGACACTACCACCGTCAGACCGTGTGAAAAGTAATCCCTATGTTACTGAAAACAGCCCAAATTCTAGACTGCACCAACAAAATAGATTCTAACTAGCTCAAGAGTTTTATAAAAAAGAAAATCAGTACTTTTATGCAAGTACTGGTTGCCGTTTTTCCTGTAATCGTCTTATTAACTCCTTGATTCCAAGTATATTCATTACTCGTTTTAGGTTATACGCCAAAAAAGACAACGAGATTTCAGCGCTGACGGAAGCCTTTCTTTTCGTAAGAAAGTAATAGGCTCCCCAGCTTCTCTTTATCGTTCCAAATGGATGTTCTACAATCATCTGACGTTGTTTGTATTTTTCCATATTGAGTTCTACCGCTAAATCAATGGTGTCTAGAAAATCTTGATCAACATGGCGGCATATAGTCCGGCCTTTTTTGCTTTTGGTACAACGTGTCTTACATTCGCAATTTTTACAAGCCTCATAATTCCTGTATTCGGGACCAATGATTCCTTTATCTTTTCTCGTTCTGTTCCTATAATAATAAAGTTCTTTGCCAGCAGGGCAAATATATATCTTTTTATCTTTATCATATTGAAATTTATCAGTGTAAAAGTCCTTATCTCCTGTTCCATTCGAATAGATTTGTTTGGTAACATAAGGAGTGATTCCATTCTCTACGCATTTTTTAAGATCACTTGCTTTGTAGTATCCCTTGTCAGCCAATGCCTCAAAATCTTTACCACCAAATAACTTTTTGGCGCGAAGTGCCATATTATCTAATTCTCCTAAATCGTTTGGCTTCTGCGTTACTTTAAAATCTGCAATTAGTTTATGCTTGGCATCTACTGTCGTTTGCACATTATAACTTACATCTACATTGTTATTATTGTTGCACATGAGTCGTGCATCTGGATCAGTAGTTGATATTTCATTCTTTTCGCTTTGAATAAGCTGTTTTTGATAGGTTTCATATTTTTGCTTGCGGCTCTTAAGTTCTTGGATTCTTTTCTCTATTTCTTGGGCAGTTGGCTTCCTATCAGAGGCTTCGACCAGATCGCCATCCTCTAGTTCCTGCATGTATTTTTCTATTTTTTCATCAATATGTTTTATATTTCGTTCTAGTTTTTTTGTACTATAGTTGTTACGTTTTGAATTACATGCCCGAAACTTTGAACCATCAATGGCAACTAATTCTTTACCAAATAAGTCCCATTGGTCGCAAAGCTTAGAAAACTCTCTAAACACTAATTTCAATGCTTTTTTATTATCTTTTCTGAAGTCGGCGATTGTTTTAAAATCGGGCTTTAATTTCTTCAAAAGCCAAATTACTTCAATATTTCTTGCGGCTTCCTGTTCCAACCTTCGAGAGGATCGTACTCTGTTAAGATATCCATAGAGATATAGTTTCAGCAGATCTCTGGGATTATATGGCGGTCTTCCCGTGGATGAGCAAAGAACTTTTTTAAATTCAAGTTGTTTCATATCAAGCTGCTCTACATATTCTTCTATGACACGAACCGAATTCTCTTCACTAATATAGTCATCTATGCTTTCAGGAAATAATATGGATTGGGTTCTTTCTTCGCCTTTTATATAGCCCATAAATCCACCTCTTCATTATCTGAATTTATATCTATATTTTATCATATTTGTAGATTTATGTAATTATTTTTGCTGCTTTTCACACGGTCTGCCGTCCCCATGTCTTCCCATAAACTGTACTAGGCGCCCGTTCTCTTCCATCTCATAGCGCAGTCCTTCGGCGTCATAGCGGTTCACTTGTGTTTGACCGTCGACAGTTTCCACTTTGGTTGTCCGGTTGAAGCCGTCGTAACTGTATCGCTTATCGCCGTCATGGAGTAAGTTTCCGGCTTTGTCGTACTGATACGGTATGCCCGCACCTTCCCGTTCCAGGGAAGTCAGGCGGTTTCTGGCGTCGTAGCTATATTGTTCTTCTATGCCATTTATTATGCGCCGGCTGCGGTTGCCGGCTTTGTCATAGAACAGTTCCTCAGAGCACGCGGGGTATTCCACCTTGACCACCTGGTTGAGGTTGTCGTATTGATAGCTGGTCAGGCCGTTATGCTGCTCTTTATGAGTCCGGTTGCCGTTGCCGTCGTACGCATACCGATTCTGCACTATCGGCTTGCCGTTCAGTAGAACCTCTAAGCCGACAATATTTTTATCAGCGTCATAGGCATAGCTTGTCCGCAGGGCTGCGCCATTCTGCAGGGCTTGTATTGTTCCATCCGGGTTATAGTCATAGCCTGCAATTCTATTTCCATTTTCGTATAGGTCTGTCAGCAAGTCAAGGGAATTATAGGTATATTCCGTCGTTTTGCCGGTAACATCAGTCTGCCTGATCTTGTTGCCATTCAGGTCATATTCGTACGAGAGCAATCTTCGGCCGCTGGCCGCTTTCTCCTGTAGCCTTCCATCGGCGTAGTAGCGATAGCCGTAGCGCATGCCCTGGGAGATGGCGGCTTTGAGCTTGCCGTCGGGGTGGTATTCATACATTTCTCTTAGGCCGCTGGAGCGTTCTAATTTTTCGGTCAGGGCGTCATAGAAACAAAGGGACAGGGACTTTGTTTCATACCTTTATCATTCTTTCTTATTCTGAAACAAATTCCCTGTCCCCATGTTTTTTACTACTGTGCTAAATTCAATAAAGTCGATGAAGCCCGACGATAGAAACGCTGAAATAAGAGTAGCAGGTGCTCATCCAATAAGCACCACCATCATGCTGTTAAAAATAATTACCGCTTATGATTCCCAGACAAAGAAAGATAAGGAATTACTACAATTTGCCCATGATATGGCTGTTGCTATCGAAAGTAAAGACCCGGTTACTATAATAAATAAATTTCAGGTAATCAAACGCCAGCGCCCCTTAACTAATGATGAAATTGCTGCCTTAGTTGCTTTAAAAAATAAGAGAAAGCAAAATGAAGTAATCAAGTGCGCCATTTCGATTTTGTTGGGCGAAGATGATGCTGCCAAAAAGATGCTGACCGAACTGCCAGAAGAGGATCGAAAAGGGATAACGAATTATCCAATATATAGGCTGTTAGCCAATGATACGGTTCTCCCCTGACTAATCTTAAGCGAGCATGTTACTTTATTGAACATGGCACCAATATCATGCTATGGAGTATTCTTTTATAGTCCAATCAATGCTATGCAAGTATTTAAAAAGGAATCTAGAGAACTACCGACGGGTGAGTAGTTACTGCAATACTGCCAAGACTGCGGTAATGGATATGGGGGTAGCTGTCCGCTTTGTGGTGGGAATGAGTCGAAGTCATTCTGATTCACGAGATTTGATTTTCATGGATTATCAATAGGTGATATTATCTAGTTCAATTTTAATCATGAGGCGACACCTGAGAGAAAAAGAGGTCAACGGATTTTTGTCCGTTGACCTCTTGACATTACTGGGAATCTTGGCGATAGCCCCTTACCATTTCTTTAATTCTATTTATAATTTAGGAATTTTCACCTCATTTCCATTTAATACTTCTAAAAGTATACTTGGAATATCGCTTCTCTTCTTTTTGAGTTTCAATATTTGTATCTTAGTTAACGGTGGATTAAAAGCAATATTTTGCAGGTTAAATTTATTATTTGTTATTTTATCGTATAAATCTATTAAAAATTCTTTCCATTTAGTCGAATTAGATGATATAAACCCCTGTTCATCTTCTAACATGCGATAACCATCAGCACTATAAAATAATAAAAGTGCCGTTCCTAAATCACAATTATCATTATTAATAATGATATTAGGAATATCAAAACCATTATTCCAGTTATAATTACCAGCAAAAATATGAAGTAATATAGAATTATCCATTCTTTCAATCTCTTTTCTTACTACATCTATATCCTCCTCATATAAAATATCTTGTAACCATCTATATTCAGCATCATCCATTAAATAAACTCACCATCCTTTTTCTAAAATACAATATCTTCCTTGAAAATATGCCACCGTTATTTTACTACTATAATTTACCTAATTGCCTTTCCCACAGTTCTACTGTTGCTCCTTGACTTGGATATAACGGCAATCCTTGTTTCTGAAGATGTTTTAAATTTTGCTGTAAATCATAAACCTGTTTTTGTAATACTCCAACGCTTTGACTTGCATCCATCGTACTTAATTGTCTTTCCACTACCTCATTATAAACGGAATGATATCCTTGGTGCCTTGACATTGTACTTATACCCTTATCTGGTATTCTAAGAAAAATACCATTTGAAGCATCATCAAGATTCATCCCTATCTTTTTAATTACAGGATTATTTGCCATTTCAGCTGGTATAACGTGCTGCGCTTGATAACCACTCCATTTAGTTGAGCGACTCACTCCCATTGACTCCAGCATATTTTTACCCAGCTTAGTAGAGTTTCCTCCAGTAACTATTCCTTCCTCTCCAGGTATAATCCTAGCTTTACTCGACCCCTCAGATACATCAGCCTCCGGTTTCCTCAGCTGATTGGGGTTCGACGTATTCTCAGGCGTTTCGTGTCGGTCTTGTCTATTTACATCTTTTTGTTCGCACGCATACCCGCTCGGGTCATAATACACCACCGGGTTATTGGCGCAGTATGCATACAGGTTCAGCCCATCGCCTCGGTATTCATCCTCCTGAGTAAATCTTGCAATAACAGGATTGTAATACCTTGCCCGCAGGTAATACTGCTGGGTCACCGGATCGTACTGCTGGCCTGTGTACCGGTAGCGGTTATCTACCTGTTCTTCGCAGACGACCGCATTGCCCCAGGCGTCGTATTCGTAGCGATTCTTTGCCTCAGCTTCATCCGTTACAAATATAATACTCCCCTGTTCGTCGCTTGCATAGTGATACCACGTTTTTTCCTGCGTGCATTCGCTGGCCCACAGCTCGAAGCTGCGGATCAAGCGTTTTTGGTCTTGGTCCGTCTCTTCCAAGACCACTTCCCGGTTCTCGTTGAAGATGAACTGCACCAGCTTAGCGTTTTCTTCCAGCTCGTACCGCAGTCCTTCGGCGTCATAGCGGTTGATTTGGTTTTGGCCGTCTTTCGTCTCCACTCTGGTTGTCCGGTTGAAGCTGTCGTAGGTATACTGTTTGTCCTCGTCGCTGAGCAGGTTGCCAGCCTTGTCATAGGTGTACTGCGCTGTTTGGCCCTGCTTGGTATGGCTAGTCAGGCGATTTCTAGCATCATAAGTATATTGTTCTTCTATGCCGTTTACTATGCGCCGGCTGCGGTTGCCAGCCTTGTCGTAGAACAATTCTTCGCCGTAGTCCGGGTACTGGACTTGCGCCAGCCGGTTCAGGCCGTCATAGGTGTAGTGGGTTGTACCCCGGAGTTGTTCTTTGACTGTCCGATTGCCATTGCCGTCGTAGTGGTAGTGGTTTTGCGCCAGTGTTTGGCCGTTCATGTCGATATGCAGCCCGCTGATGTTCTTATCTATGTCGTAGCCGTAGCTTGTCCGCATTCCGTTGGCACGAAGGGCTTCTTTCAGCGTCCCGTCGGCGTTATGGGTGAATTGGACGATACTTTGTCTTTCGTCACGGATTTCCTGTAGAAGGTCTGTTGCCGTATAGATATACTCCGTCGTTTTGCCGATAACATCAGTCTGCCTGATCTTGTTGCCATTCAGGTCATATTCGTACGAGAGCAATCTTCGGCCACTGGCCGCTTTCTCCTGTAGCCTTCCATCGGCGTAGTAGCGATAGCCGTAGCGCATGCCCTGGGCGATGGCGGCTTTGAGCTTGCCGTCGGGGTGGTATTCGTACATTTCTCTTAGGCCGCTGGAGCGTTCTAATTTTTCGGTCAGGGCGTCATAGATGTTGTAGCGGTACTCAACCTGGTTGCCGTTGCGGTCGGTATGGCGTTTGAGCCGGCCTTGGGCGTCGTAGTGGAAGGTGTCGGTTTGGCCGGTGGGGTCGGTGATTTCCTTCAGCTTGTTGATGAGGTTGTATTCGTAGCGAATGGTATTCCCTTCGCCGTCGGTGGTTTCGGTGATGTTTCCAGCGTAGTCGTAGCCGTAATATTCCCGGCTGCCGTCGGCTTTGACGATTTCGGTAATTCTGCCCCATTTGTCCAGCTTGTATTCCGTTTTATTCTGGTTGCCGTCGCTGACGCCGATAATGTTGCCCTGGGCGTCGTATTGGTAGGACTGGCTGGCTCCTCCCGGCGTGCGGATGGTTTGTATCCGGCCCGCCAGGTCGTATGCGTAGTCGACGCCGCTTTGGGTCGCGTCGCGTTTTTGCACAAGCCGGCCCGCTTTGTCATAGCTGTTGGTCTCCAGTACGCTGCCGTCGGGCGCGAGGACGGTGATGACCCGGCCCTGGGGGTCATAGGTGTAGCGATAGCCGTGGCCGTCCTTGCCTTTGGTTTGGTATTCGTTGGGCAGTATCCTTCTTGTGATGCGCCCGTTTTTGTCATAGACGGTCCTTGTTACGCCGCCATTTTTGCCGGTGTGTTGGGTCTCCCGGTTCAGGAGGTCGTATTCGTAGCTTTCTTCGGCACCGTTGCCGTCTTGGATTTTTATGATGTTGCCGGCCTTGTCGTAGGTGATTTCCGTCTTGTTTTCGATGCCGTTTTCTTTGTCTTTGTGGATTTCGGCGATCAAGCGGTCGGCAGCGTCGTATTGGCGCTCGACGCAATAGCCGGCCGGAGTTGTGGTTTTGATGACGTTGCCGGTGCTGTCCAGTTGGTATTTGGTCCGGGCGGTGAAGTCGCCGCTGCCTTCCCGGTCGGCGCGCTGCTCGATTTCGATGAGTCTGCCCGCCGCATCGTAGTGGTAGCGCAGCATCTGGTAGGCGGTTTCGTTGATTTTCCGCTTTTCGTAGGTTCGTTGACTGAGACAGTTGTAGCCGTATTCGATGGTTGCGCCGGTGTTGTCTTTGACTTCTTTGAGCCGGTTTTGTTTATCGTAGGCAAAGTGGAGGCTGAGCACCCGGCCACTGGCGCTGGTTTCGTCCTGTTCGTCGAGGAGTCTTCGCTCTTCGATCACATTGCCGGCGTTGTCGTATTTATACTGGGTAGTCTGGTAGCGAAGCGTTCCGGCGGTTTTCCCGACCGGGATTCTTTTTTCGGTCAGCCAGGCCAGGCAGTTGTAGTGGTAGAGAATGCCCGGCCGGGTTTCGTCGGTGGCCCCTTCCAGGTAGCTTTGTGCGTCGATTTCTTTTACGATATTGCCGGCCAGGTCATAGACGTAGGCTTTTTCTACTACGCCTCCGGGGCCCGTGATTTTTGTGAGACGGCTCCTCTCATCGTAGGCATAGGTGTAGCCCGGTCCGTCGTCGGTGGTTTCGTTGTAGTTTTCAGGCAGAATTTTTTTGACGATATTGCCGTTGGCGTCGTACTGTAGCCGCTCAATACCGCCATCGGGGTAGCGGATCTTGATTTTACGGTTGTCGCTGTCATATTCGTTTTCAATGCCCGTTACGTCTTGGCTAGGTTCGTCGTAGGTGTTGGGATGGATTTCTTTGACGATGTTTTCTTCGGCGTCCCGGATGGTCGCTACGGTGTTGCCGAGGGGGTCGATGGTAGCCACGAGTTTGTCAAGGGCGTCGTGGATGTAGCGCCAGCCTGGGCCGCTGTGGCTTTTCTCGTGGTACTGGTTGGGCCGGATTTCTTTGATCCGGTTTCCCAGCTTGTCATAGTCGTTTTTCCAGGTGTTGCCGAGTGCGTCGATGACGAGCGTCCGGTAGTCGAGATGATTGTAGCCGTATTCTTTTCTTCCCAGAACGCTTTCTACCGCCATCAGCCGGCCTGCAGCGTCATATTGGTAGGTGAATCTATCACCTTCGGCGGTGGTGACGCTTTGGGGTTTGTTTTGGCCTTCGGCATAGTCATAGGTTGTCAGGTTGCCGCTTCCGTCAGTGTAGCTGACCATTCTTCCTTTGGCATCATAGGCGTAGCGGACGGTTTGCCAGCGTTCGCCTTCGATCCGGTTTTTGACTTCCACCAGATTGCCTCTTTCGTCGTAACGGTAGCGGATGTCGACTCCGCTGGTGTCGCTTTCGGCGATTTTCCGGCCGGCCGCGTCGTATTCAAGGGTATGGATGAGTCCGTTGGGCCATATTTCAGCCGTAATTTGGCTTTCTTCGTTGTAGGTGTAGCGGGTTTCATTACCGCACCGGTCTTTTTGCCAGAGGATGTTTTCTTTGTCGTCGTACTTGGTTTCTTCTGTCGTTCCGTCAGCGTAGCGGATGGTTTCTACAAGATGGCGCCGGTTGTAATAGTAGCAGGTGCGCTCCCCGTTGTGCGGCTGGGTGACGGTGGTCATCCGGTCCTGTTCCTGGTAAAAGAAGAGCGTTTCGGCTCCGTTTGCGAGCGTTTGCCGGATGACACGCCCCTGGCCGTCGTATTGGTTGGCAACGTAGCGCTGACCGTTCTGGTCGGTGATGGCCGCGATAAAGCCCTGGTCGGTGTATTCGTATGTAACAGTCCCATCGTTAGGGTAAGTGACTTCGGTGAGGAGTTCGCCCTGGTAACGGTAGCGGATGTTCCGTCCAAGCATGTCGCGGATTTGTGTCAGTTTGTCATTTTCATAGGTAAACTGCAATGTGTGTCCGTTAGCCAAAGTGACTTGGCTGATAAAGGAGCCGGTGTATTCGATTTTCACCCGGTTGCCGTTCTTGTCCGTGATGGCAGTCAGCCGTCCGAATTCGTTGTAGTCCCAGGTTTTCTTTTCCCGGATGAATTGAAGGCGGTAGCCGTGTTTTTCTTCGGTGAGTACGAGCGACCGGTCGCCGCCGCGCCGGTTCTGGTAGATGCCGTCTTGTTGTTCGAAAGTTTCGATATGAAGGTCGGGCAGGAGGATGCGGACCTGGTTTTGGCGCCGCTCAATCCGACTGCCCAGGCTTAACAGCCAGCGGCTGCCCAGATGCTGGTGTTTGTTTTGGTACAAGGATTCGTAGCTTCGGGTGAGGACGAAGTCTTCGCCGAGGTCGCTGAGGATGAGGTCGGTCATCCGGAGGCTGAAGGAACCGGTAACGACGTTGACCGGGTCTTTGAGACAGGTTTCTTTTGTAGGTATACGTCCCTGGGTATCCGGTCCGTTGTGACCGCCGTTTTTGTTTTCTCCGCCTGCCTTTTCGTGGCCGCCTTTTTCTTCCCTGCCTTTTTTTCTGCGTCCTGCCGCCGAGCCTACGATCGCCACGTTTTGCAGGGTATCAAAGAACAGGTTGAGCGATTCCGGGTCGTTAAAGCTGAAGGTGCCGTCTATGATTTTCCGGCCCAGGTCGCTGATGCCGTCTTTAGCCCGCATCAGCGCGTTGAAGCCCATGGCTCCCATGATGAGTCGCTCGACGGTCCGGACGGCTTTGGCTGCTTTGGCCGTTTTGGCGATCGTGTTGGCCACTTTGGCACCCGCCACCGCCAGTTTGAGTCCTTTGCCCGCCACGTTCGCGCCCGGGACGATGCACCCTATGAGGGAGCACGCCGCGCCGCAGTAGTCGCCCCGCGCCAGCGAGATGGCCGCGTTCAGGCCGTTGGCTACTACGCTGAGTCCCGGGATGCAGCCGGCGATATCGAGCAGGACCTGGACTCCGTTGAGCGCGGCGTCGAAGAGTGACGGCGCAGACACGATGTCATGCTTGTTTTTGTTGTAGCCCAGTTGCCGGAACGCCGGTGTGCTGATCGTGATGGCTCCGCCGCTGAGTTTGAGTTCACTCGCCCCAATCCCCAGGCTGCAATTTTCCATTCCGTACAGCATGAGCGATTCGGCCGGCGGTCGTTCTGCTTTTTCTTCCGGTGAGGCCGGCGCAGGTTCTCCTCCCCCGCCGCTTCCGCCGCCGAAGATGCTTTCGACGTTTTTTACGAAGGCCGGAATTTCTGCCGCCATGGCTTTGACGCCGCCACTAAAGCTGGCCGCGATGTCGCTGCCAATTTGCTTGAGGATTTCCTGTCCCGAGTTGTAGGGCTTGCTGCCGCCGCCAGCCATGTACATGGCCGCTCCCTGCGTATGCCCGGCATCGTATTTCGCTTGCGCCGCTGTGATTTCGCCTTCGGGGATGGCGCTTTTGGCCGCTACGAGTTTGAGCCGTTTGTCGGCCTGGACGTGGATGTCCTGGGTGCTTTTGATGACAATGCCGCCCGCGTCTGTCATCTGGATGAGCGCCTGGTTGCCGCCCCCTTGGTCGTACGCGCCCCGCGCCGCTACCAGTTCGCAGCTGCCCGGGGTCATTTTGAGCATTTTATTGGTCGAGTTCATCATTTTACTCGCGGGATCGACGTAGTCCCCGTGTGTCGCGCTGTTGGCTCGCCGGCTCCCCAAGGCTACGGCTTTGCCGTTGTTTTCGTAGTAGACGAAGACTTCGTCGCCTTCATCGGGCATGGAGTAGAAGTAGTTGTTCATGGTGTTTTCAAACGGCAGCCACATGGCGGTGGCTTCGTCCTGTTCGGCATCACAGTAAAAATGTACTTTTATTTGCGTACCCTGCACCCGGATGATTTTCCCTTTGATGGCGTCTCTTTGGTTGAGCGCACCTGCGCTTTTTTCCCTGTCCGGCCGGCAGCCTTCCGGGTGCGCCAGGGTTAGACGGTTTTCCGCAGTTTCGCCTACGCTGACGATTTCGCTCCGCTGGCTCCAGCGCACTCGTTCCCCTTGGCTTTCGAGCTGGTAGCCTGCTCCGATGGTCAGGTCATAGCTTGTCTTACCTTCGGTTTCAAATTGGTAGGCTTCGGCCTGGTCGTCGACGTTTTGTTGGATTTGGATGTATTTCAGGATGTCTTTACCGCTGTCGGCCGGTTTTTTCCGGGTTTCCGCCCCCAGTTCTTTGCGGGCAAAGGGATAGGTGCCCACGGCGAGGCGCAGCAAATCCGATTTGCTGTCGGTAAAGAGGTAGGCTCCGCACTGGTTGGCGATCCGCCGCAGAAACTGCCAGTCGGTTTCGGCGTTCTGGTAGAGCATTTGCTCGATTTGGATATCTTCGGCCACTTCCACCTGGATGCCGTAGGCCGCCATGACGGTGTTGGCCACCTCACTTAGCGTTTTGACGGTGCTTTGAAAGGTACGGCTGATTTTCTTCCGGTCGGCCAGTATGCTCAGGCTTTTGGCTTCGAGGACCAGTTCGCTGTAGTCGGCTTCATTGTTAAGGCCCACGCTTTGGCAGATGCCCACGAATACGTTGGTTCCGTCCGCGTCGGTGACTTTGACCGGCGCGTCTTCGAGATCGAGGACTTCGGCCACTGTCAGCAGGCGTTTACTGATGAGTGTGAGTTGCATGTGCCCATGCTCATTGGCTTCATCCAGGATGTGGATGTGTTTGACCCGGAGATATTCTTTGGCGAATTCGACTTTCAAACGCCCGAGTTCCTGCAGTTCTTTTCCCATGGGGTGCCTCCTTTCTTTTGGCACGATTTGCTGTTTCCAGAGACTCAAATTGCCAGCTTCCCTGCTAGTTGAGTCTCTTATATTGTCTAAAGCTCATGCTATATTTTCATTATTCTTTACTTTTTGTCCAAGCCGGCCTGCGCAACAATGGCGGCTGTGCCGGACGGGTCGACTTTGTTCAGCGCCGCTGTGACGGCGGCTCGTCCGATATTGTTCATGACTCCCCCCGCGCCTCCCGCCTGCGACCCTGTACTTACAAAATCGCCTGACGTGCCGGCCGCCGCGGCAGCTACAGCGGCAGACGCGCCATCGCCAATCGGCAGGCCACCGTCTACCTCCACTTCGTCGATCTTATCGATTTTCTGGCGAATGGTCATTGCGAATTCGCCAATCCCTTTGGTGTCTGTATACCTCTCACTATAATCGACAACGAACGCTTGATTAAATGTGATTTTTCGAAAACACTTTCCCGAAGCAATTACCTCCGCCGTTACGCTGCGATAGGCTTCTTCATTTTCCGCTGGAATTTGGGCCCATTGGAACAGCTTGATCGTCTCGCTATTCGACCCATTTCCATCATCCGCATGCAGCTTCCCCACAACATTCATCGTAATGTAATTATTCGTAGATTTTGCACGGGAATTACTAGGCGCGTTTAATACTATATGTATAAAAGAAATAATATCCTCGCCAAAAAACAGCGTATCATTTTTTTCTACCGACAACGTGAATCCCATAAATAATCCCTCCAATTTTGATTTGTTCTGCGTAAAGCAAACTACTTTATTTTAAAATAAAAGAGAATTTGACAAACTACCCATACGATCACCCACCGTTCTTGCCGAGACAACACCTCCGTCCTCGTCTCTTTAGCATCTTCTGGAAGCATTAATAGTAGTCATTGTTTAATCAACATAACTTTTTATTCTAAAAGAACTCCCATCTAGCTTAAAGAAACTATTATCAAAATATATGCCATCTCGTATACCACGCTTGATCCACTCTTGATCTTCAGGATCATCACCATATGGCTCACAACCAAAAAAAGTACCCCATCCTAACTCACTAGTTCCTGCTCTATACTGCGCCCAACCTGCTGCACGAAGTAATACTTGCTCTGGAATCTCCAGCGCATTACCTATTACTCCGTAATGATAATTTCCGAATTCTTGATACTCACTACCAAGCTGCTTGAAATCCCATCTCGCACCATTTTTTACCGAGTCGTAAAACCACTGATAAACTTCCGCTCGACTATGGCTCGCTGCATATTCACGAGCTTCTTTTACGTTTGCGTCGATAGAAACGCCAGGTGGCGTCTTTGGAGCATATGCATATTGACTTCCCATAATAACACTTTCCCTCCCTTCTTTTTTTAGATTATACGATATTCTTCCTTAGCAACTTCCAGACAATATAAACTGAAATTGGAAAACATATTGTAAAAACAGCGGCAGACAACAGTAAGCCTAAAAGTCCCAAACCATAATCGTTAGTCAAATCGCTCCGATAAACAATGTTATTCGTTCGCATGTACCAGAATATTAGTAGTTCCGATGAAATATACTCAATAACCGCTACAGGCATAACACCCAATAATAGAGAAACAAAAAAACATATATATTTTCTTGTTTTTAAGCTTAGCTCGTTACTATTAGTTTTTTTATCTTTCATACATTAACGTCCTGTCCTTTAAACATTATTCATATGGATCATTGTATGTCCATGCCTGACCCGTCTATTTATCGAACCATGCAACCCTTTATCGCTGTCATTCATTTATTTTTTCATCTTGTTATAAATAGCTTCGACTACCACTGGAATTAATATATAAATAACCGCAAGCACACCTAAAACTAAGATACTATTATCTATCAATTCCTTTTTTCCAGAACCAATAAATATTACAAGCAAGCATAAGGCAGAAAAAGGATAAAAGATATACGCAATTCCAGCCAAAAAATCAAAATAACCGAGGAAAATTTTCGATGCGATGAAACCAACTAAAAATCTGCAAATCACAATACACGTCTTTTGGGTAATTACTGGTTGCTCTCCACTACCCATTATGCCCCCCCATTCTTCACTGACAAATTTTAGCTGGATCTTTTTTAGTATTCAAAGCCCAAGTATCACGGATTTTCCGTCTCTGTGGCGGCGGCGATGGTTTCCACTTTGTCGTCGACACTTTCGTTGCGGTCACTGATTTGGGCGCTATTCGCGATAATGGGCTAAGCTTGACTCAGTTTTCCTAATCAATGGTAAAATACAGCTTTTGCAGAGAAAAAAACACTTAAGTAAAGCAACAAAACTTCTACTTAAAGAAATTTACGCCTCCATACGGTGATGACCACGACAATCCTCGTAACCCCCGGCCCTTTGCCGGAAAAAGCGTTCCGCAGGAGAAAAGCCGTGCGGTATTCCGTTAAGAAATTCGTACTGTTTGAGTGCAGCGAGTTTACGGATTTTAGGAGTACCGCCTGGCTTTTCAGCTTTTGGAGGCTTCGGGCCTAGACCTTTTGTTACTTTTGGGGCAATGCCAAAAGTAAGACCCCTTTCTTCCCCCAGCTTTATATGGCGATTAAACCTAATATTTCGCTGCTAACTTAGGGCACCTTACGGAGCAGATTCTTAACCATGTTTATATGAGTCGCGGAACCGTCCGAAACCATTGAAAAAGTCTATATTTCAAAAATCATACTAAAAGTAAAAGATTGCTATGGCGCTAAAATGCGCTGTAAGAATCTTTTTTCCTATGCTTATACATTTCAGTACCCCTGAATTTTGTTTGTAATTTTAAATGTAATACTTTTTCAGTGGTTTCGAACCATCCCCTGACTCTCTCAAGTAATTAATACGAAATTTATAACCATATCAATACTGCTTTATATACTCTTCCCAAGTATTCGGGTGAATCTTTTTAATCTGCTTCAGCCTATCACTTGGAATCTTAGTATCCCAATAATTCACACCCTGCCGGGCAAATTCCTCAACAATCTCCATTTTCATCTTATATTCTTCTGATCCTATAGCAACAATCCAACCCCTTAATAAGTCTACCGGAAAAAACTTTTCATTCGGGTCTCCATCGCCATAACCTTTACCTCTGTAATATGGTTCCGATACTTTTGCTTTCTTTTCAACAATCAAATAATGGGCATATGCATTTCTTTCTAATGCCGGCCCCCCTGCTAATAATGCTTGTACTGCAGCTGTGTCCCCGCTTTCCGTTTTATGGTTAATATCAGCTCCTGCTTCTACTAAAGCTTTTGTTTTCTCAATACCACATCCAATAGATTCCATTAATATACTGGTGCCCGGCTCCATACCATGTTCATGACCAATATAAATCCAATTAGGGTCAGCACCATATTTCAGCAGCAGCTTGACATATTTCGGATCCTTTTTGGCAACGGTATCCACCCAGGAAAAACCTGCTGCTACTGAAAGGGGTGTTTCTTCTGAATATGTCTCATACCTTACAGATGCTATATTCGGGTCGGCGCCACATTTTAATAATGCTTCTGCAGAATTATATTTCTCCATTCCTATCGCCCATAATAGTAAAGTCACTTTGTACTTAGAATCCTGATAATTCAATTGCTCCGGTTTATCTTTTGCTATTTTTTCTATGGCTGCAGTTTTTTGTTCCTTTACCGCGATTGCCAATTCCCAAACAGGAGTATCCTTGAAAATATTTATATTCGTCATTTTATATTCTCCCTTCGCGCCTTCACTCTCTTGGCTATGACATCCGGATAATAGAACAGAAAAAATGATCAGCATCATGGGTGCTATAAAGAATAACTTTTTATTCATTGTCTAGTTTTCTCCCCCCTTTTCTTTAATCCCATCTAGTACTGCATCCATCGAATGATTTTTAATGGATCTTTCTTTGCCTCATCAAAGGATTTGGTATAATGTGACCGAGCTTATATTCAAATAATTCATACGAAATTTATAACCATATCGATACCTTTTAACAGAATTCTCATAACAATTCTGCCTATCTTTGGACGTTTTCATCTGCACTCACTATACAAAGCCTCATTAATTTTTTGCCGGGAGATGCTTGCAAAAAAACTTCTATAATTGAAAATACGCTTATACACAGCAGAAATACACCCAAATAATATACAGGCGATTCCACTATAACATCCACTAATTTTGACCCTTTATTTAAAAACTCGTCATAACGAATCCCTATATCCGACAATCTTATCAATATACCTCCCACAAATCCAATAATAGAAAGACTGGCAAAAAGCAAGATTATGTATAAGACTAGAAAACTATCATATCTAGAATCCCTGCTATCAACCTTCTTCCAAAGCCTGCCGGAATTTTATTCGTTATCTCGCATTCTTTATCCGCCACTAAGCCACCTTCTCTCGTTCATTGACTATTAACTCGTCATAGCATTTTCCTCATAAATCACCTTTGTCTTTGTAACTTTGTCATGCCAAGCCTGTCGATGTTTATTCTTAAAACAAACAAAATAACCCACACCACAAAAACCAATACTGATACATTTTAAAATATTCCTTAAAAAAAGAATGCCGCATCCGATACGGTTTCCTTTTATACTGGCTACCCGTAGTCTTACTAATTTTTTCCCAGGAGAGGCTTGTAAAAAATTCTCAACAACTGAAAAGAAATATATACATAATAAAAAGAAAAGCAAATTATAGACACCAGATTCTACGATAAAATATAACATCATGGTCAATTTTCCCACGAAAAATTCTGAGATAATACCATTATATAGCATTATTATGAACAAACCTGCTAAGAATCCAATGATTGGCAAACTTATCGAAAGCAATACTATATATATAAATACGAAAACTACTATATCAAGAATACCTGCAATAACCCGCCGCCTTGCGTAAGTTGGTATGTCATCCGCCACACTAATACACACTCCTTTAGCTTCTTATTGTTATGGCGACCGGGCTTATATCCAATTTAATGAATACGAAATTTATAACCATATCAATACTGCTTTATATACTCTTCCCAAGTATTCGGGTGAATCTTTCTAATCTGCTTCAGCCTATCACTTGGAATCTTAGTATCCCAATAATTCACACCCTGCCGGGCAAATTCCTCAACAATCTCCATTTTCATTTTGTATTCTTGTGATCCTATAGCAACAATCCAATCCCTTAATATGTCTACCGGAAAAAACTTTTCATTAGGGTCTTCATTGCCATAACTTTTACTTCTGTAATATGGTTCCGATACTTTTGCTTTCTTTTCAGCAATCAAATAATGAGCGTATTCCATACCTTCTAATGTCGAATTTGGCCCTCCTGCTAATAATGCTTTTACTGCAACTGTTTTCCCGCTTTTCGTTTTATGGTTAATATCAGCCCCTGCTTCTACTAAAGCTTTTGTTTTCTCAATACCACGTCCAATGGATTTCATTAATATACTGGTTCCCGGCTCTTCTAAACCATGTTCATGGCCAATATAGCACCAGTTAGGGTCAGCACCATATTTTAGCAACAGCTTGACATATTTCGGATCCTTTTTGGCAACGTTATCCACCCAAGAAAAAGCTGTTGCTACTGAAAGTGGTGTTTCTTCTGAATATGTCTCATACCTTACAGATGCTATATTCGGGTCGGCGCCACATTTTAATAATGCTTCTGCAGAATTATATTTCTCCATTCCGACCGCCCATAGCAGCAAAGTCACTTTGTACTTAGGATCCTGATAATTCAATAGTTCCGGTTTATCTTTTGCTAGTTTTTCTATGGCTGCAGTTTTTTGTTCCTTTACCGCGATTGCCAATTCCCAAACAGGAGTATCCTTGAAAATATTTATATTCGTCATTTTATATTCTCCCTTCGCGCCTTCACTCTCTTGGCGATGACATCCGGATAATAGAACAGAAAAAATGATCAGCATCATGGGTGTTATAAGGAATAACTTTTTATTCATTGTCTAGTTTTCTCCCCCCTTTTCTTTAATCCCATTTATTACTGCATCCATTGAATGATTTTTAACTGCATTTTCACCATTCGTCACTGGATTCCACGTATTAGTAGGGTATTGTGCAGGTAAATACTCTACGCTTCCAATTGGTTTTGAAAACCAGCCTTCAGCAGTGTGTAAAATTTCACCATCTACAATATGTGCAGTCATTGAGGCAGAATAGTCTGAACCATTTGGGGTATAAGCATCTAAATTAACAGCTGCAGGATTAAATAGTATCGCATTTCTGTTAGTTTCTACTGCGTTAGCTGCAGCTTCCGCGCCACCTTTGGAATGACCTACAAATGTTATATTTGAGCCAGAATTTCTTGTAACAAAATTTCTTGAATAGGCTATTGAATTCCGCACATCGTCTGATGCGCCAAAAAGCTGTTTAGCATTATCATCTCCATCCGCACTCCAAGCCCAATCTTGTGTTCCTCTATTAACCAGCGTATATTCCGTTTGCCCTCCTATACTCCTTGCATATACGCCTATTTTCATACTTCCTTTTTCCTCAGCATTAACTAACTTCCAATCTCCGGGTAGTGTATCTTTCTTTGCCTCCTCAAAGGATTTGGTATAATAAACATGAGCTGCCATTTCTGCTGCTTCCATTAAAGTGGGTCCGCATGCTGCACCTAACGCATTTTCCGCCTCTGTGGCGGCAGCAATTGCCTCCACTTCGTCGGCAGCGGCCTCGTTGCGGTCGTCGATTTGGGCGCTGCCCGCGTTAATGACGATGGAGATGACGCCGCCTTTGACGCAGGTGAGTTTGCTCTGTTCGATTAGGGCTGGTGCGCCCTCCAGGATATGTTTCTTGTTGACGTTGATCCAGGCCAGCGGCGTTACGGGCGAGCAGGGTAATTTTGTCGCTGCGCAGAAGCCGTATTTCAGAATATGCTGGCCCGGCTTGTGATCGTTGGCGTTTAACAGCGGCTCCAGGCTCGGCGTGTACGCCACGCCGTGATCCTCAGGCAAATTCAGGATGTTTTCCGAACTTCCTTTGCTGCATTTGGATTTGGTTCCCCGAGGGATATACGCGGGTCCTGATGCGGTGGTTGACATATTACTCCCTCACTTTCACCCGTTCCAGGCCGGCTGCCAGCGGTCTTCTTCTTAAGATGCTTTCGGCGGCGGCCAGCGATACGAGCCAGATTTCTTCGACGAGTCCGGCCACTTTGAGAATGTGTTTACCCCGGACGGACTCTTGTTTCACCACGAGTTCCTCCACGATGCCTGTATCGTAAATTTGGGCCGTATCGTGCAGGCACTCGGTCGGTTCGATATAGGGAATCCAGTAGAGCGGTACCGGCGATTGGATGCCTTGCTCCGCGTCAAAATCGAGCGGGTAGAGCTGGACGCCCTTAAACTGGAGCTGGGGTTCGAGGAGCGAGAACAGATCCCGGAACCGGTCGGCGATCATAAAGCAGGGCGATTGGAGCATATCGCAAATTTCAAGACCCATATCGGGCTGATAGTAGGCGACGACCAAGTCCTCCAGTCTGGTAAAGGCGGCCCGATCCATTTTGTAGGGATAGTGTTCCCGATCGAGGTTCTCGATGACAATGGGATTGGATACGATATGGCTTTGGAAAAGCCGGAAATATTCGTCTGTCATGTTATTTCTCCCCGCCTTCCGTCGTTTGGACTGCGGCCAGTTCCTGAAAATCGGAATCCGTATAGTCGCCGCCCTCGATTTCCATTTCCGTCAGCAACGAGTCTGTCAGCAGAGCGCCCGGAAAGCGGCAGTTTATGAGCTGCACATCTTCCAGCGTACAACCGGCGAATTCCAGGCTGCGGTAGACATCGTTTCTTTCATTGTCCCAGCACAGCGGTTCAGCCAGTACGTCCCGAAACCGGACTTCACGGAGCTGCGTATCGAGAAACAAGGCGCCGGACAGCCGGGCCTGCGTAAATACGGTGCGCGCAAAACGGCAGTTGGCAAAGGTGACGTCGCTGAGATCAACGTCATCAAAGGTGCAGTCTTCGAAGGTGCAATCCTGGAACCGACTGAGGCTCAGATCCAGCCTGGTAAACGTTTTTTTGTGGTAGCGACACTTCTCATAGGTACGAAACCGCAGGGAGTCGTCCGTACTGCAATTAAAAATGTCGATGGGCGGCAGAAGGGCAAACACCGCCCCCTGCCAGTCCTGATACTCGCCAAACAGGATATAGAATTCGTCTTCGCGTTGTAGAGTGCAAAGCACCGGAGATGCGGCGAGGTCCTGCAGCCAGTATTTGAGCTTCGTGTACAGGCCGTAGGCAAGCAGCCGGACAGATTGCCAGCGCAGGCTTTCGAGGTGGGCGCTCCGTACCCAGGTCCGCTGGTTTTTTGCCGCTTCCATCAGGGCGTCTTCGTGAAAACGCCAATGGGCAAACAGCCAAGCGGCGTCAATGTATTCGCTGTAAAAAGGGTCGGCTACCGGCCACTCGCTGCTGTAAAAGTCAAGGCGCAGTTTGGTCTCGCCAAAGTAGACGGCGGTGTACAGCACCGATATAGACAGATAGGCAGCCGGCGGCAAGCCTTCCAGCTGACGCCGCGCCGCGTTTTCCATCGCGCTTTCCACGGCGGCCACGCACGGCGCGGCGGCGGCCTCTTTGGCAATATCCCGCATTGTGTCCGCTATCAACCGGTGCGCTAGCGGGACATAGTGTTCCGCTTGGAACGCGGCGAGAAAATTTTTCATGACTTCCCCCTCCTTCCATCAGGTAATGACAACGTCCTTGGCCGCCAGGGTAATCTGGTCTGGCAGCATATTGATGAATGATTCGCCCGATTTGAGCAGGATCTGTTCTTTGGCCAGCACCTGGATGTCTTTTTTGGCCTGTACGGTGACGTTGGCTTCCGATTCGACGGTGATATTCTGGGCGGAGACGATCTTGATACCGTCGTCCTGCGTCAGGTCAATAAAAATTTTCTGATGCTGGCAGATGATATACAGGCCTCCGTCCGTCATCAGGAGTTCTTTGCCGCTGGGGGCTTTGAGGCTCTTATGGCGCGGGTTAGCCAGCGGCGCCGTATTGATCGAGCTGGCAGCAAAACCGTCCGCTTCGTTTTTGGAAGGGAACATGATGCGCACGTAATCGCCAATTTCCGGCATGCAGTACCAGCCGCTGCCGTCGCTGCTGGAGTAGGCGGTCGAATAGGGAAACCACCAGTCGCCGCTGCCGTCATACTCTTTGTCGATCTCGATAAGATGCACTTTGACGGTATCGCGCTGCACGTCTTTAACCTGGCCGATCAGCACCCGGCCGGCGCAGGCGGTGTTGGACACCTGCGGCGCGACAAAGCCGGTTTTTCCGGCGAGGAGGTATTCCATTTCCAGGATGCCGTCGACGAGCCGGGCTTCCACTCTCTTGACGCGGCACTCGCTGCCGTTGATGGAGATGATGTCGCCGAGGTAGACATAGTCGTAGGACCGGGCGATCAAGGCGGAGAAATCCTGTCGCAGCGCCTCACCGCCGTCTGCCATATAGTTCTCAGTAACCCGGTTGTATTCGTCGTCCTGCTTGCCATGCAGAAAGGAGGTTGTCGTAATTTCCTTGGTGTTGGCCACCGGCGGCAAGCCGACGAACACCAGCGGTTTAGGCGCAGTGATGCTGGTGAAGACCGGTACGTTGAAGCGGGAGGCCATGCGTTTGGTAAATTCCCAGTTGGTCTCGTCCATCTGCATGACGAGCGCGCCAATGGCCTGGTCGGTTACGGTCAGTTCCACGCTGCCGTTGCCGTCGTAGGCTTCGTTGAGGATCTGTTCGTAGGTTTTACCGCCGTTTTGATAGGTGCGCGATATTTTTTTGATGTCCTGTAGGAAACTGGCGGTAATGCCCCGGACGGTCAGCACGCTGTAGCCGGCTTCGTTCGCCACCGACAGGTTTTTTACGCCGCCTGTAAACAGGGTGACCGTCTCTTCGCCGGCCGAACTGGTCACGGTAATCGACGTGGTTTCGTCGGCCCGCTGCTGGCAGTCTTTGGCATCTTCCGGCGCGATTTCACCGACAATGGTAATCTGGCCGTGTTCGTTGGGCCGGTGCGAAATATACAGTTCCTTGATACGCGTAAAGGGGAAGCCTTCCACTTGAATCATGTTGTGTATGATACTCATGCCGTTCTCACTCCCTATTTACCAAAATCCGGTAGGATGCAATGATTTCCTCGGCAAGCGGCTCCAGCCGCTTGCGGTCCTGATAACGGAAATTGACGAAGCCAATAAGCAGCCGGGCGTCGACGTTGGCATAGAACATCATGTTATAGAGCGCGCCTTCCAGCGTCTGGCTGATAAAATACATTTTCGCCACCTGCCGGCCACCGCAATGGATGGTTTCCGTTTTGACCACTTTTACCTGCGGGCCGCCTTTTTCCAGCAGGCCGCGGGCCAGTTTGGGAAATTCCTTGATCTGTTCTTCGGGTACTATGTGCCGTGTATGGTTAAAGCCCACCATAAAATACAGCGGCTCGTTGCCCAGTACAAGCTGCGGGCGGTTTCCCAGGGGAAACAGCGCCTGTACGACGTCTGCTTCCAGAGGAATAAAGTCTGCGGGAAGCCGGATGGAGATTTGTCCGTCCAGTAGTTCCCGGTCGGCAAATACGGTCGGATAGCCAAAAATATCGACCGTTTCGTCGTAAATGCTCTGCGTAAGTTCCCGTTCGACAGCCTCGTCGGCATGGGCGTTTTTTTCTGCCGCTTTCACGCTATTTTTTAGTTCCAGGATTCTTTCGTCCATTTCCATTCCAGCATTGCCTCCTTTGTCAATCCACAATAACCTGGCGCCTTTGGCGCTCCGTGCGGGAAAGTTCGCGTTCGCCGTTGTCTTTGATCCGGCTTAATATGGTAAGCAGCGCATCAAAAATCACCAGGTTGTCGCAGTCGGCAACCGCTTTTTTCAGCTTGGTGGCTGTATAGAGGAGTATGACCTCCCGGTTCAGTGCCTCCTTAGCGTTCAGAGCCTGCAGACAAAACGCCGTATCGACAGGGTCCATGGCGTACGCGGCCGCTTCCCGGGCAAAGGCGCGGGTGATGTCCGGCGAAAGCGAGCTGGCCCCGCCAGCGGCAAAGGGTGCGTAGATGGTGTTGACGGTATCGAATTCGGTATTGCGGTCGGCAAAATCCACATAGTTCATCCGGAGCCTGGCGCCGGCCTGCAGTTTAAAGCGGCATAGTTCCATTTCTTCTTTGCCCAGCCTGAGATTGTCCGCAAGCGCAGTTTCCACTTCGCGGTAGATATAGCCGTCTTTTCGGACTTCGTCCTTGAACTCCAGCTTGAAGACCGCCCAATTGTCGGTCGGATAGTAAGCAAGGGAAAGCGGTTCGGTAATCAGGTATACATTGTCCTTATAGCGGATGACGCCCCGGTGTAAGGTAATGGTATCCACCGTTGTCGTAATGCGGCAGCCGCTGACAATACCGTCGCTATAGTCTTCGTGGATAAGCCGCCCGTATTCGTACGCGTAGTCGCGCAGTTCTGTCAGCATGGTCGTTCGCAGTACATGTGCGTGTTCAAAGAGGGGAAAAACCTGTCCATTCATAAATCATTTGCCTCCTTTTTCAAAAGCAGTCCTAAAACAGCGCGATGGCGTCGGGCTGCATGGCAGCGTCTACGCCGATGATGCCGAAATGGTATTCCCAGAACAGCCGTGCCGAAAAGCCAAAGGGCAGAAACAGTTCGAGCAGGAACTGCAGGATTTGCGCCTTCTCTTTTGTTTCTTTCTCGCCGAGATACAAGAGCAGTTCTTTGTTGTTATAGTTGCTTTGGTACAGCAGGCTGCCGGTAAACGCCGTCCGGACCGCCCGGCGGAAAACCCGCAGGCTGGTTCCGGTCTGAAGCTGGGTTAGGAGTTCGTTGGCCAGACTAAATTGCAGCTTCCGGTCCATGACCGCCACCGCCGCGGCCGCTTCCCGGCCGTAAACGCCGTCCAAAAGCTCGGCCCGCAGTTGGCGGACGAAGTATTCCCGCTTGGTAAGGCCGTGCTTTAAATCGATTTCACTTAAGAGATGCATGACAACATCGAAAAAGCAGGCGGCGCATTGGGCAAGATCCCGGTTTTCCGGCCGGGCCAGCAGCTCGGGATGCAGAAGTTCCTGAAAAATATGGCTGAACCGATAGAGCGCGTTGATCTCGACAACCGTGCTTTCGAGCCTGTCCTGATTGATGCAGGGGAACGCCTGCTCGCAATACGGACTGTATTCTTTCGCCTGCTGAAACAAGAGCTCGGCTTTGTCCATGCCTTGCGCTTCGGCCTGTAAAACGATGTCCCAGATAAAATTCACGGCTCCCCCTCCTTATACCAGCCGGCCGCAGCATTCGTATTCGGGAAAGTGACGCTGCACCACGCCCACCAAAAAACTCATAATATCCCGGTTGAGGTAAAAATCGTAGTCGGCAGGCTGAAAATCAAGCCGCATTGCCGTTTCCCAGGTACCTGTCCTGAGTTCGTCCCGGATGAAGTCGTCCACGATATAGGTTTCTTTGTCAGGAAAATTGGCTACCAGCTCCACACCGGCAAAGGTCAGGTCCCGTTCGTAGCCGCAGGCCTGAATCAGCCGGCTCAGTTCCAGCTTGGTCTTGATCGGCTGCCGGAATACGCCCATGAGCGTATCGGCGAAAGACGCCTGTTTGGCGTTGCCCATCAACCGGTTGGAATACTCACGCTTGGCCTGGGGATTGCACTGGTACATTTCCCAGGTCACAGGATCTTCCAGCGGGCAGGTGATCAGAAGATCGCCTTTGGTCCAGCGGATGTTGGCAACGCTCACATCGGAATTGGTCACAAGATACCGCGCATCTTCCTGGAATTTATGCCGGAAAATCCGGTGTTCGTAATTAATCTTGTCCACACACGGCTCCGGATAGGTGCTCGTACGGATGGCAACCGTCTCCAGATTCCACAGCGGCACCTGGTGGTAACGGATCGCCGGGGCGTATTCTTCGAAGTCAATTACGGCTTCTTCAATAATTTCCTGTGCGTTCCAGTTTTCGATCCCGTCGATATAGACGTCGAACAATTTGTATAAATACGGCGCACAGACGCTGCGCCAGGGCAGGTAGTTCAAGTGAAAAATCCGGTACAAATCTTCAATCTGCCGCCTGTATGCCAGGTTGCGGCGGACATGAAACTGTGCAGTGTATTCGCTGTGCCGCGTCTTGATGACGCCGCGGAATTTCCGTTCGGGACGGTCGAATTGGCAGGCTTCCAGATGGTCGGCCTGCAGAAAAACGGTATAGAGAAAAAACGGCGACTTTTCATTGAGGCTTGTAAGGAGCGCCTCGGCGTCCACCTGATGAGGCCGCATGTCTTCCGGCCGCATGGGCAGTAAAAAGTCATCTGTCACGTCATAGAGCCTGCGGTCAATGATATTCGTTACAATCGCCGGGCCTTCCACCGGCATCGGCACTTCCTCAAACACGCGCTGCTCCAGTCCCTTGTACTCTGCTGCGATTTCGCCGTGCAGTTCGAGAAACAGTCCTTCGACAACGGATGTGAAGACACGGCGGCTTTCCAGATTATCAATTTCAAGCAGCCGTTTTTTTATATAACTTTGCATGTCAAATTCTTCGTCAAATATGCGCATGTCTATCCCTCTTTCTCCAGCCTGTCCGCCTGCTGCTGTGCATCCGCGATGCCGGCCGCGCCGGCCGCGCGGAAAAGCTTGAGCGCCAGTTCCTTGTTTTTCTGCACCACGTTGCCGGCCAGGTAGGCTTTGCCCAGCATATACTGGGCCAGCGGCTCGTTTTGGGCCGCCGCCGTTTTAAAAAGTGCAATCGCTGTTTTTTCGTCCTGCTCCACACCGCGTCCGGTGTAATACGCCGTTCCCAGCAGCGCCTGTGCCGCCGCATAGTCCTGACTGGCGGCCAGTTGCCACCAGCGGACGGCGGCCGCGTAGTCCTGGGCAACAAGGCGGCCCCAGAATGCATTGGTGCCTGCCTGCGTATAGAGTTCGGTCAGGGGCGTCTTTTCTGCTTCTTTTTTCCAGTCGAGGTTTTCGCCAAAGTCCAGCTTGGTGTCCGTCCCCTTCTGCCCAATTTTTTGAAGAAAGTCTTTCGCCTGCGGATTGCCCTGCTGCGCCGCCGTACGGAACCGCTTCACAGCCGCCGCTTTGTCCGCCGGCATGTTCGTTTTATAGCCGTCAATGCCCAGCAGCACTCTGGCCAGCGCCGATCCGTCCTGTTCGGCCCGCAGGTAACGCCGCTCGGCTTCCGCCGGGTTTTTCGGCCTACCGCCGAAACCTTCGGCATAGGCAAGCCCCACATAGGCGCCGGCGTCCGGATGGCCGCTGATGGAAGCCCTGCGCCACCACTCGACCGCCGCCTTATCGTCTGTGTCTACCTGGCGGCCGGTATAGTATGCGATGCCCAGGATATACTGTGCCTGGATGTCGCCGGCTTTGGCCATGGCCTCTACCTGCCCAAATGCCTCGTCGGCCGCCTGCTTGGCGGCGTCGGCTTTTTCCCTGGCCGCTTTTTTGGCTTCTTTTTTATTGACCGCCGGCTTTTCCGGCGATGCGCCGGGAATATCCACCTGTGGCGTTTTCGGCACTGCCGGCGGTTTGGCTTTTGCTTTCATTTTTTCTACCGCCGCCACTGCCGTACCGGCGACGGCAATTTTCTTTACGTCGTCCTGACTGATCTTTACCGCTTGCGCTTGAGGCAGTGCGGCCAGGACGACAATCACCGGCAGGAGTGCCGCCATCCATCGGGCTGCTTTTTTCATCGGTACCCTCCTTATGCGTCGGTTGTCACTTTGTCCCGTCGAAGAAATTCTCCACCCAGGCGTCGCTTTCGAAGCTGAAGAACTGCGAGCGTCCCAGCATCAGGATTTCGCCGTCGCGATAGACCGGCAGGACGAGAAATCCCCAACGGCGCGGTTCTGTCCAGGCAAAGAACTTCACTTCGCGGTCGACAATGCTGTCGACGTCATCCTGCGGGATATTGACGCCATACACCTCGCAGATTTTTTCGTACTCCATCGCGCAAAATTCGCCCAATGTGCAGGCGTAGGTGAAATTATAGCGCACCTTTTCGTTCATGTCCTTGAGATAGAGCTTCAGGGTCAGATCGTCCATATTGCGCGAGATATGACCGCAGCTTTTGCCCTTTTGCAGTCCGTGGATCAGGACAATTTCCCGGCCGGTATGCGTGTAGGCGGTGATACTATACGGCAGCGCCGGTGTACGGCTGGTGATTTTGACGTCGGCAAAGCCGTATTTTTTGTCTTTGAGGTACTTTAAGGCGCCGTCGATGCACGTCATTTTCAACTCGAAATCGTCGGAGAGATCGCCGGATTTGCGTTTGAATTTGATGGTCTTGCCCGGTACGAATTCTTTTAACGCGTCGCGGAAAATATCGATTTTGCAGGACTGGCCGGTAAGCTTGATCATGGTGTATTCATCAAGTTCGTGGCTGTCATACATCTCGTCCATAAATTTGTGGATGACGCCGTAAATGTCGGCCCGCAGAATGAGCATGATGTCAAAGATGCTGAAATACACTTCGGGAAATTCCTTGACGGTTACGAGTTCTTTGCCCTGCATCGCCGTCAGTTTCCATTTGTCGACGAAGAGCATGGTGGCCGACGGTTCGCTCTTTTCGTGGCAGGACAGGCCGACGCGCAGCGTGCCCACTTTATTGTAGAATTCTTTTTTGATGCGCTCGGCGGTAGAAAAAAGAAAATAGAAATTGTTTTTCACCTTGTAGTAGTCGGTGCGGCTGAGCTTTTCCCAGTCGCGGAATTTCGTCGGCAAGAACGTTTCGGCTCCGGTGTAGGCGGCGTCGAATTGTTCGTAAATTTTATGCGGACCGTATTCGTCCACATACCGGAACACGTCGAGGTCGAAGGTATTCAAAAGGTCGTTGATGTCCGGGATGTCCTCCTGACGGTCCCGCGGCGCAAGCGCTTTGCACAGCCGTATTTTTAAAAGCTGCAGGATGCGGAAGGTCAGGTTGTTGCCGCCGAAGTCGGTATCGCCGTTTTCATAAGCGGTTTCGATGTCGATTTTATAGGAGACGCGCTGCGTGCTGACGCGAAAGCTGCAGGAGGATAAGTCGGTCGTGCCGCCGCCGCAGTCGATGATGAGCGCTTTATACGTCGTATTTTCCTGGGCGCTCTTTTGCGTGATCATTTCGGAGATGGTATTGTATAGCACGGCGATTCCCTCATCGAGCATATCGTCTTTTTCCACGGCGTATTCGGGCAGGATTTCGGCGAACAGCGCCTGAAACAGGTATTTTTGCTTGACGGGGCTGGAAATATGTACGGCCTGGATATCGCATTTGAAGCGGTTTTTCATGGCTTCGACAATATGGCGGAAATACGCTTTTAGAATGTCCTTGCGTTTGACAAAAGCGCGCCGTCCCTGTTTGTCGATGATTTCCTCGCTCTTTTCATAGTCGCCGATCCAGCGCTTGATATCGTAGAAAACGCAGAAGCCTTCGTCGATATAGCTGGAATTGGCCAGTTTTACGGCATCATAGCCGAACAGGTATTCCGGCTCCGTTCCGCCATTGATCGCCAGGACGCCGACCACGCTTGGCAGGAGCGTCGTCTCATGATAGTCCTGGGTGGTATCGTAGAATACGGCGTAATTGACGTCATTTTCCAGCAGGCCGAGCTGTCCCGGCTCCATGTCGGTGCGCTCGAAATAGAGGCTGTCCAAATACACGCCGGCCGTGGTACTCGTGGTGCCAAAGTCGATGGCAATCGGCATGGTAAGCGACACCGGCTTTTTCACCATAAAGTCTAAGAGCGGCACACGATAGACGATCAAGTGCTGCGGCATATAGGCGTAATCGCCGCTGTAAATGCGGTGCAGCATTTCGGAGTTTGCCTTGTTCATGCACAGCAGGCTGTAGTTCTTGATTTGGGCTTCGCTGCAGGGCAGTCCGGCCGCTTTGGTCAGATACAGGGATTCTTTGCCGCCGCCTTTCGTCTCGACATTCAGGATACCGCACAGGGTATTGTCGGCACTGACAATCAAGGCGTTCGTCCCGGCCAGTTTGGCATGATATTTGATGGTCAGTTCGTCATAGTAGTCGAGGGACAGCCCTTCATAGACGACAATTTTGGCGCTGCAGTCCGGCCGGATGTCCGTTTCGTAGTGGATCTGAACCCTGGAAATCACGTTTTGCAAAGCCGCGTACCCTTCTTTATCATACGTTTTGATCAAAAGATTCTCATCCGCGCCGCGATACCGGAGAATGACGCGAATCAGATCGTCCTTGTCGAGCGGGCTTACCACTCCGTGAATGATCTTTTCCCGCCGGCAGATTTCCCGGAGCTGATGCCCCGTCATCAGTTCCAGGTCGCGTTTATAATAGCAGTTTTGCATTTTTTTGATCGCATTGCCATCAATATTCAAGGTATAACCGTATTTATCCATAAAGTATAGCCTCCATAAGAGCAGACTTGGGACTTGAGCGAAACCATCTGTTCCCGCTCAGGGTCTGACGTCGGTTACTGCGGCAGCGCCGACATAATCGCGGCGTCGGCGTCGATTCGGTCAAGGATGGTCTTGATCTCGTCCGCTTTCGCCTGGTTGCCAAGCGCCAGGTAGAGCTGCTGCGCTTGGCGGTACGCCTGTTTGGCGGCCGTGTATTCTTTCTGCGCGTAGAGTTCGCCGGCCTGGGCTTGTGCCGCCGCGGCGTCGGCCCTTTGCTGGTCGAGCGCTTGTTGCTTGGCGGTCACATTTTGCAGTTTGCCGCTGAGGATGGCGCTCTGGGCCGTATCGCCGAGCGCGGTGTACTGAGCCAGCGCCGCGTTGTAGCTGGCCGCCGCCCCGATGTAGTCGGCGTTCGCGAACGCGGCGTCACCCTGTCCGGCGAGGGCGGCGGCGGCCGTATACTCGGCAGCGTGTTTTTCCGCTTCTTTTTGCGCTGCTGCCGCCGCTTTGCCTCTGGCCTGACCGAGCTTGTCAAGCGCCGCCAGTGCTTCTTTTTTGCCGTCGGCGTGGTAGTGTACCGCTGCCAGAGAGCGCGCGGCCAGGTATCTCTGTTCGGCCATATCCAGATCGCCGTACTCTGAGAGCGTGTCACCCTGGGTGATCAGATCACTGATATCGCCGGTTAACCTTTGTTTGTCTTTCTTTTCCTGTTCGTCTTTTTGCTTTTGTTTGGCGTCGTACAGTTTGTCGAGTGCGGCCTGCGCCTGTACTTTGCCGTCGGCGGCGTGGATTTTGGCAGCAAATGCTTTGGCCCGCAAGTAGTACACTTCCGCCTGGCCGAGGTCGCCTTGTTCCATAGCTTTGTCGCCGAGATTGATGAAGTCGGCTACCGTCAGGTTGTCTTCGGCGCTCGAAATCCGGCGGTTGATGTACGCCTCGCCGAGTTTATCGGCGTAGCGGGACCGTTCCAGTGCCGTCTGATAGCCTTGATACGCATCGTCGAATTTCTGGTTCTGGTAGGCATCGTCAGCCGTGATCACGCTTTCAATCAGCCGCAGATAGTTATTAAGCTGCTGGATTTTTTCCTTGTCTTTGAGATTTTCCGCCTGCTGCAGGGCTTTTTTCACTTCTTCCCGGGCCCGGATGTAGTTGTTGTCCTGGATGCAGGCAATGGTGCTGTCCGCCCTGAGGTTCATTTCGTCCACTTTGTCTTTGTGCCGGCTGTACAGGACGTAGGCAATAATACTCACAATGAGGAGCACAATAAGGACAATAATCGCTATCTTGATTATGCGTTTACGACGGCGATCGCGGTTGGGGTCTGTGAAGATTTTGTTGATAAAGACGGCCGCCATCGTGTAATTGTCAAGGTCCGGCGGCTGCTTCGACAGCAGCATGTCTTCGGTGTTGTTCAGCGGTTCCTGGGGATCGTCGGTCGTCTCGGAAAAGATGTCGTCGATGTCGGCCTCGTCAAGGTTTTCCCAGATGCCGCGCGTATACAGCACGGCGATGTCGCCGTTCATGAGCTTCAGCTTGCCGGATATGTGCGGACGGAAGTCTTTTTCCTGTCCGAGATAGGTATAGAGGTTATGCCTCTCTTCGTGTCTTGACAGCACGTTGGGCGTAATTTCGTCTTTTTCGACCAGGTCCTGGCTTAAGGACATGTCCTTTGATTTTGTATTCAGCGTGCCGTCGCGATACAGGCGGAAGCGCGTGTTGCCGGCGGCAGCGTAGCGTACGGCTTCATAGTCGGTGACAATCACGGTTACCGAGGCCTTGAGCACTTCGCGGCCATTCGCCTGCAGAAGATCGCGGTTGGCGCTTTCCAGGCAGGCGCGCAAGGTCCGCCGCGTCAGTGACGGACGTTCCTGAAAGTGCAGGATGACGCTCTCGACCGCCTTTTGGGCGCTTTCCGACTGCGCCAGGTCCGTAATGCCGTCGGCAATGACGTAACAGGCGTAGTCGTCGAGTTCGACGAAGGCAAAATAGTCGTTGTTCGTCAGCGCCGCCCCGGCTTCCGATATAAATGCGGTTTTAAATTCACTGTTCAGCTTTTTCATAGAATCCCCCTGTATGGACGTTGGACGCTGGATTTTGGCTGCCAAAGTCTAACATCTATAGATAACAATGCTGGCGTTGTCTTTGTCAGGCAATCTGCTGCGGTTAACGCGTTCGATAATCCGGAGCGCCTGCTGCTGCGCATCCCGGCCTTGCGCAAGCTCGTGCTCGATCTCGCGCCAAAGCAGCGTCTCGTAGATGCCGTCGCTGATAAGGACAACGGCGTCGCCGGCGCGCAGCGGCAGCGGCTGGCTGAAGAATTCAATGTCTTTAAAGCCGTCCTGACCGACGAAGTTATACAGACGGTGCCGGTTCAAGAGCTCGATCGCGCTTTCCTTTGCCAGACTTCCTTGCAGGTATTTCTGCTGGGCCAGCACACCAATGGTATGGCCTTCGCTGACCGGCACGAGGTCGCCGCCGTGATAGACGGCGATTTTGATATTGCCGACGAGCGCGTAGTAGAGCGTATGGTCGGCAATGAGGGCCGCGGCGACGCTGGCCGAGCCGCGCCCGTCTTCCACCTTGTTCAATATAGCACGATTGGCTGCATGAAAGGCTTTGCGGAAGTAATACTGCGGTTTTTCAAACGCCTTATATTCTTTAAATAAGTCCACGAACGTCTCCACGGCGATGCGCCCGGCGATTTTGCCGCCGTATTTCCTGCCCATGCCGTCGGCCAGCACCAGCAGGGTTCCCGTCTGATTTGCCAGAACGCCGTAATTGTCTTCCTGTACTTCGCGGTCGCCGATGGTCATGCACTGACCCACTCTGGTATTGCGGGCAGGCGTAAGCGTCATCCGCTTAATGACCAGGGCAATCACCGCTATGGACAGCACGAGGATAAGGGCAGCCGGTGCATGGATCATGCTCTTGCTCCCGCAGCGCTGTTTTCCGTATCTTTCGGCTTCTTCACATCTTCCCAGTTAAATTGCTCGCCACAGAACGGGATAAAGAGGAATTTGCTGTCGCCCAGTTCGATGACATCATATGTATTTAACACTTTCGGCGTATAGACGGCGTCGCCCTGAAGGTAGACGATGCCGTTCGATTCGCCCGGCAAGAGCACCATTTCTTTTTTCTTGGGGTCAAAAACGATGATGCCGTGATTACGGCGCGAAATTTTGTTGTCACCGAGAATCTGAATGTCCATATCGTCAGCGCGGCCGATAAAGTTTTTGCCGTTCTTAATCTTGTAGTCCTTGCCCTGCCGCGGCCCCGAAATACAAACGATCCAGCCGCAGACAGGCTGCACGTCTTCTAAAAACAGCAGTTCTTCCACATCTACGTCCGTCTGGCCGGTTTCCTTTTTTTCTTTGGTAGCCGTCTCGATATTGCAGTACGGGCAGACGGTTCCGTAGCGACGGGAACTAAACATATGCCCGTTTTGGCAGCGAATTAAATTGCTCATACGATTCCTTCTTTCTCTAATGTTTTATCCGATGACTAATCCGCTCTAAGGCTCCCGTCTTGGTATAAGCGGGAGTTAAGAGCGGCTAACTCCCTGGATAATTCCGACTAACATTCAAAAGAGTGTAAAACGTCTCTCGAATCAAGTCTCCATTTATCTTGCCAGCAGTTTGGTCAGGCCGACGATGATGACGTCGCCCGCGTCCAGCTTGCACGGCTGGTCGGCGGCAAGCTTGTATTTCCGATCGTCGACTTTTTTTTGCAGCACGACTCCGTTTTTCGAGCCCAGATCTTCGATGTACCAGTGGTTGTTGGCGTAATTTAAAACCGCATGCTCGATGTCGATCATCGAGGCGTAGACGCTCTGGTTCAGGTTAATATCCACATGGTTTTCTTTGATGTCCTTGCCGATTACCAGGGCCGTCTTGCCGAACATATCCCAGGCAGCAATGGGTTTTTCCTCTTCATTGAGGAGTAACAGTTCCGTGATAGCACCACCCTCCGGAACCGGCGTTTCCTGCACTGCCCGCTCTTTGGTGGCGGCCGTCAGATAAAAGACCAGGAAGGTGATAAAGCCGCTGCCGGCGCAAACGGCAATATATAAACTGATGGGCGCGTCTTCCATCCCGTACAGTGCAATCAGAACGACCAGACCACACAGGATCGCGATGGCCAGATCGATATTTTTTTTCTTGTCCATTGATACACCTCCTCACTTTTTGAAGTCGGAAAAGAAGCTTTCGAACATGGCTGTCGTATCGAGCGGGTTTTTCTTTTTTTTGGCGTTGACGTTGAGTTTTTCCTCGCGCGTAACCTTGCCCGTCTGCGGATCGAAGCCGAAGTAACGTTCAAAGCTGCCTTGCATGCCTTGCGCCATATTGGCAATGTCAAACGCGCCGCCGGCCGGCGCGCCGGCGGACTGCCGCCGGGGCTCTTCTGCCGCCGCGGCCGTTTTTTGCGCTGCCTCATCGTAGGACCGGCGCGCCTGTTTGTCGCTTAGAATCCGGTAGGCTTCGCCGACCTCCTTGAATTTTTGCCCCGCCGCCGGATTGTTCCGGTTGACGTCCGGATGATATTTTTTGGCAAGTTTCCGGTACGCCTTTTTGATCTCGTCTTCGCCAGCGTCCTTTGACACTCCCAATATTGCATAAGGATTCAGATTCATTTTGTCACTCGCTTTCGTCAGTCAATTTAGAAAAGGCGTGTCCGACCGGGACACGCCTTTTCGATTGCATTAGGCAGGGTATCCGCCTTCTACGGTAACGTTCGCTAACTTGTCCTTCTTCTGCCGGAGCGCCAGCGTGAAGGTGCCTGTGCCGTCCACATCGCCGTATTTTTCTTGGTAATCGACGACAAACGCATTGGGAAAGTGGTATTTTCGTTCGATTACGCCTGCCGCGGTCAGTTCGATGGTGACTTTGCGGTAGCAGTCGGCTTTTTCCGCCGGTACGACGGACCACAATGCCATTTTGCGCGTGCTGTCGTCGGGGTCGCCGTCGGTGGCGGCGAGAATTTTACCGATGATGACGAGGCCTGTGCCCACGTCTTTGGTGCGCGCATTGGAGTCGAGTGGAATTTCCGTCGTGAATTGTACGCTTTTGGTGCATTCCGGCGGAATGTCAAACGGTTCCTGTCCTTCGATTTTGATTCTAAATGCCATATTGTTTCACCCTTCCTTTCGCTTATTCCGCCCCGAAGCCGCCGTCAAGCTTCACTGCGGCATTCTGGTCTTTTTTCTGCTTCATATGGAGATAAAAGGTGCCGACGCCGGTTTCGTCGTCGAGTTCTTCCTTGTATTCCATCACGAAGGCATCCGGCAGCGTGTACTGCCGTACCATCTGGCTGGCGGCGACGATGTCAAGCTGGGCGCTTCTGTAGCAGTCCGCCTTTTCGCTCGGTACCTGCGACCATTTCGCCACGTTCAGCGTAGCGTCGGCTTCTTTGCCGCCGAGGGAGTAGAGCATTTTGCCCCACACTTTGATGCTGAGCGCCACGTCGGTCGCTCTCGCATTGGAGTCGTTTGGCGAGTCGGAGAAAAACTCCGCTTTGACGATGGCTCTTTCGTCAAATGCAATATCTTCCGGTCCGCCAGTGACCTTTAATCTGAAACCCATACTAATTCCTCCATTTCATTCTTTATATAAACTTGCCGGCGCAAATCGGATATGGCAAATACATTTAAAAATTCGCGCCGGCATTGGGGCAACGTTTTACGCGGTTCGGCCTGCCGACGTCAGACGGTTGATCTCGATTTCGAGGTTCTTCACGTTGCCGTTGAACGTGATATCCAGCGTGCAGATGCCGTTGGCTTCGTCGATGACGTAGTTGATGTCGTCGCCTTCGCTGATGATCGAGTTGACCTTATCGCGTTTGCCGATCCACAGGCTCTTTTGGCTCTGCGGATTGTTGGAGAAGAATTTGATGATATTGTCCTGTTTGAAATCGCCGGTGCCGTGGCGCAGAACGCGTTCGATGTACGTCGTGACCTGTGTCTTGTAGATCGGCTCGTACACGCCAAGCTCCGCGTCGTAGAGAAGGTTGCGCGCCTTGTAGACCATGATGTCCGTAATGTTCAGGCCGTCAAAGGCAGCGTTTTCCGAAGAGAAGACGAAGCCAAAATTCTTGCGGTTAATATCATCCTTGATACTATTTGTAAACCCGGTGATTTCTTTGGCCAGCGACGTCCGCACGCGCAGCGGGTGGTCGCCGGCTTCGATGTCAAAGCGCACGCCGGGCAGTTCGGTGTCAACGTTGCGCTTGAAAGTTTTCTTAAGGTATTCCGGGCATTGCGTGGCCGCGTACAGACCTGCCGCGACGAACGCCGCGCCAATATAGACACCGTCGATCCACAGCTTCATGATGTCTTCCTTGGCGCCAGATAGTTCCGCCATATTGGCGTCGTTTAAGAACATTTTTTTGTCGAGCACGACACCGGATTTGTCCTTCGGCACGATGGTGAAGTTCGGAACGCAGGGGATTGCAAATTCGCTGTAGGGTTTACCAGTCAGGCTTGTGCAGCGCTCGACGAATTTGTCGATGCCTTCCGTGGCCATGTAGTTGAAGGTCGTCTTGTCGCCCGTCTCGTAGCTGAAGAAGCACTGTACCCGATAGTCTTTCAGAACGTCAAGGATGCGGGCCAGCGATTCCACACTGTTGACGTTGGGATTTTCGACGACCTTGTTGCCCTGGAACCGTTCACGCGTCAGCTTCATCTTGGAGTTTTGATCAAGGGAGACGGACGGGAAGATCGAATACCAGACCGTATTGTTGAAGTCATTTTTCGCATTGACCGTGTTGAGGAAGGTGATCAGGCGCGGAATATTGGACGCTTTGGCCACCATTTCGTTGCTGGCGTTGGTAATGAGAAGGGTCGGCCGCATGCCTTTAAGCTTGGCCGGATATTGTTCAAAGAACAGTCTGACGCCCAGCACTTTTTCGATAAGCGGCTTGACTGTTTTGATGAAATCGTCTTTGGCGGTTTTATAAAATTCCAGATAGGAGTTGTAGTTGGCGATTTCTTTTTCCGTATCGACGGTCGATACGATCGTGGACGGCAGCGGGCAGAACGTCCGAGCGACGAGCGCCTTGACATAGTCGTTGTGATTTTCCTCGTTCAGCGCTTGGTAGTCATCCTCAATTGCCGTGATCAATCCCTGATTTATCTGGTCGTCGAGCGTGGCCAGGGCTTTGGTTTCCGGTTTCGGCGCTTCGAGTATCTTCAGTTCGCCCTCCTCACCCATCGACAGGACGCCTAAGGTAAGCGGCGTGTTGTTCTTGCCGTCGCCGCCCGCGCCCAGAAGCAGCCGCGTCTTGATGTCTTCGATCGCCAGCGGCAGCATAGCCATTACGTTGTTGTAGTTCATGCTGGCTTCTTCAAACATGACGTTCAACTTGTCGCCCACGTCGAGTCTTTTCGGGTCGCCTTCTTCAAGCAACGCGTACTCGGAGTAGACGTAACGCATCTCTTTTCTGATCTGGCGGATGTCTTCCATGACCTTGGCCGGCGAGATCAGATTGGTCAGTTTCTCAAATTTAAAATCGACGTTTAAGAGTCCTTGCGAGCGCTTCGTTTCCACCAGCGTCAGCAGCATCTTGAGAAAGTCGTTGTGCATGTTGAGATGGATTTCCGTCAGTAGTTCGTCCGGAATGGTTTCCGGTTTTTTCAGCGTGTACATGACGCGCTGGTTGTTGGCATTGTAAAAGGAATAGACGACAGGATCGAATTTTTCCAAAAATTCGTCAAAGCTCTTGACCGAGAGATGCTCGTTGATCTCTTTGATCTTCTCATCGTTAAGGCTGTCCATTCCCTTTACGTCGCCCACCATGGTGAGCAGGTCGAGTTTCTCGGGATTGATCTCTTCTAAAAGCAGGGTCCGGTTTGTTTGCGTAATAATAGCCAATTTGTCCACTCCTTTGCATTAGGGCCGTTCAGACGGCTTGACATTTTTGTATTCTAAGATCAGTTCGCTGCGCTCGTCCTCAAACGTAATATGAATTCTTTCGTGGAAATAGACGAGGCAGCTATGATCTTTTACCAACAGGTCCCGGTTTTTCAAAATGGTGCAGTCCGACTTGTTCGTAAGCACCAGCGCCTTGTTGGCACCCGGACTGAAAAAGACTTTATACGCGCCGGCCAGGGCAAAGGAAAGTCCGCAGTTTTCCAGAAGCGCCCCCAGACTGATTTCTTCTTTCCTGAAGTGGCGGTACAAATTGTATTCCATGGGCGCGATGTCGCTGTCGTCCGGTGCCTTAGTGACATAGATTTTGAGTTTGCCGGCGTATTCGTAGCGGCTTGCGGGCGGTGGAGCCGGCGGCACCGGTTTCGGTTTTCGCGTTCTCCACCAGACCAGCACAGCGATGGCAATGGCAATGGCCGCAACGAACGCAATTATTTTCCCATATCCTTCCGGCTGGTTGATCTGCACAGTTGTTGTATCCGGCGCAATGATGTTGACGCCGAGATCTTCGTAACGGACTTTCACAGCTACGCTGCGTGTGCTATCAGCCGGCAGAGAAAAACGGATTGCCCCTTTCTCCACCACCGCCGTGATTTCCTGACCGTCCGCCATTACAAGGACCTGTTTGCCTTCAAAATAGGGGTCATTCAAAAGATGCAGATTCTGATTTGCAGCGCTGACGGGAATCAGCCGCACCTCGGCCGTCTTTTGCTCCGATTGCCCAAGGGTCGTATTCTTCACTTCCACCTGAATCGACGCGTTCATTTCCAGAATCAGGTCGGCCTGCACATTGCCGCCGCCCGCAGACCCGAAACGGATCTCCGCCGTGTCGCTTTGCGGATGCAGCAGGTTCAATACGGCAAATCGTTTGCCGACTAAAATTTCGCCGCTTTGGGCTGTGTAACTGGCGCCGATATTGCCTATCGGTACAGTGGAAGTGAGGAGAATTTTCGCTCCATTGATTGAGTCGCTGCGTGCAAACGGCAAGCGCACGCGCAGCGTATCGCTTTGCAGATCACCGCTGCTGACGGCTGATTTGGCAATGCCGAATACCTCGTATAAAATCTTTTTGGCGATGCCGCTTAGCTGTGCGACGTCACTAACGTTAAACAACAACCCCTGCCGGTTGGCGGAATCGTAAATATTCGCCTGCGGCACGTTGCCCGGCTCACCGATCGCGACCGTACAGACGCGGATGCCGCGCTGAGCCGCCGCCTGCATCGCCCGGTTGAACTGCTCCTCAGAGGCTCCCGTCGCGACCGGATCGTCCAGCCTGATTTCGCCGTCGGAAAGCAAAACCACCGTTTTGTCCGCTGTACTATCCTTAAATAGCGTCAACGCTCTTTCCAGTCCCGCCCCGGCGTTCGTATAACCGGTATAGTTCACCTGGCGCAGCGCAGCGCCAATTTGTTCGCGTTTGGCGTCCAACGGCTTTGCCACCTGCACGTCGCTGCCATAGGCAACAAGGCCTACTGAATAATTCGATGGCAATGTATATAAAATTTCTTCCAGACCATCCGGCGCGAGTTTTTCCGCATCTGTCGTGTTCATAGAATTGCTGACATCGAGAAGGAAAACGACTTCATGTCTTTTTACTGCTTCCGCCGCCGTCGCGCTGTGGGAGGCGCTCCCAAAAAAGATGAGCAGTGCGAGCAACAAAAGGAAAAGAAGCGCCGGATTCTTTATAAAATTCGTTTGTATCAATCCGCTTTTCACCACCTTCCCAAAAAAGTTTTTTGAAATTCTATGTAAAATTATGCCTCATGCTTTTACCCCGCTTTTGGCTAAATTTCTTATCTCCTTTCCAGTATTTTCTTTACCAATTTAAACCATTACCGTTACAATAATACATTTTGATAACTATTTCATCTGCCAAAAGGTATAGATTTTAACATTTTTTATTAAAATCATATATTTATTTACAAAATTGTAATGTAAAGAAAAGTAAAAAGACTACCATAAAAATGGTAGTCTTTTTACTTTTCTTTTTCTATTCTATCTAAAGTATCCAATTCCAGCGGCAAATAGCTGTTGATCTTTGCTGCCAGGGACATTTTTCACTACCTGGTTGCCAATTCGTTCCGAATGACCCATTTTTCCTAATATTCTTCCGTCTGGGCTGGTAATTCCTTCTACTGCTTCTACAGATCCGTTAGGGTTGTAGCGAATATCATAGGTAGGCTGTCCTGTTTCATCTACATACTGAGTAGCAATCTGTCCCTTTTGCCGCAAGCTGTTTATCACTGCACTGCTGGCAACAAAACGACCTTCACCGTGAGATACAGGAATAGTATGAACCTCACCTAATTCTATGTTATTAAACCAGGGAGAAAGTTTTGACACAAGTTTGGTGTTCGCCATACAAGAGATATGTCTGCCGATTTGATTATAGGTTAACGTAGGGCACTCTGGTGATAAGTCAACAATGTCACCATAAGGTACTAAACCTAGTTTAATAAGAGCCTGGAAACCATTACAGATGCCCAGCATCAGCCCGTCTTTTTGTGATAAAAATTCCCGCAGGGCTTCTTTAATTTTTGGATTTCTAAACATGGTGGCAATATATTTGCCTGAGCCGTCTGGTTCATCTCCAGCGCTAAAACCACCTGGCAGCATAATAATTTGAGATTGATAAATAGACTTGACCATTTTTTCTATAGACTCTTCTACTGCTGATGGGGTGAGATTACGAATGACCATCGTATCTACGATACCGCCTGCCATTTCAAATGCTTTGGCAGAATCATATTCGCAGTTCGTTCCGGGGAAAACCGGAATAAAGATGCGGGGCTTGGCAAAAGAATGTTTTGCTTTTTTCGGATTGCTGGCAAACAACTCCTGCTTCGGTTTTTCCTTACTTATTTCTGTTTGCGTGGCAAAAACCTTAGTTAGAGGCTGTTCCCAAGCAGTTTGCGCTTTTTCAAGGTCAATAGAATAACCATTGATATCAATCCTTGGTTGCTCCTGGGTATGACCTATAACAGAATATGTCATCTCGCCTAACATCTCTTTTACAGCGATACCGGAAGGGATCTCTAGTATCAAGGAGCCATAATCGGCAGCAAATAAGTCTTGGGATGACAATGGAGAAGTAAAGGCCATGCCGATTTTATTACCAAAGCTCATTTTACTAATAGCCGCTGCTAAACCGCCCCTTTTAATTGTATGAGCGGCTAACACATGACCAGCTTTTATTAATTGAGTAATGTTAGCATAGTTCTGACACACGACAGGAAAATCTGGCAATTCATATGCATCACGAACTAACGGTACTCGTATGATCTGACTTCCGATCTCTTTGAACTCTGGAGAAATCACCCTGTCCGCTTGAACCACGTTGACGGCAAAAGCCACTAAAGTAGGAGGCACCGTCAGCTCTTTAAAGGTCCCAGACATACTATCCTTGCCGCCAATGGCAGGAATCGAGAACTGTTCTTGCGCATGAAGAGCGCCTAAAAGAGCACTAAAAGGTTTGCCCCATTTTACCGCATCCTGCCCTAATCTTTCAAAATACTCTTGCAAGGTCAGGCGAACGGTGTGATATTCACCACCCATAGCCACGATTTTTGCTACTGCTTCTACAACAGCATATACCGCACCATGGAAAGGACTCCAGGTGGATAGCTGAGGATCATAACCATAAGTCATTAACGTAGCTGTATTCGTATTCCCTTTAAGGACAGGAATTTTACTCGCCATTCCTTCTGCCGGTGTGGTTTGGAACTTACCGCCAAAGGGCATCAATACAGTACTTGCACCAATCGTACTGTCAAACATTTCGACAAGACCTTTTTGGCTGCATACATTAAGATCACGCAAATTATCAAGCCAAGCTATTTCTAGATTGTCTATCTCATTTGCTTTAGCAGCAAAATAATTTTCAGCTTCTACTGGCGCAGTCACCTGTACATCTACTTTTTGTTTAACACCATTCGTATTTAAAAATTCCCGGCTAATATCAACAATGGGAATTCCCCGCCATAACATGACGAGTCGCCCAGTATCCGTTACTTTTGCCACTACTGCCGCTTCTAGATTTTCTGTTGCGACATAGGACATGAATTCCTCCAGATGATGAGGTGCTATGACTACAGCCATACGCTCTTGGGATTCGGAAATCGCCAGTTCAGTACCATCCAGGCCTGCATATTTCTTCGGCAGCGCATCTAAATCAATGACCAGGCTATCTGTCAATTCTCCAATAGCAACAGATGCCCCGCCTGCGCCAAAATCATTACAGCGCTTAATCATCTGACTTGCTTTGGGATTTCTAAACAGCCTTTGTATTTTCCGTTCCGTAGGCGGATTGCCTTTTTGTACTTCTGCACTGCAGGTTGCCAGGGATTCTTCCGTATGCTCTTTTGAGGAGCCCGTTGCCCCGCCGCAGCCATCCCGACCCGTTTTTCCGCCCAATACAACCACGATGTCATCCACTGCTGGTCGTTCGCGTACTACATTTTCTTTTGGAGCAGCAGCGATCACTGCGCCAATTTCCATTCGTTTTGCGATAAAACCTTCGTGATAAATTTCTGCTACCTGACCTGTGGCTAAGCCAATTTGATTTCCATAGGAGCTATACCCTGCTGCCGCTCCCAAGGTTATTTTACGCTGGGGCAATTTTCCGGCTAAAGTATCTTCTACTTTTGTACGAGGATCACCGCTCCCTGTAACTCGCATGGCTTGATACACATAAGATCTGCCTGATAATGGATCACGAATGGCTCCGCCTAAACAAGTCGCCGCACCACCAAAAGGCTCAATTTCTGTTGGATGATTGTGGGTTTCATTCTTAAACATAACCAGCCATTCTTCTATGCTGCCATCCACATCCACAGGAACAACAATGCTGCAGGCATTAATTTCTTCCGAGTCATCCAGATCTGTGAGTTTGCCTTGCAGGCGCAATTCTTTCATCCCCATAACGGCGATATCCATCAAGCAGATATCTTTTTGTCGATCCTGATATACAAGGGATCTGGCTTTACGATATTGATCATAGGCTTTAGCAATCGGCTCTGAAAAATGACCTGTTCCTATATCTACATTTTCAATTGTAGTGAAAAAAGTGGTGTGACGGCAATGATCTGACCAATAGGTATCCAACACCCTGATTTCTGTGATTGTCGGGTTGCGTTTTTCCACATCACGAAAATATTGTTGGCAAAATGCAATATCTCCTAGTCCCATGGCCAGTCCCATACCTTTTAACAGCAATTCTAGTTCTTCTGCTGATTGGGTAATAAAACCGGGAATCATCTTTACATCAGCAGGTTTTCCCACTGTTAGCTCAAGACTACGTGGTTTTTCTAAAGAAGCTTCCCGCGCTTCTACCGGATTGATACTATACTCTTTTATTTTCTTAAACTCATCTTCTGTAATATTGCCTTGTAATACAATTACTTTGGCAGTACGAATGGATAAGTTTTCTGTTTTTGTTAGTATTTGCACGCATTGCGACGCCCAATGAGCTCGCTGGTCATATTGACCCGGCAGATATTCTACTGCAAATATTTTATCCTCTGGCTCTATGTTGAGTATTTCATCATAAACATCATCAACAGTCGGCTCAGAGAATATACTCAGTTTTGCTTCTGCAAACTCTTCCTGACTAATTCCCGATATATCATAACGATTGACAAGGCGTACATGTTTCAAGCCTGTAATGCCAAGATTCTGGGTAAGATCAGCATACATCCCCTTGGCCTCTACCGCAAAATCCTGCTTTTTTTCTACGAAAATTCGTTTGACTTCATATGGCATGTTTTTCTACCTCCTAGTATCGTCTTGCTATTGTTATTGTAATATATTATCATTAATTATAATAATTAATAGTATTAATAAAACTCATAAGGAGTGTTTATATATGGACGTTAATTTTGAGCTGTATAAAGTGTTTTACTATGTTGCTAAGTACTTAAGTTTCTCAGCAGCTGCCAATGAATTATATATCTCCCAGTCAGCTGTCAGCCAGGCAATAAAACAATTGGAAGAAAAGCTGAATACAAAACTTTTTTTTCGCAGTACCAAACACGTACAATTATCAGAAGCAGGCACACTTTTATTTACCCATGTAGAGCAAGCCTTTCACTTTCTAAAGACAGGTGAACGCAGCATCAATGAATTACATTCCTTAGAACAAGGAGAGCTAAAAATAGGTGCTAGTGATACCATTTGCAAATACTACTTACTTCCTTATTTTAAACAATTTAACCTTCTGTATCCTAAAATCAAACTCAATATTACCAATCGCCCATCTCCTGTTTGTGTGGATTTATTAAAAAAAGGCTTAGTGGATATTAGTGTTGTTAATCTTACCGCCGAAAAACTGTATCCGGGCATGACCATCAGCAAATGTAAAATGCTGCATGATGTCTTTGTCGCCAGTCCTGCTTTTGCTCATCTGCAAAGTCTACGTCTGGTTCTTAAAGATATCGCTGCCTTACCCATTCTCACATTAGAAAAGAATACAACGACAAGAACCTTCCTGGATTCTATGTTCGTCCAGCATAATCTCCCATTTGAGCCTGAGATTCAATTAGGCAGTGTGGACTTAATGATCGAACTGACAAAAATCGGACTGGGGATCTCATTTATCAGCAAGGAATATATACAAAAAGAACTGGCCGACAATCAATTATTTACCCTTCCCCTCACCACTGATATACCTCCGCGAGAGTTAGGGATTATGACTCATGATTATCTGCCAGTTCCACTTGCAGCACAGAAATTTATTGAATTGTTATAGTGACATAGCAACCACTAAAGATTTACACCTTGCATAGGTCACTGGTATATGACATTAAAAGCGTAGGTTAAGTGGCACGGCGAAGCGTTAATGTCATATACCAGTGGCCTCACTATAGAGTTTCTTTAATGGATCATAGATGACTTTCACTTCACTTTAGGAATATTACGACCAGCATAGATTTCTGACATTTCTTTTTTCAAGCGCTGTTTGATTTTTTTCTTCTCACCAGGCAGAAGTTCACCTTTGGCTGTGCCAAACAAATAATTATCCAAATCAAATTCTTTTAAGATCATTTTCGTATGGAAAATATTTTCCTGATAGATATTCACGTCAAGCATCTGATATAACTCACGAGTATCGTGTGCAATGTAATTTTGAATGGAATTAATTTTATGGTCAATATAAAACTTTTTCCCTGTAACATCGCGGGTAAACCCTCGTACTCGATAATCAATAATTGCAATATCAGAACTAAAGCTGTTAATAAGATAATTCAGTGCTTTTAGTGGTGAAATCTCTCCACAGGTAGAAACATCAATATCAGCGCGAAACGTACTAATCCCCTTATCAGGGTGACTTTCCGGATAGGTGTGTACGGTAATATGACTTTTATCTAAATGGGCTACCACAGCATCGGACTTAATTTCTTGCAGATCGATCAGCTCCGGTGCCTCAACTGCCATTTTTCCTTCTGAAATCAGCATGGTTACACTAGAACCTTGAGGGTCATAGTCCTGCTTTGCAATATTTAAGATGTTCGCACCAATCATAAGAGCGACTTCTGTTAAAATATTTGTAAGACGCTCCGCATTGTATTCTTCATCAATGTATTCAATGTAGGCTTGACGATGTTCCGGACTTTTCGCATAACATATATCATACATGTTGAAACTAAGTGTCTTGGTCAGGTTGTTAAATCCATACAATTTTAATTTTTTAATTGACTTTATTTCCATATTTCTTCTCCTTACTTGTTGTACAATTTCAAAGTCATGCCCTGAATCAGTACGGTATCATCGCCTGCTAGGAACTTTGTTGCTTTGACACTTATCATGCTAAAGAAACTTTGGAGTCAAATGGAGTTTTACCCACCTAACCTAAGTCCTACTTATCCGTCACATTTGGCCCCTCTAGGGCTCCACCTACTAAAAATAGGAGTCGTAGAGCGGCTTATTCATCGAATAAAATGTACTTCTAGTACTACATAATAGCCTACTTTTTTATTGCTGTAAATAGTATTTTTTCGAATCCCTCTGCGCTTAAAAAATAAAGGAAAAAGGATGCAACTCTCCTATCTTTAGTATAGTGTTTTGTCAATAAAGTATTCTTAATAGCTATAAAAAAAGAACGCTACAACAAATTTTCATCTGCGAGAGTTCTTCCTTTCATAGCTAGAAATTAATTATTATAATGCAGAAAGGGCTATTTTTAGCACTACCTTTTTAACTTTGGTCGCCGAGTGCAACGTACAATTGGGCCGATGAACATCATTAGGGAAAAGCACGGCATATATCCCAGGTTTTAGCAGCAGTTCTACCTCTTGCTGTACCCCTTGATAAAAAATCAGATCTCTTAGAGTCAGTTCGTCCTGAAGGACTTCATATTCTGGAGATAGCGGACTACACCCAATCATTTCTTCCCCCGAAACTACATATTGTATATCAATATACTTCTGATGGGCCTCTGGTTTTCTTTTCTCTTTAGGTTCCGTTTCATATTCTGAAACGGAGGCAAATATAGTATCCCCTTCAATATCATGCCGACCAACTGGCAAACTAGACAAATCGGTATTGATTAAATACAGCAAACCTCTTTGTAAGGCAGGTGACAAAGCAGCCTTCTCTTGTTCAAAATTTTTTAACTGTCCATAAATCATGTTAGCATTCTCCCTTTTTAAACCTATTTTATATCTATTCTTTATTTTTATTGCCTTTCCTCTGTCAATGAAGAGTTTTTTAAAATTTGAACCACAAAGACACAAAGGTCACAAAGGGGTGTGTGCCGCAGCAGCGGCATTGTGCCTTTGTGGTTCATAAATTCTATGAAAATAGAGGCAGTTTGCACTGCCTCTTGCACCTACTTTTAGCCAGCAATCTGACCATGGATTTCCTTGCCGCGAATTTCCTTAACTTTATTATTCTCACCTACCATCACTACAGTAGGAGTAAAGTCTTTTGCTTCCTCTTCAGTCATCATCCCATAGGAAATAATGATGACCTTATCATCAGGCTGTACTAAACGAGCTGCGGCCCCATTTAAACAAATGACTCCAGAATCTTTTTCTCCAACGATCACATAGGTTTCAAAACGATTACCATTGTTATTATTTACAATTTGCACTTTTTCATTAGGCAGAATTCCTGAAGCTTCCAATAAGCTTTCATCAATGGTGATACTTCCCATATAATTAAGATTAGCCTCCGTCACCGTGGCACAATGAAGTTTGGCCTTTAAACATGTAATAAACATAGAAATTATCCCTCCAAAATGATGTTATCAATTAAACGAGTGCTGCCAATGCGCACGGCTAAGGCTAGAAGAGCTTTACCGATAATCTGGTCTATATTTTCTAATAGCGGATAACTGTGTATTTCTACATAATCAATCTGCGCCAGTTCTTCCAATTGGATGTTTGCTATCACCTGCTGCCTGATGACTTCTACGTTCATCTCACCACTAGCAACAAGCTGCTTGGCCAGCAGCAAGCTACGAGACAGCACCAATGCCGCTCTGCGTTCTTTAACAGATAAGAAAGCATTCCGCGAACTCATGGCGAGTCCATCTTTTTCCCGCACAATAGGTACAATCTCAATGACTACATTCATATTTAAATCAGAAGCCATACGCTGAAGCACCAACACCTGCTGGGCATCTTTTTGACCAAAAAAGGCTGCCTCAGGCTCAATGATATTAAGTAACTTAGCTACAACAGTTGCTACGCCACGAAAATGACCTGGACGGGACAAACCGCATAGTTTCTGAGTAATGCCATCAACCTCTACAAAACTGCTATATCCCTTGGGATACATTTCTTGTACTTGGGGATGGAAAATGACATCTACCCCAGCAGTACCCGCTTGAACACTATCGCCAGTTAAGTCTCTTGGATACTTAGCATAATCTTCATTAGGACCAAATTGGGTAGGATTCACAAAAATACTCACTACAACGACATCACACTGTTTTTTGGCCTGACGCATTAACGCAAGATGTCCTTCATGCAAGGAGCCCATGGTGGGTACTAAGCCAATTGACAAGCCTTTTGCTTTTACTTGCTTAACAAAAATCTTCATTTCCTCTATGGTTTCAATAATTCTCATGATTTCATTCCCTTTCTTCCTCAGCTGCCTTAGTATAATTTTTCTAAGATGCCATCAGATATTTTGAAACTATGCTCCGCCGAAGGAAATATTTTTTCTGCCACTTCCTTTTTATAGTCGGCTACTGCTTGCGCTATTGCTACATGCAATGCAGCATATTGCTTCACAAATTTAGGAGCAAACCCAGGATATAAGCCGAGCAGATCATTGATGACCAATACCTGACCATCACAGTGCGCACCTGCGCCGATACCAATGGTTGGTATATTGAGTTGCTGAGTTACTTTTTGTGCTAGTAAGGCTGGCACACATTCTAGAACAACAGCAAAAGCTCCGCTTTCTTCTAGAATCTTGGCATCATTAAGCAGTTTTTGTGCTCCTTTTTCTTCTTTTCCCTGTACTTTAAAACCGCCCAAACTATGAACTGACTGGGGGGTTAAACCCAAATGTCCTACTACAGGAATCCCGGCAGCAACTATTTTCTTTACTGCTTCAGCAATTTCACTGCCGCCTTCTAATTTAACAGCTTGGGCACCTGTTTCTTTCATAATCCTGCCTGCATTGGCTATTGCCTGTTCTGTGGAAACCTGATAGGACATAAAGGGCATATCTACAACTACCATTGCTTTTTTTGCCCCTCGGCATACTGCTTTTCCATGATGAATCATATCCTCCATCGTAACAGGCAGAGTCGAATCATATCCCAATATCACATTTCCTAAAGAATCGCCTACTAATAGCATGTCAATCTGGGCATCATCAAGAAACTTTGCCGTAGAAAAATCATAAGCTGTTAGCATGGTAATGGCTTTTCCCTCTATTTTTCGCTGCTGAATCACTGTCGTTGTAATCTTTTCATTGCTACTCATGATTATTTCCCCCTGTTATCACTTCTTACTATTTCTTCTATGCTCGCAGCTTGTTCCTGATCAATTGTACCTTTCTCTAAGGCAATCTTCAGAGTATACATCCCAAGCTCCCGATATAGACTCTTATCTCTTTCATTTTCCAAAGCCTTCAAGTGCGCCTTTACCGTAATACCATCTCCACGACTAATTGGGCCAGTCAGCCCTTGGACCACTCCCATTTCCTTTATGTTCTGCAGGGTTCCTTCCAGCAACGGCAATAATGCGGCTAAAGCTTCCTCAGAAGATAAACCAAATTTTCCACACAGCCGACTTGCCCAGTGCATCAAGGAAACCGTGTAGTTCGATACAATGCAAGCAGCCCCATGATAAAAAGACTTATCTGTATCTAAAATATGAAAACTTATTCCTCCTAGATCATTCACAATTTTTTCAGCTTGCTGTATGACCTGAACCTGTCCGCTTAAAGCAAAATATATGCCCGCTAACCTTTCACTAGTATGCTCTTTATTTGCAAAGGATTGCAGCGGATGCATACAGCCAATCCACGCTCCTTGCTCTTTTGCTGGCATGAGTACTTCCGCTGGCAGACATCCTGAAGTATGAAGCACCATTTGCCCTCTTTTAAAACCATTCTCTCTGGCTATTTGTGCTGCAACTTCCCCAATACAACGATCAGGTGTTGTAATGAATAGTATCTCAGCATCTTGCATCAAATCGGCTGCTTTTACTCTCGCGTCTACTCCCAATTCCCTAGCCAGCTGACTTGCTGATTCTAGAGTATTACTGACAATTCCAGATAATTGATACCCCCTATCAAATAATCCTCGTGCCAACACACTACCCACTTTTCCAGCTCCAACAATACCTACTTTCGGCTTTTGTACGTTCATATTTCCTCCATTTACCTAGCAGCATACTCTCTTTAATAGCCGTGATCAGGCAAAGATGAGACTTTCCAAGAGACTACTTGGCAGCCAAAGGAAAAGAAAATATAAAAAAGCCTTCCGGAGCTTGTCCGAAAGGCATACTTTTCCCATGCAACCTCCCGTCTCAGTCCATTAAAAGATCTAAGCGGCTATAATTCGATATGAAACTGTGGAATACTATAGCAACAAGTTCTTTTTACAGTATGGTTCATAACTGATACCACCTAAAGAACACTTCGCCATTTTAACTACAAAACGATAATATCATAAACCATAATAAAAACACAAGGATTTTATATGACAAACTCATTACTTTTAACTTATATGATTATGTTTTATTGACAAGTATACATAACTGAAAATCTTCGAATAAGATATACAAACGATCGAACCTACTATAAAATATATTTAGGAGGTGTTCTTATGAACGAAATAACAGGAGAACAAAAACTCTTAGCTATTTTAGCCCATATATCCTATTTCCTAGGAGGATTGGGCTTTATTATTGCACCATTAGTCATCTTCTTATTAAAAAAAGACGACGCTTTCGTCTTTCATCATGCCAAACAGGCTCTCGTTGCCCATTTGAGCATACTGGCTGCATCCTTCATTGTTAGTTCCTTATGCATATTAATAATTGGTGTCTTTCTGCTTCCTATCGTAGGTCTTTTGTGGCTTATTCTGCTCGTAACATCTATTATTGCAGCAAGTAAAGCTTTTTATGGCGAATCCTATCAATACCCTTTTATCCAAAAACTGCTCAATAAACTCTAGATCTTTCATTTTATACTAGGAGGAACTACATGCGTTATAAAATTTATCAGTATCTTTCTGTTGGTATTGGCTGCCTGGTAAGCGCTGTTGCGATCAATAGTTTTCTCGTACCTCACCACTTGTTAAGCGGCGGAGTAAGCGGGTTAGCCATTATCTTTTATTATCTAGCTGGCTGGCCTATTGGTCTGCAAATCTTTGCAATGAATCTCCCCCTCTTCTATGCTGCTTATCGGTTCATTGGAAAAGAATATTTTTTAAAGACCATTTATGGAGCGGTACTTTATTCCTTCTTCGTAGATGCAACGGGCTACTTGTCAAATTTTATGGTCGTGGATGATCCGATCCTCTCTGCCATTACTGGCGGTATTGTTACAGGCATTGGCTCAGGTCTTATATTTAAGGCCAATGGCAGCGGCGGAGGGCTTGATGTCGTTTCCAGCATCCTCAAAAAATACTATTCTTTGAATGTAGGTATTGCCTCTTTTTCGGTTAACTGTGTGATTATGGTGATTGCTGCCATTCTCTTCGGCATTAAACTTGCCATATTAACCCTTATTTCCATGTTCATTGCAGCCAATATTACGGATAATGTGGTGGGAGGATTTAACCGTAAGAAAACCGTATATATCGTCTCTTATAAAACCGATGAGATTATTAAAGTCATTTTGAAAGAGGTAGGGCGAGGCGCAACGATCCTCCATGGAGAAGGTGCCTTTACCCGCCAAGAAAAACAAGTGATTTTTGTAGTCGTAAGTTTGACCCAAATTGGTCAGATTAAACTTCTCATCCAAGATGTAGATCCCAACGCCTTTATGATCGTTCAAGATGCTGTAGAAGTTCTAGGGAGAGGCTTCACACTGCCTGGATACAAGCAACTATAAAAACGAATTGAAATGAACCGCAGAGGCGCAGAGAACACAGAGAAAAAATAATTAATAGCGTTAGAAAATGCCCCTCAGCGCACTCTGCGTCTCTGCGGTTTAATCATTTTTTCCCTGCGCCACAAAGCTACGTCAAAAGGCTATCTATACTGACAGAGTAGCCTTTTAGTATTCTTTTATTCGATGGCCAAAGCCATGCTTATCTTTCGCATAATACAGGGAAAAGCTTCTTGTAAATCATCAATGTAAGAAGAGACATGGCAATTCCTTTTATCATATTAAAGGGTGCAATCCCCAGGGCAATGAAGGATTTTAAATCAACAATCTGGGGATTTGCGATTGTTCCTAAATTAATAATTTGCTCTAAGGGAAAATGCAGCACAGCTTGATATAAAGGCAACAGAATAAAATAATTCAGCAAAGACGCTGAAAACATCATAGAGAGGGTTCCAATAAGGAGAGAAACCACAGCCCCCGTAGGGCTCTTATGGCGCCGATACAAATAGCTCGCCGGCAGAATAAAAGCCACTCCCACCAAGAAATTAGCAATCTCCCCAATTCCCATTGTCTGCGTATTCGCAGCATGTAATACGTTTTTAATTAATTCAATAGCAACCCCTGCCATAGGTCCAAGTACAAACGCTCCAATAATCGCAGGCAATTCACTGGCATCTAATTTTAAAAAACTAGGCATCATCGGCAACGGCACTTCAAAAAACATCAAGATTACAGCAATTGCTGATAAAATCCCAATTTTAGTAATATATCGCGTATTAGCAGAAATCATATCCAATCCCCCTATAAAAGTAATCGTTAAAATCAACTTATACAAATAAGAAAAATGCTACGCATCCTTTAAAACAGATAAAACATAATCGAACCACAAAGACGCAAAGGACACAAAGGGTTTTATTTATATTTTTTTGTGCACTCCTTTGTGTGTCGCATCAGCGACATTGTGCCTTTGTGGTTCATAAAATCTCATTTTTTTCCACCTATTAAACTATATTTTCTCTACTTATCAAAAAAAATCCCCGAAATGTCTTCGGGGATTTAATCACTACATGCAAACACATCTTTAATGTCGGCTTACTAAGCCCCATACACGGATGTATCTCCAGAAAGTTAAACTTTCCGTTATACATACAATGTGCTGCTTTCTCTTCTTACATCCAGACTATACTGTCGGCTTTGGAATTACACCAAATCTGCCTTACGGCTCGTGGGCTTGCAGAATCTGCTTACCACCGGTCGGGAATTTAACCCTGCCCTGAAGATATTTCAATTTATTTAATTTTAGCCCCAGAGATAATCATTATCACCGAGTGATGATGATGGATTCATTGTAGCAAATTTGCTGCCTCTTTGCAAGTTAAAAAGTAATACGAAAAACGTGACTCATCTTTTCTTACTCTTTCTTACACCATTATTTAATAAAATCCCACAGCAACATCATATTCAATGCGGAAACAATAAGGCCGATACACCATAGCACGATTTGCTGTAAGCCTGTATTTGCATATTTTCCCATGACCTTTGTGGATGATGTCAAATAAATCTGCAAGAATATCGTCCAAGGCAATTGAATGCTAAGAAACATTTGGGAATATACCAGCCCCTGAAACGGGCTTTCGATAAAAAAGATGACCACAACTGCCAGACCATAGGTAATCGCTACTCCCATCCAAGAGTGACGGTCCTTAATATCATAGGGTTCTCTAAAGATTCCTGCAAAGATACTACCACCAGCCATACCTGCAGTAACGGTGGAAGAAATGCCTGCAAATAAAAGAGCGATCGCAAAAACAACCGCTGCAGCGTTCCCCAGTAAAGGCCGCAACATAAATTCTGCTTGCTCTAATTCATCAACAGATACCTGATTGCTAAAAAATACGGCAGCAGCAACCAATATCATAGCACTATTAATGGCCCAGCCAATACACATAGAAAATAAAGTATCTGCAAACTCATACTTTAACTGACGCTTGATCACAGCATCATCTTCTAAATTCCATTGCCTGCTTTGAATTACTTCAGAGTGCAAAAACAAATTATGAGGCATGACCACTGCCCCAAGTACACTCATGACTACTAACATGGCTCCATCCGGAATAACAGGTGTTACCCATCCAATAGCGGCTTCGGACCACTCAATATTGACTAAACTTAGTTCAAATAAGAAAGCTACACCAATGATAGAAACAAAACCCATAATCCATTTTTCCAGTCTTTTATAGGAATTCGCCCATAACATCAAGCCGCAGCCTATGCCTGTTAATAAGGCTCCAATTTTCAGAGGAACATGAAATAGCATATGTAAGGCAATGGCAGCACCTAATATTTCAGCCATACCAGTGGCCACTGCCGCCGTTATTGCCGAAAACAATACCGTTCTTGATACTAAGGGCCGCAGATATTCAGTAGCTGCTTCCGATAAGCATCGCCCCGTAACAATTCCTAAATGAGCTACATTATGCTGCAAGACGATTAACATAATGGTAGATAAGGTTACCATCCAAAGCAATTTATAACCATATTCTGCCCCTGCAGCTAAATTGGCGGCCCAATTCCCAGGATCAATAAATCCGACGGTTACCAGTATCCCTGGTCCAATATATCGTAATATCTCCCTGGCCCTTAGATTCAGCCCATGCTCTTCCTGAAAAAAGCCCTTCATTCCTTTGAGCATAAACAGATTCCCCTTTTTATTGTAATATCGCTTAGGTATTGTCTCATTTAGATTATTATTAGTATTTATTCTTTATTCATCAATTTATCCCTCTTTAAAATATAAGAAAACCATTATTATAAAATAATGATCCATTCTATCGATTTATATCTCAATAATTTATATTGACAAGACCTTAAGAAAAAGATAAAATTTGTTTCATAAGAAATACCTATATTTCATAAAACGGATACAGAACTGGCGGATCGTGGAATAACCACAAGGGACTGTATCTTGAATTAGCCGACCGCCTGGGCATAACTTACTTAGTTGTGCCCAGGCGGTCTTCTCTATTTAAAAACTAAATAAATCATAAAAATTATTTAGTATATGATTTATATCATAGGCAAAACATGATAATACGGTTATAATAAAGTTAATTGATAATAATTATCAATTCAAGGAGGAATCACAATATGAATCAAGCATGGAAGGATTTTAAACCAGGTAAATGGCAGACCTCGATTAACGTACGAGATTTTATTCAACATAACTATACCCCTTACGAAGGCAATAGTGATTTTTTAGCTCCTGTAACGCCTCGCACTAAGAAATTATGGGACAAATGCAGCTCATTATTATCCCAAGAGCGGGAAAAACAAGGTGTATTAGATGTTGATACCGATATTGTTTCCACAATCACTTCTCACCAGCCAGGGTATATTGAAAAAGAGTTAGAAATCATTGTTGGTTTGCAAACAGATGCCCCTCTTAAGCGAAGTGTTATTGCCAATGGCGGCGTTCGAATGGCTGAGCAAGCTTGCGAAGCTTATGGCTATAAGCTGAATCCTGCTATAAGTGATATTTATCGTAACCATGTTACCACACATAATACTGCTGTATTTAATATGTATACAGATGAGATGAAAAAAGCCCGCAAATTAGGAATTATTACTGGTTTACCTGACGGTTATGGCCGAGGACGCATTATTGGCGATTATCGCCGCATAGCACTCTACGGAGTCAATCATCTATTAGAAGCTAAAAAAGCTGACTTACAAGGTCTTGCCAATCAACCAATGGATGAAAAGACACTGCGCTTGCGCGAAGAGGTATCGGCCCAAATTGCAGCTCTTAAAGATCTAATGCTTATGGGAAAATCCTATGGTTTTGATATTAGCCGCCCGGCTGAAAATGCTCTAGAAGCCGTCCAGTGGTTATATCTTGGCTATCTTGCTTCTATTAAAGAACAAAATGGTGCTGCTATGTCCATTGGTCGTGTATCCACCTTCCTTGATATTTATCTTGTTAGAGATTTATCCAATGGTAAGCTGTCAGAAAGTGATGCGCAGGAGCTCATTGATCAAATGGTCATTAAGTTACGTTTAGCCCGTCATTTGCGTACACCTGATTATAATGAGTTATTTGCTGGTGATCCATTATGGGTAACAGAAGCGATTGGGGGCACGGGACTGGATGGCCGTACCTTAGTAACTCGTACTTCTTATCGAATCTTACACACTTTATATAATTTGGGTCCTGCTCCTGAACCGAATTTGACTATTTTATGGTCAGTAGATCTGCCAGCTGATTTTAAAAAATTCTGCGCAAGAGTCTCATTAGATACTAGCGCTATCCAATATGAAAATGACGACATTATGAGACCTGTATATGGTGATGATTATGCGATTGCCTGCTGCGTATCAGCAATGCGGGTCGGTGAACAAATGCAGCTTTTTGGTGCTAGAGCGAATTTAGCAAAAGCCTTACTATTAGCAATTAACGGCGGTCGTGATGAAAATAGCGGCGAACAACTGGCACCTGTTATGCCAATTCCTGTCGGAGAGTATTTAGACTACGATATTGTTAGGAGCAACTTATCAAAAGTTCTTAGCTGGCTCACTGGCTTGTACGTAAATACAATGAACCTGATTCACTTTAGTCATGATAAATACGCGTATGAAAGAGCACAAATGGCGCTGCATGATACCGATGTTAAACGCATCATGGCCTTTGGCGTAGCTGGATTATCAGTAGCAACTGACTCCTTAAGTGCTATCCGCTATGGGAAAGTGAAGCCACTGCGTGATGAAACAGGTCTTGCTAAAGACTTTGTTATTGATGGGGAATTTCCATTCTACGGTAATGATGATGATCAGGTTGATACTTTGGCAACAGAATTAAGCCAAGAATTCAGTCAAAAATTAAAAGAACACGCTGCTTATCGTGATGCGGAACATACATTATCCATACTTACTATTACCTCTAATGTTATGTATGGTAAAAAAACAGGTGCAACTCCTGACGGACGTAAAGCAGGTCAAGCATTTGCCCCGGGTGCCAACCCAATGCACGGTCGAGACAAAAAAGGAGCACTCGCTGCTATGCAGTCCATCTGCAAACTATCTTATGATGATTGTCGTGATGGTATCTCCTACACTTTCTCCATTCTTCCTGCTACCTTAGGAAAAACAGCAGATACCAGAATACAAAATTTAGCAGGTATACTAGACGGCTACGCAGCCAACCAAGGACACCACATTAATGTAAATGCCTTGGACCGCAGCATTTTAGAAGATGCAAGAAAGCATCCTGAAAAATATCCTCAACTGACCATTCGGGTATCAGGCTATGCCGTTAACTTCATCAAACTCACCCCCGCCCAACAGGCAGAAGTAATTGACCGCACATTCTATGAGTCATTGTAAGAAAAATTCCAATAAATCAATGGAAAGTCTCAAAATACGATTAAAAAGATAATTTGAACCACAAAGACACTAAGGACACAAAGTTTTTTTCACAAAGGGTCTATAAAAATAGTCTTTTGTAGTCCTCTTTGTGTGCCGCAATAGCGGCATTGTGTCTTTGTGGTTTAATTATTCTTTAACACTGGGAGATGTTCATTATGCAAGGATATTATCATTCTATAGAACACTTTGGGACTGTCGATGGACAAGGCATTCGTTATGTATTATTTTTATCAGGCTGTCAATTGCGTTGTCGCTTCTGCCACAATCCTGATACTTGGCAGCAAGGCTGTCAATCCATTACCACGGAACAGATTCTAAAAGACCTATTACATTATCGCCACTTTTACGATGCCTCTAGCGGAGGAATTACAGCAAGCGGTGGTGAACCATTGCTTCAGTCTCAATTTCTTGCCGAACTATTCTCCTCCTGTCAAAGCCATAATATCCATACTACCATTGATACTGCTGGATATTATGATCAAAAGCACCTCACTGCTGTTTTGCCCTATACCAATGCAGCATTATTTAGTATAAAAGCTGTAGATCCCCAAAAGCACCGTTGGTTAGCAGGGTTTGATAATCAGCAGATTCTTGAAAATTTAAACTATGTAGCCCAGTCAATTCCCATAACGTTACGCTATGTAATCATCCCAGGACTCACCAATTCATTAGAAGATTTACAGGCACTTGCTGGTCTTGTTCATACTCTGCCGGCTTTAGTTCCTGTAGAATTGCTGCCCTATCACTCTTTAGGACGGCACAAATGGAAAACACTGAATATGAAATACACCTTAGATGATGTCCCTGATGCTACCACCCAAGATATAGTAATTGCCACCAATATCCTAAAATCGGAAGGTATTATTATAGTATAAGAAAACGCTGACGCGTCCTTTAAAATATATAAAAAAAGGAACCACAAAGACGCAAAGGACACAAAGGGGTTATTTATAACTTATTATTGATTCTCCTTTGTGTACCGCAGCAGCGGCATTGTGCCTTTGTGGTGTGAATGCTTTCCAGCAACTTAGTTATATGAAAACCTTGATCAACGCCAAAACTGCTATTGTACCTCCAGTCCATATGATCCATTTAGAAACATTCCATTTCCCTGCTGTTGCTTGTACTTGATCATCTATAATTGTCCCCACTTCTTTTATTTTTTCCTCTGCGTCTTTTATGAGTTGTTCTACGTCCTTACTACTTCTCTCAAAATTATTTCTCATATATTTCACCTTGTCACCCCCTTTTTCGTAACGATTCCTGAAACCAATTACTTACCATACTATATGCATTATGTATAGTAGATGTTCTTATTGTAAATCTCAAGAAAAATAATAACACTTCTTCATTAAAAAAATAAAACATTTTGAACCGCGAAGATACGAAGAATCGAAAGACTATGAAGGATATGAAATAACATACTATCTCTTCGTGTCTTTTGTTTTCTTCGCGACCTTCGCGGTTCAAAATGTTTTTCGATATTATCTCTATTTAATTCTGTTTTCTATTTTAGTTTTCCTACTTTACGAATAATCTCAACAACAGTCTCAGCCGATTTAATTAAAGATGTTACTGGCAGAAATTCATATTTACCATGAAAATTGTGTCCGCCAGTAAATAAATTTGGGCAAGGTAATCCCATAAAGGATAAGCGGGCCCCGTCCGTACCACCTCGAATTGGCTTTATACTTGGCTTTACGCCGACTGTTTCCATAGCCTCACATGCTAAATCAATAATATATTTAACAGGCTCAACTTTCTCTCTCATATTATAATAAGAGTCCTTAATCTCGATTGTCGCAGTCCCTGCACCATATTTCACATTCAAAAATGCTATCATTGATTCCAACAACGTTTTACGGTTTTCAAATTTTTGACGGTCATGGTCTCGTATTAATATATGTAAGGAAGCCGTCTCTACAGCGCCGCTAAGTTTATGGGCATGAAAAAAACCTTCATAACCATCTGTATATTCTGGACTTTGACCTGCTGGAAGCATCTGCTGATATTCAGCGGCTATGGATAGTGCATTGACCATTTTCCCTTTAGCCGTCCCAGGGTGAACACTTCTTCCTTGAATGAAGACGGTTGCATTGGCAGCGTTAAAATTCTCATATTCAATCGCTCCAAGCTCCCCACCATCAACGGTATAAGCAAATTCTGCACCAAAAGCTGTTACATCAAATAAATCAGCTCCCCGCCCAATCTCTTCATCAGGTGTAAAGCCAATACGCACCTTGCCATGAGGAATTTCCGGATGACTCAATAAATACTCTACAGCACTGACAATAGCACACATGCCAGCCTTATCATCAGCTCCTAATAGTGTCAATCCGTCCGTAACCAATAACTCTTGCCCAATATAGTTCGCAAGTTCAGGAAAATCTTTTGGGGAAAGCAGGATCGACTTTTCGGAATGAAGTACAATATCCCCGCCATCATAATTTTGTACCAAACGAGGTTTGACTGGACCGCCAGCCATATCGGGACTCGTATCTACATGAGCAATGAAGCCAACTACTGGAGCTTCTTGACAGCCATTGGCTATTAAGGTAGCTGTGACATAGCCATTTTGATCCACTTGTACATCAACTAACCCCAACTTCCTTAACTCTTCTGCCACATATTGAGCTAAGTCCATCTGCCCCCTTGTACTGGGGCAATGGGTTTGCTCCCCATCAGATTGGGTATTAAAACCAGCATACTCGATAAATCGTTGTACTAACTTCTCTTTATTTGATTCCATTTCATACACCTTCCCTTCCGTATTATATATTTTTTTGATAAATTAAAAAACCGATAAAACGAATGGAACCACAAAGACGCAAAGGACACAAAGGGTTTTTATTTATTTTTTCGTGTACTCCTTTGCGTGCCGCGTTAGCGGCATTGTGCCTTTGTGGTTCATATAATCTCATCTTTTTCGCACCTAAAAACTTATACTTTCTATATCTTATAAAAAACGATTACACAACAGTCATCACCTATGGATATCCTTTTATTCATCAGTGACAAACTATTAATCCATAAGTTTTTAATGCATTATATATTCAAAATTTCTTACAAGCAATTTTCTGCCTCGCCAGCTAAAAGCCCGACCCCCATATCTTCTGCTAAACTCTTTATTTGATATACTCATCAATTCTTCATAGCTTAGTTGCTGCACAATATTCTCCTGGAATTCTCTTATGTTAGATAAGACAATTTGAGAATTATGAGGACACACATCCTGACAGCTATCACAGCCAAAAACTAGATTCGTCTTTTTTATAATCTTGATTTCGTCTTCTGTCAATTGCCCTTTTTTTTGCGTCAGATACGATTTGCATCTTCTTGGATCAATGGCAAAGTTACCAAGAATAATCTCTCCCGGGCATGCTTTACTGCATCGGCCGCATTGCAGACAAGTACGCTGTAATGGTTTATCAACTGTAAAAGGATAATTGGTAAGAATATAACCGATTGCTACATAGGAGCCATATTTTTCAGTAATAATATGGCTGTTTATCCCATAAAATCCGAGTCCGGCTAAATATGCCAAATAACGATCAACTAAAGGTCCATTATCAACATAAGCCTTATATTCAAATTCAGGCAACTGTTTCGTTAAGAAACTTCCTATTGTCTCTAATTTATCTCTTATAACTGTATGGTAATCCAGCCCATAGGTATATCTAGCGATATTTGCTTCTGGCTGCTCTCCAACATAATAAGGAAATATGCATACAATAATCGACTGTACATTTTCCATTGTTACCTTAGGATCAATTCTCTTTTTAAGATCTTTTTCCTCAAATTCCGTATACTGCCCTTTATCAATACGCTCTTTTAAAATCCTTTCTAATTCCCAATAAGGTCCAATGCCTGCTATGCCCATGCATTCAATATGAATTGAATTACAAAAATTCCTTAACATCTCTTTCATCTGGTGCATCTCCATTTTACTGATCAAATCTTGTCTTCTATTATAATACCAAAAGAAAGACTTTCCTATTTGCTTTTTATTTATATAATGCATTAAAAATGGATCTCCAGCAAAAACTGTAAGATCCAATTTTATGATAAGAAAACGATGAGGCGTCTTTTAAAACATATAAAACGAATTGAACCACAAAGACGCAAAGGACACAAAGGGTTTTATTTTTATATTTTTTGTGTACCTCCTTTGTGTGCCGCATCAGCGGCATTGCGTCCTTTGTGGTTCATACAATCTTATATTTTTCCACTATAAAACTTATACTTTACAGCATCATAGGAAAGCGATTACGCTTGATCAGAGAATCGGTAGGCATTTTTGCCAGATGCTTTGGCTTGATACATGGCATTATCGGCCTTCTTGACTAAGCTGTCTACATCCTCTCCATCCGTAGGATAAAAACTGATTCCAATGCTGCTGGAAATGGTCACCGTACATCCTAATAACTCAAAGGCCTGATTTAATTGCTTTTTTATTTTTGCAGCAACGATTTCAACATCCGCACTCTTCGCAACTTCCGGCAGAATTAAGGTAAACTCATCACCGCCCATCCGGGCAACAATGTCGCTTTCCCTTACACATTCTTTTAAACGATCAGCAACTGCTTTCAGCAGCAAGTCTCCTTTGTCATGCCCTAAGTTATCATTTACATGTTTAAAACCATCAAGATCAACATACATCACAGCCATCATATGATGATAGCGTTTCGCCAAGGCAAGACATTGATTGATCTTCTCATAAAATAATATACGATTGGGCAAACCAGTCAAACCATCGTGATAGGCATGAAAGCGAATCTTTTCCTCATATTTCATACGTTCTGATAAATCTCTAAAGATTCCGCAATACATAGTTACCTTACCTAATTCATTCTTAACAGCATCAATTACTACCCATTCAGAATAATGTTCACCATTTTTCCGTTTATTTATAATCTCGCCTCTCCACTGTCCATCTGTATGTAACGAATTCCAGATATCCTGATAGAATTCCTCTTGATGCCTGCCTGATTTTAATATCCCAGGCGTCTTTCCTACGATCTCATCCATGGAGTATCCCGTATGCTTTGCAAAAGCGGGATTCACATATTGAATAATCCCTTTTATATCAGTCACCAAAATACCATCGCTGGCATGTTCAAACACTTGTAAAGCCAGCTGCAAACGATTGCGCATTTGCTGCAATTCCGTTATGTCCTTTAACGTAATCATTAAATATTTTTCACTATCACGTTGGGCAACTTTAAAGGAACTGCCAACATAGAGCATCTGTCCATCTTTACACCAATATTGACGTAAACCGATTTCTAGCAGCCCATGATTTACGATTTTATGAATATTAGCGTTTACCTCTTCCACTTCAGCGCCAATGATATCATATATAGAAAAATTACCTAAATCTTCAACATCATACTTTAGTAATTTTAAAAAAGCATGAGTAGCATCCACAACGATCTTTGTATCCACATGGATAACATATGTTTTTTCAAGACTATCTTTATCTAATGAACAACAATAGTACTTCGTCCCAGGAAAGTGCTGTATATCGCGGCTACTTCTACATAAAAATGCTTTGTGAAAATTGAATGTTTTCAACATATGCCTCCTGTATTCTTTTCTAGGATCAGCACTTTGCATAATCTTGTATATAATTTCGCCCAATTATGAGCAACACCTTCTAATCTTTTTACTGTATATCAACTTTTTTTGTCAGCTAAGAGCGCAATGGAACTGGCAGAATATAAAAGAATACAGCAATAAAATGAGATATGCTCCCTGCTAGAACAAACAAGTGCCAGATGGCATGATTATAAGGTATCTTTTTCCACAGATAAAAAATACTTCCTAATGTGTAAAATAAACCACCCACCAGTAGCCAAGTCATCCCTAAGGCAGGGACTGTTGCAATCAGAGGTTTGATCGCAAAGACAATAAACCAACCCATGCCAAGGTAGCACAAGGTAGAGATAATGTTAAACCGTCCAGCAAAAAAGATTTTCAAAACAATTCCAATCATAGCAAGCCCCCATACAACACCAAAAACAGTCCATCCCAGTACACCATGAAGTGGTACCAAAGTAAATGGTGTGTATGTCCCTGCAATAAGTAAATAAATAGCAGAATGATCCAGGATCTTAAAGATTCTCTTTATTCTTTCATTCGTAAAGCTATGATAAAGGGTCGAAGCCAAATACAACAACACCAATGTCGTACCATAAATACTGAAACTAACAATATGCCAAATATCTCCATGTAAATAAGCCAATACCGTTAACAATACTAATCCTGCAACCGCTAATAAAGTACCAATACCGTGAGTAACCGCATTCATAACTTCTTCCATTTCAACCTCCTAAAAGCTAGATTTTAATCTATTACTTAATAATAAATATTATTTAATCCTTACTTATAAATTATATCATATTTAGGAAGACCATACATATAAGAATAGTTCTCAATTTTAAAAATAATCTTCTTTTTTTGCGCAGGAGTGCATTGAATCTTGTCGTATTTATACTATAAATACTATGACAAAGAGGTGTTTTATATGAAGCCGGCTCTTTTAGTAATTGATGTGCAAAAAGCATTCTTCAAAAACCCTGAAACCACCCAATCTCTCAATCAGGCAATTGCCCAAATTAACATGGGAATTGAATTATTTAGAGAAAAAAGATTACCAATTATTTGTATTCAGCACATGGTAAAAGAAAATGGTCTGCTGCCAGGTACAGAAGGGTTTGATCTGCCAGAATCTCTTGGGATTCTACCTACAGATCCTCACATTCATAAGACCTATGGCAACGCTTTCAATAAAACCTCCTTAGAGGCATTATTGCGTGAACTGCATGTTGATACTCTCATTATTACAGGATATTGCGCGGAATATTGTGTCTTTTCTACTTATCGAGGCGCCCTTGATCTTGATTTTACCCCTGTCCTACTGCGTGGTGCTATCGCCAGCCGCAGCCCAGCTAATATTCCTTTTGTTGAAAATGTGAATGATATCATTTCTTATGGCATTTTAAAAAAGCTTTTAACATCCTTTAAAACAAGCCAGGATAACAATCAAGAATATTATAACCTTAAAAAAATGCTATAAAAATAGACTGCCCAATTTTGTGGCAGTCTATTTTCACTTTATTACCAAAATCACATTTTTTTCTATAAAAACTCTTACATTTTAATGCCTGTCTACCAATATCCAAGAACTTTCCACCAAACGCCCCCGATACTGAACTAAAGGGAGGAAGAATGTTTTGTTCATTGAGTTCATAATGACATAAAGAAGTCTATGATTCAAAGCCAGTTTTAACTTCAGCTGAATCATAGCTTCTTTTAGGAACGAGGACGAACGCGATGGGTTGGCATGGCCTTAAGCGGATCATCCGGCCAATAATGCTTCGGATAACGTCCCATAAGATCTTTCTTCACTTGAAAATAGGTATTCTCCCAAAAGCTAGCAATGTCTTTGGTTACCTGTACCAAGCGATGAGCTGGAGATAAGAGATGAAGAGTTATTGCTACTTTTCCCTGTCCAATTTTCGGCGTTTCTTTTAAACCGAACATTTCCTGCAGCCGTACTGCCAGTACAGGTACAGTAGCATCACTATAGTCAATGGGTATACGCTGCCCACTAGGAACAAGAATATGAGTTGGTGCCCATTCATTTAATTTTTGCCCTTGTTCCCAACTAAGCATTCCTCCAAGAATGGCTGCCAAGTTTAGTCTCTGCAGGTGATCACAGTTACTCATGCCATATAAATAGGAACCTAACCACTCCCCTAATGTCGTCATCAGGGAATCATCAGACACATTTGGCCAATCAGGATCAATTTCGTGCATAAACATAAGCCGCTGACGAAATTGACATGCACTTTTTGTCCAGGGCAGAAGATGCAATCCTTCCTCTTTAATTCCTTGAAGGAGAGCAAAGAGAAGTTCTTCTGAATCGCAATTTACCAAAGGCATACTTTCTAAAAGCAGAGCATCTAATTTTTCGACTCTTCGTGCTCGTACAGCTTTTACTTCATGGTCCCAGGCTATACGATCCTGCACGCTAATCTGTTCTTTAAAATGCTCTTTTATCATGTTTAGGTGAACTGGTGCTGCTAAAAAAATACGTTTTTCGCCTTGCTGATCTCCCCCTAACTCAGCGGCTACCAGATAGGGTTCCGTCGCCAGCAATTGAGGTTCTTTAAACGCTGCGCCATGACCATTACGCAGCAGAAAACGTCCATCTCCCCGCCCTTGACCAACCCGCTCCGGATAAGCAAAGGCCAGCAGCAGACCACAGGCTTCCAGGCTATCAATGCCCCCATTAGTAACCGCAAAGACCTGTTTCCAATAACGAATCTCGGTTTGGATGGAATGATAGCTACCTTTACGTACCATTTCAATGCGTAATCGCAAATCAGCATCAGACAAGCCTTGAAAAAGCTCTCGATGACTCAGTACAGCTGCCATTTCACAAGCTAGTTTTCCATATCCTAACCTTATGCCCTGAAAGATCATATGAGCAATACGAGGATGAAGACCGATTTTTATCAACTGCTGACCATGAGGAGTAATACATCCGTCACAGGATAAAGCTCCCAGCTGAAAAAGCAATTGTCTCGCTTGAAGGAAGGCAGGCTCAGGCGGCAGATCAAGCCACTGTAATTCACCTGGATCTTGTATCCCCCAAGCAGCTAATTCTAATACCAAGGAGGTCAAATCAGCCTCCATAATTTCCGGAGTGCTTTTGTCCCTATGAGCCAATTCTTCCTCGTAGGTCCATAAGCGATAACAAATTCCTTCCTCAGTACGTCCTGCTCGACCACGACGTTGATCAGAAACGTCCCGCGACACCTTAACCGTCTCTAAATGCATCATACCAGTACGAGGTGAAAAACGAGGTATCCGCATAAGACCGCTATCAATCACAATGCGCATTCCTTCCAAGGTAATACTCGTCTGGGCAATGGAAGTTGCTAATACGATTTTTCGTTTTCCTAATGCCTGGGGTAAAATCGCCATATCCTGCTCTTCTTGAGATAAGCCGCCGTATAGTTTAGTAATTACTGCATCCTTTTGCATGCCGATTTTTAAAAGCTGGGACTCAACTCTATGTATTTCGCCAGCCCCAGGTAAAAACACTAATATATCTCCCTGCTCTACTATAGCAGCCTCCTGAATTTTCCGGACAACAGCTAACTCAATACGCTCTGTAATTGGACGCTGTATATAATGAGTCGTAACAGGAAAAGATACACCTTTACTGATGATGACAGGTGCATCTCCTAGTAAAGACGCACTAGGCGCCGTATCTAAAGTCGCAGACATAATTAGGATTTTTAAATCCTCACGCAGTACAGACTGGGACTGCAAACAAAGAGCCAGTCCTAAATCAGCATGAATACTACGCTCATGGAATTCATCAAAGATTACCATCCCAACATCTTCTAGTCCAGGATCATTCTGCAGCAGCCTCGTTAAAATCCCTTCGGTAATCACTTCAATACGAGTTTTAGAACTGATGCAGCTATCAAGGCGAATCCGATAGCCTACCGTCTCTCCTACTTTTTCTCCCAAAAGAACTGCCATATGTCGAGCTGCAGCCCTGGCGGCTAGACGCCGCGGCTCCAGCATGAGAATTTTTTTCCCTGTAAGCCAACTTTCCCCTAGGAGGGCCAAGGGAAGACGTGTGGTTTTACCAGCCCCTGGCGGCGCTACTAAAACAGTATTCACAGAATCACATATCGTCTGTCTTAATGTAGACAGAATCTCATCAATCGGCAGTTTTTTCATTTCGGCAGAAACTTTCTAATTGCTTCTGGCACTTTATCTTTAATATACTGTTCTATTTTTAACTGATTTCGATTATAGAGAATACCAATATAAATAATTCCAATACCAGCAAAACTCAAAACAAAGGGAAAGAGTATTGAATGATTAAATACCCGATAAGCCAAATGGCCAATATAACCATTTACCCCAATCGCACCGCACACCAAGAATATTTTGCGCTGCAGGAGAACTCCTACAATTAATAAAACGACATTAATGAGACAATATAGTATTTTGGACCACTCCTGATTGCTGTCAAGAAGCGTAAGCCCCAGCCAAAAAACACTGGTCCCAAACAAGTATCCCCAAAAAGCATAATCTTCTTTATAGCTATGTTTGCGGCAGTAATAATCCGTAAGAAATGCGAGAACTATCATCACTAAACCAAATAATAATGACATCCAGCGTACATTCGTCCACTCACTGCCTGTCCCAAAGAAAAAAGGCGTTACATCAATGGACAATAAATATAAGGAAAAAAATAAGGGAGCTGTTAAAAAAGGGAATTTAAAAAATCGCAGAGCCAGAGATGCACTGACAATTGTCCCTAATTCGATCCAAATCCAGCCGCCGCGCATCCACTCATAATGATCCAGATAATGACCCGGATAGGATTGCGGCCACCACCCTAGAGTCCGCTCTAAGCCAAAAATAGCTAAAGGAGTCATACAAACTGCCATTACAATCAGTAACCCTCCTGCAACTTTCAGGCTTTCTTTCTCCCATAAGCGCCTTCCAACGAAGACAAAACAACATGCATATAATACAGCAATGCCAAACATTCCCATACCGCCAAGAACATCCCAAGCAGTATCCATAAACCATCCCATAGCGGAAATAACAATCAGCGCTCCTACATAATAGGCTAAATGTGAAATCTGAAAACCGTTTTTTCGCTCTTCCTTTCCACTCCATAAATGCCACAAACTCTCCCCTTGCTCCTGGGTAATAATATTTTGGGAAACTGCCTCTTCGATTTCTTTATTCGTAATGTTCACTTCAATCCACCTCCTGGAACGTTCTTGTAGTCTCTTTCGAAAACAACTATCTATAGCCACAAACAGGTAAAGGATGAGCATAACTATAAGCGTAGGTTAAGTAACACGGCGAAGCGTTAGCTATGCTCATCCTTTGCCGTCCTAATGAGACTTCCATTCCCTTATACAAATTTCTTGGCACCTGCAATAATACTCTTCAAAAATACTGATTTAATAGGTTCAATAGCTAAGAATATAAAAACCGGTGAATAAGATGCCCCTATTATATTACGATCTAAGCGTTGCTGAAGTAAACGATATTCCTTTTCACTATTAACAATATGTCCCATTTCCCCCCCTGCGCAAACCATGATTTTGAAATAACAGAAATTAAAGGTGCGATGATTAAATATAACATATATATGAACATTAGTGAATTTTTCAGTCTATCCTTACTATAGCAAAAAGACGATCGCTTTAAAAGAAGCAAAGCTGAAAACGCTACGCTATCTTTTTAAAAATAAAAACATTTTGAACCACAAAGACGCAAAGGACACAAAGGGGTTTTATTTATTTTTTTGTGCACTCCTTTGTGTGCCGCGTTAGCGGCATTGTGCCTTTGTGGTTCATAATATCTCACCTTTTCCGCACCTAAAAACTTATACTTTCTATGCTTATAAGAAAAAACCTATTCATCACTTCATTTTAAGCGATGAATAGGTCTGCCCACGGGCATGTATTCCAACAACATTTGCAGTTTTCCTTCCATCACTAGGTAATCCAAATACCGACGAGCTGTAACGCGAGAAATTCCAACTTCATTTGCTACTTCATCAGCTGATAATGCTTCACTTGCATCACTTAATAAGCTAACAATGGAATCTAAGGTTAACCCATGCATGTTCTTAGGTAAATGGTCATTGGTCTTAGTCATTTTAGCAGAAAAATCTTTTTTTCTTCTGGTTTTGCCAGCATTAAATTGACATGACAATATCCATTGGGTGTTTTCTGTAAATAATCCTGATGATATGCTTCTGCCAAGTAAAAATTCTTTACAGGCTCTACTTCTACTACTATGGGTTCTGAATAAGATGACTGCTGCTCCTTAATAAATTCCAGTATGCATTCTTTTTCCATCTCGTCGGAATAATACACGCCACTGCGATACTGGGTCCCCTGATCCGGTCCTTGACGATTGAGAGTTACTGGATCAATAATTCTAAAGAAATGCTCTAGTAATTTCCTTAAAGGCAGCACCTCTTCATGATACGTAACCTCACAAACTTCTGTATGTCCTGTTGTTCCCGAACATACTTGCTGATACGTAGGATTTTCTATCTGCCCTTGTCCGTATCCTACTTTGGTGTCTGCTACTCCCTTAAGTTGTTGAAAGTAGGCTTCTACACCCCAGAAGCACCCTCCTGCCAGCCAAATTTTTTTCATAACCAATCTCCTCTCCAGCTTCTATTCGAAGGACTGCCAACTCTCTTGACTATTTTTTTCTGCTAAGTACTTCTCCATTTTACGATGAGGTCCGGCAAAAGATAGTTTCTCCCAATCTGTACGATTTACCCACTTTAGTTCCCTATCATTCGGCACGATCCTATCTGGCGCAGCGATACAATAATAGAAGGAAATATCCCATTGGCGATGACTAAAAATATGTGTGCATTGGAGCAGCAATCTTTCTAATTCAATTACTTGACCTGTTTTTTCTTGGATGCCCTGACGGAAGATATCCATAGCTTCCCCATCTTCCCCAATTTCTACCGTTGGAAATTCCCACATTCCCGCCAATAAACCTCTATTGGGCCGCTGATGCAACAGAAAAAATTCACCTTGACGAATCACTCCTGCCATAAGACGCACTGCTTTAGGCGGTGCTTTTTTCTTTTTTACAGGAAGCTGTCCTTCCTTGCCTTTTCTTTTTGCACAGCAGCAGTCTGCTAGTGGACATAGGGTACACCGGGGCGTTTTCGGAATGCAAATGGATGATCCTAAATCCATTAAAGCCTGATTAAAGTCACCTGGATGCTCTTCGGACATCTCATCGGCAACCAGCTGTTTTATGACCTTTTTAGCAGCGGGAGAAGAAATTTCTTCCTCTACACAAAATAATCGGCTAAAAACCCGCAGAACATTCCCATCAATAGCTGGCTCTTTTTTATTATAGGCAATGCTTAAAATGGCCCCGGCTGTATAGTCACCAACACCGGCAAGACCTATTACCTCTTCTTTCGTTTGCGGTACTTGTCCCCCATAGGACTGGCTCACCTCTCGTACCCCCTGCAGTAGGTTTCTGGCCCGGGAATAATACCCCAGTCCTTGCCAGTGACGAACCACTTCCTCTTCCTCGGCCTCTGCTAAACTTTCTAAGTCGGGGAATCTCTCCATCCATCTATCAAAGTAGGGTTTAACAGCCTCTACCCGAGTTTGCTGCAGCATAATCTCTGAAACCCATATCCGATAGGGATCTTTATCCCTGCGCCATGGTAAATCCCGTTTAGAATTTTCATACCATGTCAATAATAACTGTGCGATTTTCATTTCTTCTCCTTATTGCTACAAATCTTTGTCAAAACACTTTCTTATTATTATATAGTTTACTATATCACAAGCTGTTACACAAAATCCGTATACTACCTATTATCTTAGAAAAACGCTACGCGTCCTTTAAAATCGATAAAGCGAATAGAACCACAAAGACGCAAAGGACACAAAGGGGTTTTATTTATTTTTTTGTGCACTCCTTTGTGTGCCGCGTTAGCGGCATTGTGCCTTTGTGGTTCATAAAATCTCACCTTTTCCACACCTAAAAACTTATACTTTCTAAGCTTATTATAAAAAACGCTGACGCGTCCTTTTGAAACATAACCGTTTGAAACACAAAGAACGCAAAGGCGTAGAATCAACACGTCTGTTGTGTTCTTTGTGTCCTTTGCGTTTAACGTTCTCTTTATAAAGACTTATACTTTCTAGTAAAAAAGATTCTCCATAATTCAGTCTTTGCTTATCACCGGATATTTTCTTTTTCCTGCACTTTATTACCACTATCCACCAATGTTGCAGAATGTGGTACTAATAACCATCCTGCCAGTATGGCTGTGAAGGGAGCTACTAACACCACACCAAAGCTTCCTACAAGAGTGTGTAATATCTCTGCTGCAATATAAGTCAAGTTTAGTATATTCACTACTGCCGTTCCTTGGGCCATAAATACCATCATTAAAGCTGTAAATGCACCTGAATATGCCAAAAGCAATGTTGTTGTCATAGTCCCTACAACGGCTCGACCAACATTCATACCTGAAGTGATAACTTCTTTTCTAGTTATACTTGGCTTTTGCTCCACAAGCTCTGCAACGGATACTGCAATATCCATCGCCACATCCATCATGGCTCCAGAGGATGCTAAAAAGATCCCTGCCAAGAATATTTTAGTTAAATCAATATGACTAAAACCCACATGAAGCAATGTTTCTGCAAAAGGCACAACCGCACCATGCACTTTAAATAAGTCACCAAAAATAATACCAATTATACATGCAGCAATCGTACCGCTAATCGTTCCTAAAAATGCTACGACACCTACCCGATTTAATCCAGCTATCAAAAAAGTTACACAACCGACAATAAGGCATACTACCAATTGGGAAACAATTATAGGATCCCAGCCTTTTAGGAATAAAGGCCATAAAACTTTCCAAAGAATTAAAATTGTAAATATAAAAGAAAGTAAAGCCTTTACCCCCGTCCATCTAGCATACCAGAACAAAACCAAGGCAAATAAAGCAAAGAGTATCCCTTCTACGTCTAGCCGGTAATGATCAATCAAATTTGCTGCTTGAATTTTTCCTTGTTCTCCTTTTATCACTACTAAAGCAACATCATCTTCTTGAAATAACTTATCCATTTCCAACTTTCCTAACAATGTATTCGTCGTTTCTACTCTTTCACCTTTATATATTCCATCCATGATTTCGATAGAAACACCTTGTACACCCGTTTTTACCACACCTCTTTGATGAACGTTCTGATTGTCTACAGCCACAATCTTTGCTTTACTGCGTACATAATCATCATCCTGAATGGGGAAACCTGTAGGAATCAGGTAAAGAAAAATGGATACAAGGGTAATGATAACTACAAAAATTTTATCAGATCTTTGCTGTTCTCTCATACAGGTAGTTCCTCTCTATATTATTAGAGGGATGGATTCGGAGCCAATTCTCCTTCCATCCCTCGCCCATGCGGTTGATGCTATACTTTTATTGGAATTTCAAACCCATAATGTTCATTATTTTTTTTGCAACATCTGTATTATCATAAGAGCCTTGGAATAACTCTCCGCCTATGCCTTGTGCATATACCGGTATTGCTACACCTGTATGCGCGTAGGTTGTCCAGCCGATACCAGCCTTCTGGTTTAAGATATGAGTTGTCGTAACAGAAAAAGGCTCATATCCACCATATAATAAATAGGCTTGCTCATTCTTGCTTCTCTTTTTAGGGTCTATCATACTAGCAGCCAAAGAATCTTTCAGACGACTCTTATCATAATCACTCAATTCCGTCAGACCAAATCTTTCACTAAGAACCGGCAGCCAATCTTCTAAATTAGCTCCATTTGGACCAACAGTATCCCGATAGTTCTTAATTGCCTTATCAAATTCTTCAAAAGACAAAGTTTGCTTATTTATCTTGTTATAAAAAGTCTCATACTGAGTTCCAGCAAAGCCTACAGTCATACCACCAGTCTCGTGGTCACCTGTAACAACAATCAACGTCTCATTCGGATGTTTTGCATAAAACGCAAGGGCCTCCATTATTGCGTTGTCAAAGGCCATCACATCTCGAACAGTAGTAGCAGCATCATTCGCATGACAGGCCCAGTCTATCTTCCCGCCTTCTACCATCATAAAGAAACCATTCGGATTATCCAGCAACTCGATCCCCTTCTTAGTATAATCTGCCAAGGACACTCTATCCTTCCGGTCAATATCATACTGCATGGCAGAATCTGCGGCAAGCTCAGTACTAAAAGCAATAATTTTACCATCATTCTTGGTTAGTGCCATAACATCTTCTTGCGTATTAACAATCTTATAACCCTTTTGCTTGGCAATCTCTAAGGCATTGGGCTTATCCTTTTTAGGTCCTGTAGGCGAAAGCAATCCGCCTCCTGCGAAATAATCAAATCCGCTATCTCCCAGAGAAATGGCGATTTCATAAAGATTTTTACGACTTGCTTCATGAGCATAAAATACAGCGGGCGTCGCATGATCAATAGACACGCTGGAGACAATTCCTACTTTCATACCTTTTTCTTTTGCCATTTCCGCCATAGACCTAAACTTAATTTGCTTGGTAGGATCCATTCCCAGTATATTATTATTGGTCTTATAACCTGTTGCCAAAGCAGTGCCCGCAGCAGCAGAATCCGTTATAAAGGTATTCGCCGAGTGGGTTGTTTGTATACCAACGTTAGGGAATACTGTAAAACTTAAACTTTCTTTATTCATAGGATTATTACTAGAAAGTGTGCCTTTAAAAATCTCTGTAGAAGTAATTTGTGGCATACCCATACCATCCCCAATAAAGTAAAACACATACTTAGGCTTCTTACCATAATAACCGTTTTCAACACCAGCGTTGACAATTTCTTGCTTGGGAAAAGCAGACACAATAAGTACCAATAAAGTGACAATTACAAGAGAAAAGCTTAACCATTTTACTCGTTTTTGCAAGTTTACTCCCCCTACACTATAGTTTCTGATTTAATTGTATATAATAAATAGGCTGCATTTGTTATCAATAAGTTAAGATCTAGTAAATATTGTAAGCTATTGGTTAATAGATAGCTAAAGTCCATCATCCTTTTATGGAAAGATGCGCTTTAACTAATAGGTTATCTGATAGTTTTTTTGCATAGGAATAAAAGTTAAATCCAACAAGGATATTGACTATAAACATCTAATTATAGTATAGATCAGTATGAAAAAGGAGGCGCATCGCTTGAAGATTTTATTTTGGGATATTGATGGCACCTTATTGAAAACAGCTAAAGCTGGCTTATATGCTTTTGAAGAAGCAGTTTCCGAAGCCCTGCACACAAAAATTGATTTTACCACCATCAAAACAGCTGGCATGACTGACTATTACATCTCCCATCAAATACTCCTTCTCGCCACAGGACGGGAGCCCTCTGTCCATGAAATCTGCAATCTAGTCAGCCTTTACGAAAAAGTATTGCCAAGCCACTTAGCAGCCCGCAAAGGTCACCTTACTCCCTCAGTAAAAGATATCCTGATCTATCTACAGCAACAATCAGACTATACTTGCCTAATCCTTACAGGCAACACCGAATTTGGTGCCAAAGCAAAACTGCACCAATATGGGTTGGATGGCTTCTTTGATTTCTCTTCCAGTGCCTTTTGCGACAATTGCTACAATCGCAGAGAGATATCCAAACAAGCACTCACAAAGTTGCAGCAAAACTACCCGCAAGTGCCATTGGATCAAGTGTATGTTATTGGCGATACACCCAACGATATTGACTGTGGTAAGGCCATTGGTGCGCAAACTATTGCAGTAGCTACAGGCCGATACTCATTGGAAGAACTACAAGATCACTCTCCATGGTGGGCTGTATCTACCCTGCCTTCGCCTGTAGAATTTGCAGACCATTTAGGAAGAAAAGGATAATTTTAATACTTTTTTTCCCAAAACATGTGAATACTATCTGAATGATAGGTTTTATCACGCTGGACTTTAATTACTTCTTCTTCACCAGGTATTTTAATCGTAATGCCTTTACTAGGCTGAAGACTCACGCCAGGACTAAGAATGATTTCCTTCTTTTTATTTTTAATAGAGTAGGTATGTTGTTCCAGATCCACAGAATCTTCCCGGGAGGTTACTGTCGGCATGGAAGATAGGGTTAGTTTATCATTTTTCAACTGGTTAGTGGGAGCTACAACAGGCTGCTCCTCTTTCACCTTTATAACAGTACCATCACCCTCCCTATTTAGAATCACAGTTTCAGCGGGAGGGATATTTTCCGTACCATTCTCTGACCTGCTTTCCTTTTCTACATCATGTCTGGTGAAAATAAAGTACGCTCCAATTAAAACTACCAATGTTAGAAGGAAGCATATTACTTTTGGATTTTTCTTCACAACAATCTCCTTTTACACCCTTATGCAACATTGAACAATACTATATTACAATATTATATTCTTATAGTGTAAATCACATGACATCGCAAAGCAACTTACTTCAAATCGTCTTGGCATTTATTTTTTAGGAGGTTTTACCATGAATCATGTAATCGAATTGTTAAAAAAACATGTATCGGTTCGAAAGTTCACCACGCAGCCCGTTGATGATCAATTGCTAATAGAGATCATCAAGGCAGGCCAGCAAGCTTCCACCTCCAATCACATTCAAGCCTATACCATTATCAGGGTAAAAGACAAGAATAAGAGAAAATCCATCGCTAAATTAGCAGGCAATCAGGCCTGTGTTGAAGAAAGCCCCATTTTCTTAGTATTTTGTGCTGACCTAAACCGATTAGGCAAGGCCTGTAGAATGAACAATAAAAGATTTGAAAGCGGTTATACGGAAAACTTCATTTTAGCTACTGTAGATACGAGCCTAGCAGCACAAAATATCATGGTTGCCGCAGAATCAGTGGGTCTTGGCGGTGTATATATCGGTGCATTACGAAATAATCCTGAGGATGTTTGTGAGTCATTAAACCTCCCCCATAATGTATACCCTGTATTTGGCATGTGTCTCGGCTACCCGGAAATCCGAAATAAAGTAAAACCCCGCCTCCCTTTATCCTTAGTTTTTAAAGAGGATAGTTATCATACTGAGGGAGATGAAGAAATCTTAAAAGAATATGATCATAGCATTAGAGATTATTATATCGCAAGAACCAATGGGGAAAGAAGCAATACCTGGACAGAAGGTATGTCTACTTTCCTAAAAGACAAGCAGCGCCCCCATATGAAAAGCTTTTTGGAAACTAAAGGGTTTGAGATGAAATAAATGAACAAAAGTCTGATCCATAAAATGGATCAGACTTTTGTTCATTATAGATTATTCTACAATAATATCCTGCAACTTACGTTTTGGTACATGATGTTCCTGATTCTTGTCTCGCCAGTATTTAATGTCATCCCCATCTTCAATTTCATCGAGAATAACAGTCTCTTTTGGCTTGCCCAGAGCAATAACCAGTAAAATTTCATATTGATCCGAAATCTGCAATGCAGCCTTTAGCTCATCGCGCTTAATACTTTGGATCATACATCCACCAAGATCCATGGAGCGTGCCCCAAGCAAAATACTTTGTGCTGCAATTCCATGATCAACACCACTCGGCCCTATATGCGTATCTTGAAGAATCACAATATAACCAGAAGGTCGTTCTCCTTCTTCTGGTCCTGCCCATTCCTTTAAATAACCCGCCCACAGTAAATGGGGGAATATTAATTCATTCTTTGTTTTATCCCCTGATATGATATATTTTAAAGGCTGTTTATTAGCTCCTGAAGGCGATAATCTCCCATAATTAACAAGCTCTCTCAATCGTTCTACTGAGATACTGTGTTCTTCATGAAATCGTCGGTAGGATCGATTAGAAACAATTAAATCATAAAACATATGGCTAATTCCCCCCATTTTATATTTAAAAGTTTCTTTCGACATATTTTCTATTTAACCTTTAATCTCCAATACCTAGTTTTGTCTCATAACTAAAATGCAGATGAATACCTTTATAGTCCTAAGTACTTTACTAAATTCTCCATAAAATCTGGCATTAACGTAGACGCTAATAACATGAGGGTCAATAAAATTAACACCACGGTAAAAGTCCATGAGACCACATTGTACCATGCAGGATTTACATAATTACCCATAATGTTTTTATTATTAGCGATCAGCACCATAAAAATTAGAATGGGCGGCAAAAGCGCGCCGTTAACGACTTGAGAGGTAATCATAACTTGATACAACGACAAATCTGGCCATAGTACTAATCCGGCACCAATGACTATTAAGGCTGTATATAGACCAAAAAAAGCAGGAGCCTCTTTATAGGTTTTACTAACACCGCTTTCAAAACCTAATGCCTCGCAAACAGCATAGGCCGTACTAAGAGGCAATATAAATGCCGCCAGCATAGAGGCACCCAATAAACCAAAAGAAAATAGCAAACTGGCATATTCACCAGCCATTGGTTTTAATGCCATCGCTGCATCCTTAACTGAATCAATGGCAATATTATTTGCGTATAAAGTAGCTGCCGTTGCCACGATAATGAAAAAAGCAATCAGCCACGTAAAAAACGCACCAAACATCACATCCCAAAAGGTATACTTATAATCTTCAGCAGTTATTCCTTTATCAACAATCGATGCCTGAACATAAAACTGTCCCCAGGGTGTAATCGTAGTGCCAATTACACCAATCGCCATGATTAGAAAGTCCGCATCAGGAGAAAAAGTAGGTGTAATCGATGCAACGAATACTTCTCCCCATGGAGGATCAATAATGATGCCTGAAATAACATAGCTTAAAAAAGTGGCACACAACACTAAGAAAACCTTTTCGATTTTTCCATAATCTGCTTTAAGTACCAGCCACCAGATTAAAAATGCCATAATGGGTACTGCAATGTATTTACTCACGCCAAAAATTTCAAAGCTAGTTGCAATACCTGAAAACTCGGATGCCGTAGTACCAATATTAGCAATTAGTAACACACTCATAGCAAAAAAAGTCCATTTAACACCAAACAATTCACGAATTAAATCGGATAGCCCCCGTCCTGTAACAGCCCCTGTCCTTGCTGATATCTCTTGGGCAATCGCCAGGCAAATACTACTGATCAGTACAATAAATAACAGTCCATAGCCATACTTTGCTCCAGCAGCAGCATAGGTGGCAATACCGCCGGCATCATTATCGGCAAATGCTGTGACAATTCCCGGTCCCATTACAGCTAGGAATAATCCTAATCTCTTACGCATATTCTTTATTGCATTCATATTTATCGCCCCCGCCCTGCCGTTTTTGTTAAGGCAAACCAGGAGTACGTATCTAGCTTGCCACGCTCTGGCATTAATATATCAAGAATATCATCGACTGTAACAATTCCTACCATAATATTCTGTTCATCAACCACTGGTACCGCCAATAAGCTGTATTTATTAATGACTTCCGCTACTTTTTGATAATTATCTCCATCCTGTACCACAGCAACTTTCGTATGCATCAATTCTTTTAAGGTAGTTTGGGGCGCAGCAACAATTAACTCTCGCAATGACAGAACTCCTTGAAGGTGTTCTTCATCATCCATAACATATAGATAATAAATGGTTTCCGCTGTTGGTGATAATTCTCGCAGCTGATTGATAGCCTCTTCTGTGGTAATATGAGAAGAAAATGCAATAAACTCATTGGTCATTAAGGCTCCAGCAGTACCTTGCTCATATTGCATGAGTTCTCTAACTTCCTCAGCATCATCACTTTCCATCAATTGCAGCAATCCTTCGGATTTTTCTGCTGGCAACTCACCCAAAATATCAGCGGCTTCATCTGGAGCCATTTCTTCTAGAATGTCAGATGCTCGCTGTGCATCCATTTGTTCAATAATTTCTACCTGGGTATCCAGATTTAATTCTGCTAACGTATCAATTGCCTGTTGATCATCTAAGTTTTCTATAAAGTTGGCCCGGCGTTTATAATCCATTTCCTCGATCAATTCTGCAATATCTGCAGGATGCAGTTCTGTCAGCTGCTGTTTTAAGCGATTAAGCTGAAGGTGCGAATTCCAGCTTTCCAAAGGCTTAATAAACTCTAAAATCAGCCAATTTTGTTTGAACTTTGTAAAGACAAATTCCAACCCCAATCGTCTGAACAAACCACGCACACCAATGTCAACAGCGACTAACACCATATGCTGTTTTCCATCTTGCACTACCCAAGATAATATAATATCGTTTACCCTTACCATTTTGGAACCTTTAATATCAATGATTTGTTTATCCAGCAGCCATTTGCTGGCATAAATATCATTTTCATGCAGAGGAACTGTTTGATCTACAGTGAAATTTTCGACAAGCTCTACCCTATTATTGTCACGAAGCACAATCCATTCGATTGGAATCAGATTATGTATTTTATTTTCATATTTGACACCAATCACTCGCGGATATACGCCATCCCAGCGTACTGCGATGTCCTTTACCCGCCCAAAACGATTCCCGGCTTTATCATAAATCGACTGACCGATTAATTGGCTAAAGTAGAATTCACCTACCATTTTTAATGCGTTCATATTTTATTCCTCCTTCTTTGCCTGGAGTCCGCCCGCCTTAACGTGAACAGACAAGTTGATACATTGATATTTGCTTATATGGCCACTGGGTCCGGAATCCATAAAACCACCTCCTATTCCTTCTTTACCTTTCGATGGGAATCGATAGCAAAAGACCTTCTCTCATTAGATAAGAAGGTCTTTTCATGCTGCCATGATCCAATACTTGCTTTGACCTTCTCCAATCGTTGAGTTTTAGCACTGCATAACGTAGAGGTACACGATCCTCAGCCACCTTGAGTAAAACCTTAATTCGGTAATACCTGTTCTACCCATTGGCGTCTTTCGACGTTTCCGGGCAGTGGCCTGTGTTTATGCAGGAGCCTCACCTAACGAAGAAGTTCTATATTTATATTTCTGATTTTCTTGCCTTACTATAGTATATCCTACTACAGCCGCATTGTTCATCCAAAACAAGAAAATAGATAAAGCCCCCGTTACCGGAAGGCTTAAAAAGCGAACTTAATACATCCACACCTTCCCCACTCGTACGAGCTTTGGCACTGCATAACGTAGAGTACAAACTAAAAATCCCTCAGCCACCTTAAGTAAAACCTTAATCCGGTAATACCTGTTCTACCCATTGGCGTCTCTCGACATTTCCGGGCAGTGGCCTATGTTTATGCAGGAGCCTCACCTAACGAAGAATTATTTTTCTACTATGAGCGTACTACCTTTAGCGAAATGTGTCAATACCTATTTCACATTTCGTCAAATGTTTAATTCCCCTATTAATATGATCTTATAGTAGAAAAACGATCATCAATAGCGATTATAGTCTTAAATCTCCCGTTATGTCTATTTTTATCCCTTTACCTATTTAATATGCGTTCTTAACTTTCTATTCTTCTAAATCCTTAACTGATTTTTCACATTCTTTTTATAAAAAAACACTGACGGATCCCTAAAAAATAAAAATTTGGAGCCGCGAAGATGTAAAGACAATGAAGAAAAAATAATCGAACCACAAAGACGCAAAGTACACAAAGAGTTACATTTCTATATCTTTGCGTACTCCTTTGTGTGCCGCAGCAGCGGCATTGTGCTTACAAAACCTATAAATGCTATGTATAAGAAATTCTTACATGATTACACATCTTTATGGCACCAATTTATTAGTATCCGAATCTACTATCGCATCATTTACATTTACACTTTCTTTTGATCTTGTCAAATTTTGCAGTTGAGATAAAAGCATTCCAGCAAACATGATAATACATCCTACCAGTTCCTGAGGACCTAACTTTTCATTTAATATCAACCAGCCGCCAATGGCAGCAAATACGGTTTCCATGCTTAGAATTATAGCAGCATGAGAAGGCTGAGCGCTTTTTTGGGCAACAACTTGCAAGGTATAAGCAACCCCTACAGAAAGAATACCGCCATATAAAATAGGAACAGCAGCCTGATAAATAGACTCAACACGAATAGTTTCCATAAATAATGCCGCAATTAAACTTAAAATAGAACAAGTAATAAACTGAAAAAAGGCCAACTTCAATACAGGCACTCGACAAGAAAAATGATCAATTACTAAAATGTGGATTGCCCAAAAAAACGCTCCTATAAGTTCCAGTACCTCACCATAGGAAATATAAAGACCATCTTTCACACAGAGAAGGTATAAACCCACAACGGCAATTAAAGATCCAATCCAAGTGCTCATGCTGACGTATTGTTTTAAAAGAATTCCCAAAATGGGGACGATTACAATATATAGACAAGTGATGAATGCAGCTTTCCCCGCCGTTGTATAGATTAAACCAATTTGCTGCAAGGTTGCGGCAATAAACAATACTACACCAGCAATGATCCCCGCTATAATTACCTGCTTTGAATCATCTTTCACCTGAATGTCTTTGGGAGAACGATTTTGATAATAAAGGATCAAGGGTATTAAAGAAAGGCTCCCCAAAGCAAATCGCACACCATTAAAAGTAAAGGGTCCTACATATTCCATTCCCACTCGCTGGGCTACAAATGCTAATCCCCATATAGTCGCAGCAAGTAAAAGTAGCAAATTCGATTTAAGTATACTCATAACAACACTCTCTTTACTAATTTGTATTTTGAATAAGATACAATTTATCACATATAACAAGGTTAGTCAAAATGCCAACCATTTTCATTCTCGTATAGTAGTATATACATAGCCTAAACAGAAGTACTTTAGAAATAAATTAATATAGACTTAATCTTTCTCTAACAATACATCCATCTTAAAAAGATATTATTATACATGTAATTTATCTATAGGGGGAACAAACATTGAAAAAAATAACTCAGCTATTTGCCTTATTATGTATCGGAGCATTCACTATTGCAGCTTTAGGGTGCGGCAGTTCTCAAAACGCATCCTCAAAAACCCCAAGCAAGGTTATGATTGAATATTGGCATGTAAATGCAGAAAGTTTTGGCGGTCCTTCCGTTAAACAACTGGTAGAACAATTCAACAAAGAAAATCCTGATATTGAAGTCGTAGAAAAATATAACCCTGACATGTATAAGGGGTTAACACAAAACTTGCAAGCGGCTATGGCATCCGGAAAAAATCCCGATGTTGTACAAATGGGGTATAGCTACTTAAATTATGCAGGTGAAAATTTAAAGTATGCGTCTATACCAGATATCATCACAAAACTATCACCAGAAGATAACACCTACTTAAAAGATAATTTCCTGCCGAATGTACTCTCTTTAGCTACAACTGATGATGGTAAACAAATTGGACTTCCTTACTCTGTCAGTGTACCTGTACTCTACTACAATCCAGATGTTTTCAAACAAGCTGGTTTAGATCCAAGCCAACCACCACGCACTTGGCAAGAAGTAACACAATATGCCAAAACCATTAAAGAAAAAACTGGTATTATGGGCTTCTTTATGCAAGAATATGCTGACAACTGGGCGCAGCAAGCCTTGATAGAATCGAACGGCGGACAAATTTTAGCAAAAAAAGATGGCCGCACTATGGCTGGTTTTGACACTCCTGAAGCATCCGAGGCCTATCAAGTACTAGCTGATATGGTGAAAAATGGTCACGGTCTGCACGCAACAAATGAAGAAGCCTTCCAAGCTTTCTTAAGCGGAAAATTAGGCATGGTATGCACAACAATTGGCAAACGGGATAATTTTGAAAAAAGTGCTAAATTCACCGTTATGGCTACACAGTTTCCATCGTTTGAAGGAAAAACAAGAAAACTCCCTGCGGGCGGAAACTTGCTCATGATCTTCTCTCAGGATCCTGACAAACAAAAAGCAGCTTGGCGCTTCGTTAAATTTCTAGAATCTCCTGGAGCACTTGCCCTTTGGAGTAAAGGCACTGGCTATCTGCCACCACGAAAAGGAGTAACAGAAGATCCTCAAGGATTGAAAGATTTTGCTGAACAAAATAAAAACATGCAAGTGGCTATGTCTCAAATGCCTGAAGTTGTGAAATGGGCTAGCTTCCCTGGTGCTAATGGTTTACAAGCCGAACAAGCACTTATCGATGTCCGGGATATCATACTCAGTGGAAAACAATCTGCTGCAGATGCTCTTAAACAAGCAGCTGCTAAAATCAATTCTCTGCTTTAATCAATTTTTGCTAAAAATGTCGTGAGAATCCAAAAGGTTTTTACGACATTCTATGCTTACTATTTTATGGAAGGATAACAAACCGAATGAATCGTTTTACTTGGCAGTCTGCTTTATTTCTAGCGCCAGCCGCCATTACATTATTACTTTTTGCTTATTGGCCACTATTACAAGATGTCTGGCTCAGCTTCCACTCCTGGAATATGGTAAGCCCTACGATGAAATTCGTAGGACTTCAAAATTATCTACAGTTACTTTCTAGTGACGAATTGATCAAAATACTCTTAAATACAGTTCTTTATATTTTGGTTTTAGTCTGTGTAAATTTCATTTTCCCCTATCTTTTATCCTTTATCATTGCTCATCGTCTCAATCGATTCAGCTTTTTTTATCGTTCCGCCTTATTCATCCCCAGTACAGTTTCTCTGGCTGTAGCCAGTATTCTCTTCCTCTGGATATTGAATCCCTTAGCTGGCCCCCTCAATATTATCCTTTCGGCAATTGGCTTAGAATCCCCTCGTTGGTTCAAAGAATCTGGATTAGTGATTATCGTTATTGGACTGATTATCGGCTGGAAAGTTTTCGGCTATAACCTCATTCTACTAGTAGCGGCCATGGTGGATGTTCCTAAAGAACTGATTGAAGCCGCTCGCCTAGAAAATGTCTCCAATTGGCAGCTTTTTCGACGCATTATTGTCCCTATGACATCATCAACAGCTCTTTATGTCTTTGTAATTACCGTTGTATTTGGCTTACAATATGTTCTTGTTCCCGTGAATATGTTAACGCAAGGTGGCCCAGACCAAGGCAGCAGCAATTTGGTATATATCGTGTATCAATACGGTTTTGTCTTTTTTCAAACAGGCAAAGCCTCTGCCTTCGCCATATTAACGATGCTAATATATGCTCTCTTTTTGATTGTGAAGACGAAGGTATTAGACAAGAAGGTGCACTATGAAAATTAACAGCTATCGGGACTGGTACTGGCATATTTTACTCTTATTAGCAGTAGTGATTCAACTTTGGCCTCTCCTCTTTATGCTTTCCACTTCCTTTAAGACTATGGACCAAATTTTCCTATCCACGTTAAATCCCCTTCCCGCCAAACCTGTAATAGACAATTACTTGTATGTGCTGAAAAATCTCCCACTAGTACAGTATATTGTAAATACCTTATTAATTGCTAGCAGTATCACTCTTGCTAAAATTATCACAAGTATTTTAGCTGGTTTTGCTTTTGTTTATTATGAATTCTCTCATAAAGAAAAGCTTTTTAACACATTATTACTGACCTTTTTTATTCCCATTACCGTTGTCATGATGCCAAACTATTTGCTTATATCCAAACTTGGTTTATTGAATACGCCTTGGGGAGTCATACTGCCTCAACTAGCTGACGGCATGGGAATCTTCTTAATGCGCCAAAGCATGCGCAATATCCCTAAGCCATTGTTAGAAGCAGGAAGATTAGAAAACGCCAGTCCCTGGGTCATATTAACACGAATCATATTACCGCTTATCAAACCTTCCGTAATTGCCATGGGAATTGTCTTCTTTATTAACTCTTGGAATGATTACTTTTGGCCACTGCTCATTCTACATGATAAACCCACGTACACATTGCCTCTGGCACTACAAATGTTTATCAGTGCTGAAGGCGGCAGTGAATGGGGCATTGCCATGGCAGTCGCCATGCTTACTGCCCTACCACCCCTCTTATTATACCTAACCTGCCAACGTTTTATTATGAATACCTTTATGCAATCTGGGGTGAAAGGATAGATGAACTCATGAATGGAATTATTTTTGAAAATGTTTGCAAATCCTATGGTGAAACTGCGGTGGTCAAAGATTTAAACATGGCCATCCAAGAAGGCGAGCGACTCATTTTACTAGGTCCATCCGGTTGTGGAAAAACGACAACACTCCGAATGGTCGCTGGCCTAGAGAACATCACAGCAGGTACCCTCAAGATGGGAGGACAAGTTGTAAACACAGTAGAACCTGGTGCGCGAAACATCGCCATGGTGTTTCAAAACTACGCATTATATCCCCATATGACCATATGGGAAAATATCACTTTCGGTCTTTTCATTCAAAAAATACCAATAGAAGAAATCAAAGCAAGAACTAAACAAGCACTAGAAATCCTCAATCTATCAGGCTACGAACAACGAAAGCCAAACGAATTGTCTGGAGGCCAAAAACAGCGAGTAGCTCTTTGTCGTTCACTAGTGAAACAAGCTCCTTATTTTCTCCTAGATGAACCTCTTTCCAATCTGGATGCACAGCTTCGCCTGCAAGCCCGTACGGAATTAGTTAAAATCCACAATCTCTATCGCCCAACTTTCATCTATGTTACCCATGACCAGGTAGAGGCTATGACTGTGGGACAACGAATCGCAATCATGAACCAAGGTGCTCTGCAGCAACTAGACACACCAGATGTCATCTACCAACGTCCTGCCAACACTTTTGTTGCCTCTTTCATCGGATCTCCTCCGATGAATTTGCTGCAAGGAGCTTTCCGCGATGGTGCCTTATGGATTGCAGGCAGCCGTGTAAATCCCCCCACTAAATGGCACACACTTTTAGCGGAGCATCAGGAACTATGGATTGGGATTCGTCCAGAACAATGCTGTCTAAGCGACACCCCCATGCTCCATGGACAAATAGAATTTGTCGAACATCTAGGCAGTCAGCGCTGTATCCATCTTCGCCTACATCAAAACGGTCAACGCCTGCTATGCATGCTTCCAGCGGATCAACCAATTCCTACAGGAACAGTGGGGGTTTCTTTCTCTTGGCAACATGTAAATGGATTTGATGGGCATGTTGGGAAGAATATTGGACTTCCAAACAGAATATCTCATAACTATGCATGCTAAATTCTATTCTTTAGGCGTAGAATACTCTATTACATCACGAATTTAAAGGAGGTCAAAACCTTTGCTTATATCCCTTAGCAACTTATCCTTTATCGGATTTAACTATACTGCATTAAAACAACTCCCCGACAGCTTAGGGCTAGAAATTTTTTATGAATTCGGCAATCATTCTCATTGGGAAAAAGTGTTAAAAGAAATTTATCCTCATCGATCACCGCAAAATTTAAGCATTCACGGACCGTGTATTGGAGTTAACTTAGCTGATGAAAATGACAGCCACTATCTAACCCATTACAAAGAGGTCTTTGAATTTGCCGCCAAGTGGAATGCCAAATTTATTGTAGTACATACCAATGAAGAATTTACGGGAGACAAAGCGCTTGTCCGTCAGCGAGTACAACATCGACTTCAAGAGCTTTTGCTATTCTCTAAAAATTATGAGATCCAAATACTCATTGAAAATGTTGGATTACAGACAAAAGGCACTCTATTATTTGATTGGACAGAATACCTAGAACTACTATTAACGTTACCAGAAGCAGGTGCGTTGCTCGATGTAGGACACGCATTCATTAATCAATGGAACTTACCGGATGTCATTGAACAATTAGGAAAAAGGCTTATCGCCTGTCACCTTCATGATAATCATGGACTATCCGATGACCACCTCCCTGTTGGTCATGGGACGATTAACTGGAATGTATTATTTTCCGCCATTTGCTCATCGGCTCCCGAAGCAACCCTTGTCTTTGAATACGCCAATGTGGATATTCAGACCGCTTTAACCAGCATTCAAACTATTAAAAACAATTATTTACAAGTGAGAGCTACCTACGATTAAGATTCAGCTGAAGTGAATACTTCAGCTGAATCTTTTTTTAGATCATTACATTTTTTATCGCAAGAGATAACCGTTGTATCCCTTCAATGATTTTTTCTTCCGACATATTTGAGTAATTTAGTCGAAAGGTATTTTCAACACCGCCATTCGGAAAAAAGGAATCCCCCGGTACAAAAGCTACATTATTTTTCAGACAGTCATGAAGTAAGTCTACGGACTTAATATGCCTAGGAAGCTCAACCCATAGAAACAGACCTCCCTGAGGGTGAGTAAAGCTTACTCCTTGAGGCATTGTTTTATTCAGCATTTCCACCATTACATCTCTGCGTTTTCGATATACGGCAACTAGCTTTTCTATATGTGTTTCAAAGTCAAACACATCCATGTAGGTTGCAATCTCCATCTGACTTCTTATCGATGTACATAAATCAGCCCCCTGTTTTACTAATACATATTTTTCAATAAATTCAGCATCTGCAGCAATCCACCCTATACGTAATCCTGGACAGAACGTTTTCGAAAAAGTGCTTGTAAAGATGACATTTCCTGACTTATCCATTGATTTTAATGAAGGAAGAATCTCGTTTTCAAAACGTAATTCTCCATAGGGATTATCTTCAATAACTGGAATGTCATATTGTTTTACTAGCTTCATAAAATCACGTCTACGTTCTAGCGACCAAGTTTTTCCCGTAGGGTTTTGAAAATCTGGGATCACATAAATTAGCTTTATACTTTTCTGTGTTGCAATTATTTTTTCAAGTTCTTCTATAATCATTCCCTGGTCGTCTGTGGGCACTTCTATAAAACGCGGTCCATAAGCTTTAAAAGCGCTAATGGCCGCCAAATATGTTGGACTTTCGCACAGTACGATATCTCCTTCATCCAAGAAGAGCTTTCCAGAAAGGTCTAGAGCCTGCTGTGAACCACAAGTGATTACTATGTTATCAGCAGTAACACTTGTTTTAAATTTTCGGTTCATTCGCTCTGCTATTTTCTCTCTCAAGGGTTTATATCCTTCAGTAGTGGAATATTGTAAGGCTTCTCTACCCATTTTTTCTAATACCCTTATGGATATCTCCTTTAATTCTTCCACCGGAAACAATTCCGGAGCGGGCAATCCCCCTGCAAAGGATAATACTTCTTCCCGCTGAGTAATCTTTAGTATTTCCCTAATCTCTGACGCCCGCAATGTTCCCATACGTTTTGCAAAAGCAACCGCCATAACGAAGTCCCTCCTATATTTATTATGATCAAAATCTTTACTGTGAATAGAACTCCCATTTGAGTCAAACAGCAAACTCACATCATCCGCAATACCAATATCATGGTCATACCTGCCCCCATAGTCACAATAGGAGGTTGACGATTATAAGCTACCAAAGCCGTTACTATGCCTGCCAGCAGATAATGATTTGAAAAAGTTAGTGCTATATAACCTTTTGGTGCAAAAAGGGCTGGCGCAATCAAAGCAGTAAGTATTGCAGTAGGTACATGCTTCAAGAAACGTCCAAGCCCAGCAGGTACATCTCCCAAAAGCCCTATACTAGCAAAACGAGTCACAAACGTCACTACCGCCATAGCAAGGATATTCATGAGAATTTCAAATCGCATCTTGTTTCCCTCCCATAAGACCACCAGCCATAGCTGCAGCCAAGCAAGCAATAATGATATACCATTTACCAGGAATTAAAATAACAGCCCCGACGCTAACCAGAGTTGCAACAAGGCATACGATTACACTGGCTTTGTCACGTAAGCGAGGAATCAGTAAGGCTAAGAAGGTAGCTGGCATAGCAAAATCCAATCCCCAAGAAAGTGGATCACTTATGTAATCTCCTAAAATAACACCGCCGATCGTGGACATCACCCATAAGAGGTAACATATTACATTGCTTCCCAACTGATAGGCTCCTGTATAACAGCCTGCTTGTGCACGTTGTATTGTCACAGCATAAGTCTCATCCGTCATTCCACAGGAAAGAAGAGCCTTAAACGGCGTGGATAGCCCACTCATATAAGGAGCAAGGGAGGCTCCCATTAAAAGATGACGAAGATTGATTAATAAGGTCGTAAAGCTAACCATTGCCAAGCCAGCCCCCTCCATAAGCATCGGCAGACAGATAAACTGAGCAGATCCAGCAAAAACCAGTATGGACATTGCAATGGTCTCTCCTGAAGTTAAACCAATGGACTTTCCCAAAATACCATATGCTAAACCAAATGGAATCATCCCAACTATTAAAGGTATCGTGTCACTTACACCCTTGCGGAAGTCCTTTTCTCGCATTGTTTTCCCTCCAATACTTTACAGTTTTTTTACTTATAATAGCTTGCAGGAATTTAATTGTAAATATCCAATATAATATAATTAAAATACCAATTCTATCTTTTAAGGAGAATTAGATAAATGGATATTACCAAAATGCTAAGTGGTATTCGAATTGACCAATCTAGTTCAGCCCCCATGTATTTGCAGCTTGCAAATGGTTTAGCTGCAAAAATTCAAAATTCAACCCTCTCTGCTGGCACCAAGCTGCCTCCAGAACGAGAACTCGTCAGATTACTGGAAGTTAGCCGTACTACAATAATTAACGCCTACAGGCTTCTGGAAGAACGGGGTTTGATAATAACACGAGTCGGCAGCGGCACTTACGTTGCTGAGCCATCATTTACAGATCAGTCAGCGGCCACTATTCTTTGGGAACAATTGTTTACACCTCAATATAAATCACCACTGTCATCACTGTTGCGTACTTTAATTGCTACTCCCACGGCAGATGAGACAATTTCTCTTGCAGCTGGTATGCCAGATCCAGCCTTTTATCCTCTCTCCATTATTGAAAAAGCTCTCGTATCCAGTAAATATGACCTTGAAGTTTCAGATTTCGGCCACATGACTACCGAAGGATATCTTCCTCTAAGGCATTCCTTAGCAGCATGGCAAAGCCGTCTGGGAATACAAGCCACTCCTGATCAATTTCTAATCGCCTCTGGCTCGCAGCAAGGTCTGTATCTCATTGTAAAAGCCTTCGTAGAACCCCGCGACTACGTGATAGTAGAATCACCTACTTACTTGGGAGCAATTCAGGCATTAGAAGCTTCTGGCGCTCGCATCCTAACCCTGCCACCATCTGATGGTATTAATTTTGAATTGCTTGAAGACTATCTAATACGCTATCGCCCTAAATTAATGTATACAATTCCTACTTTTCAAAACCCTACTGGCAGGGTTATGTCGCTGCACGATCGGCAAGAATTAATTCGATTAGCCTCACGCTACCGCTTGGTCATCATAGAAGATGATCCCTATAGTCAGCTCTATTACGGTCAGCAGCCCCCTCCTTCGCTCAAGAGTCTCGACACCTATGGCGGTGTAATTTATATGGGCACTTTCTCAAAAATACTTTTTCCAGGTTTACGAACAGGCTGGGTCACCGCCGCTCCACAAGTTATCAATCGATTAGCACAAGAAAAACAGCACATCGACCTACACAGCAATAGTCTTTCTCAAATTATTCTTCATACTTGTCTGGAAGAAGATTACCTGGCAAATCATTTAGCTACTGTCCGCGTGGAATACAAAAAACGCCGGGATGCTATGGTTGGCGCTATCCGACGTTTTTGCAGCGGTTATATAAATTTTAATATACCTGAGGGAGGGTTTTATCTGTGGTGCAGCATAACGCCTCCCGCCTCTGGTGCAGAACTAATTCGCCGTGCAGCTACAGTAGGTGTTTCTTTTGTACCTGGTGAAGCTTTTTATACAAATGGAACTAAAAGCAATGAAATACGTCTTTGCTTTGCCACCCATAATGAAGAACTGCTAAAAGAAGGCATACGAAGATTAGGGCGCATCTTTGCATCAGGCGCTGCGAATGCAGCACAGCCGTCAGACATAGCTGGCCGACCAATTATTTAACAAAACAACACCAAAGAATTTGATCTATGAGTGAACCATACCATAATTCGGTCTGAAACTTTGGTAATTTGCGATTTAAATTATATATCTCTCTACCGTGCAATGTCATCTACATCCAGAGATTCATTTGACACTAAGTGAATCACAATGCGATAGGGCAAATTGACGACTTGTTGAGGCGGTTTGCTAATCCATCCCGTTTGTACACCGATCTGGCGGGGAGAATCATCTTGCCGTATGCGAATTTTACCATCTTGGACTTCTATAATGGCATATTCCGTGTCGCCGCCAATACGAAATTCCTCATAGTAGCCTTGCCTTAAGGTAATGGATTTAAACAACTTATTGTCCACCCGAATTTCAGCAACTGTATTGGCTTGAGCGGGAAAGAGAATCACACTAAGAATAATTCCTGTAAACGATACTACGCAAAGCATCCCAATCAGCCATTTATCACCTAATGTAAGTCCTATCTTTTTCATCATATATCCTCCAAATGGCTATTGCTATATATAGATTGTATCTAATTATTCCAAAGCGTGCAAATTTGTACCCTCATGCAGGCAGCAATAATTCAATAAGCCGCTTTAAAATAGGAGATAGATACTTATTTCGGTGATAAATAACACTAAATTGTCTTTTAAAAGACACCCCTTCTATTTCTATGATAGCAAGTTCTCTTCGCTCTATTTCCTTTTGCACAGCCATCCATGATATAACCGAAACCCCCAGACCAATTGACACAGCATTCTTTATGCTTTCTGCATTATTATAAACACCAATAATATTCCAGTTTATTCCTCTTCCTGTCATCACCGATTCAAATAAATTTCGAGTACCGCTTCCTGCTTCACGTACAATAACGTCAGCCTCTTCAAGCTCCGCTAACGTAATCTTTCCTCTTCTGCCAAAGGGGTGAGCTGGAGCGCTTACCAATACTAACTCATCTTCCATAAAAGGCATATGCAATATGCCAGATGATTGTACCTTACCTTCAACCAGTCCGATATCTAACTGATCTGCCAGCAGCATTTCTTCAATTACTGTCGTATTATTCACAGTGGATACAACTTTTACCTTAGGATTACTTTGCATAAATTCTCTTATCACACTGGGTAAAATATAAGTTCCGACAGTAACACTGGCACCGATCCGTAAGATGCCATTATCATGAATCTCCCGCATAGACTCCTCTACTTCTTGGTTTAAATTGACGATATGCCGGGCATACGTTAATAACTTTTGACCTGCAGAGGTAATAAATAACCTGCGTCCCAACCGCTCAAACAATTTCACATTATAATGTTTCTCAAGTTCAAAGATTGCCTGGCTGACGGATGGCTGGGCTATATAAAGTTTTTTGGCTGCGGCAGTCATATTGCCTTCATCGCATACACATAAAAAAACGTACAAATGTCGTAATGTCATCATAATCCTCTTACTATAGGTATTTACCTATTATTTTAATTATATTATAGTATTTTACATATTGTTCTTCAACTGATAGTATCATGCTTATCAAGGAGGAATCAATATGATCAAAAATAATCTTTTCAACAACATCATGCCAGGTGCTTTTATCGTTACTATAATAGCTATTCCAGCCTGGTTTTTGGGAACCGCAGTTCCTTTGATGGGAGGACCAATATTTGGAATTCTATTTGGTATGATACTTGCCTTTTTAAAAAGACCCGCATCTTTGAACTTTGGAATCTCCTTTACTGCCAAAAAAGTCTTACAGTATGCGATTATTTTACTTGGCTTTGAAATGAATTTGATTCATGTTTTTGCAGTCGGCAGCCAGTCTCTGCTTATTATGATTTCTACTATAAGTGCGGCACTGATTACGGCATGGCTGGTGGGGCGCTATTTACGACTTACGGGAAACGTGAACATTCTCATTGGTGTCGGAACAGCGATTTGCGGCGGGTCGGCAATTGCTGCAGCAGCTCCTGTCATTGCGGCAACCGATAAAGAAGTCGCCTATTCCATATCCACAATATTCTTATTTAACATCGCTGCAGTATTTATTTTCCCATTTCTCGGACACATCTTTAGAATGAATGATATGGGTTTTGGAATGTGGGCAGGAACAGCCATCAATGATACGTCTTCTGTAGTAGCTGCCGGCTATTCGTATAGTCAAGCGGCTGGCAACTTTGCTACCATCGTAAAATTAACCCGTACGTTAATGATTGTCCCCATAACAATTGCACTGGCTATACTTACTTCCAGAAAAGCTGAAAATACGGGTTCGTTCAGCTTTTCAAGAATATTTCCATGGTTTATTTTTGGTTTTATATTTGCGTCTATTATCAATACCATCGAATTTCTACCTTCATCCCTTTGCCTGACCCTTGCCCAAATCGGAAAGTTTTTTATCGTGATGGCCATGGTTGCGATTGGCTTGAACACCCATTTGAAACAACTTATCGGCAATGGTATAAAACCGATTTTTCTGGGATTATCCTGTTGGATTGCCGTAGCTATTGTATCTCTTGCAGTACAACATTATTTGCATATTTGGTAGCAAACTTCTGTTGTCACTAGCGCTCGCCACATTCATGAAATAAATCACAGGAGCGTCAGAAAAGACATCCGATGCCCTTTTTAAAGGAACTTTTCTTGATAATGACAAAATAGATAATAGAGTAAGAGCCTTTAACGCGAAAACGTCAAAGGCTCTTACTCTATAGTTAGGATATACTTATTTTACATTCTGATTATATTGCATATACACCACATGAGTTTGGAGATATTCTTCTAGACCATGTTTTCCATCAGCACCGCCAATGCCAGATTTGCGCCAGCCAGCATGAAAGCCTTGCATAGCTTCAAAGTTTTCTCGATTTACATAGGTTTCACCAAATTTAATCTCTTTACACGCTCTCATGGCCACATCAATATTTTGCGTATAGATGGAAGAAGTCAGTCCAAAGTCAGAATCATTAGCCAGCTCAATCGCTTCATCTAAATCTTTGAATGTAGCGATGGGCAATACAGGACCAAAGGTTTCTTTCTGCATAATATCCATACTTTGCTTGCATTTGGTAAGTACAGTCGGTTCAAAATAAAAGCCCACTCCTCTGTCACAGGTGAGGGTTCATAAGAAAAACACTGATGCGTTCTAAAAAATCTTCGCATCTTCGCGGTTCGTCATTTTAATGAAATCCCTGCTCGGTACGTTCTATGATTTCATCTTGCAGTTCTTTGCTTAAGTTATGGAAATGATCACTATAGCCTGCTACACGTACAATTAAATCTTTATACTCTTCAGGGCGCTTTTGAGCATCCAATAAAGTTTTCGAATCAATTACATTAAATTGAATATGATGTCCGTCTAAATTAAAATAGGTGCGAACTAAGGATACCATATTTTCTAAACCTTGGTCACCAGTGACAACAGAAGGGGTAAATTTCTGGTTGAGTAAGGTTCCTCCCGTCTTGATGTGATCCATTTTTGAAGCGGATTTAATAACAGCAGTAGGTCCTTTTCTGTCAGCACCTTTTTCAGGGGATATTCCTTCGGACAAAGGTTTATAGGCTTTTCTGCCATTAGGGCTTGCTCCCATCACCGATCCGAAATATACATGGCAGGTAGTCGGCAGCATATCAATACCATAAACCCCGCCTTTTCGGGTCTTTCGTCCCACAACTTCATTATGAAAAGCATTAAATCCTTCTACCATAATATCATCAGCATAATCATCATCATTGCCGTATTTAGGAGTTCGATTTGCCACTAGATTATGAATGGTATCATGACCTACAAAATCATCCTGCAAAGCCTTAAGCAGTTCCTTGATCGTAAAACGTTTCTGATCAAAAACATTGTACTTAATAGCTGACAGACAATCTGTCAACGTGCCGATGCCCACGCCCTGTATATAATTGGTATTATAAAGGGCTCCGCCTGCGTTATAATCCTTGCCGCTGGCAATGCAACCGCTGGTAATAATGGATAAGAAAGGCACTGGCATATGTTTTGCATACAAATGCTCAATAATATGATTGCCTGTAATTTTTACATTGATAAAATAATGAAGTTGTTTTTTAAAGGCTTCGAACAAATCTTCATAGGTTTTAAAATCCTCACCATAACCAGTCTTTAGACCCAGCTGTTTTTTTCCGATAGGGTCAAAACCGTTATTGAGAGTTAATTCCAATACTTTAGGCAGATTAAAATATCCTGTCAGAATGTAAGCCTCTTTACCAAAAGCACCTGTTTCCACGCAGCCGCTGGACCCGCCTTGCCGCGCATCGACAATATTCTTGCCTGCTCTTAATAGTTCTTCCACGATCGCTTCTGTGTTATAAAAAGCTGGCTGTCCCCAGCCTTTACGAGATATTTCGCAGGCTTTCTTGATGAAATTGTGAGGCGACTTCTTGCTAATCTGAACATTGGAGCTAGGCTGCAATAATCGCATCTCATCCATGGTTTCCAAGATTAAATAAGATACTTCATTGACACCGTCTGACCCATCATCCTTCACACCGCCAGTGTTAAGATTTGCAAAATCCGTATAGGTACTGCTTTCTTTTAAGGTAATGCCGACTTTAGGAGGTGCAGGCTGATTATTAAACTTTACCCATAAACATTGCAGCAACTCTTTGGCTTTTTCCCTCGTAAGAGTTCCATCCTCTATACCTTTTTTATAAAAAGGATATAAATGCTGATCCAACCGCCCAGGGCTTAACGCATCCCAAGGGTTGATTTCAGTCGTAACGCCAATGTGCGCAAACCAATACATTTGAATCGCTTGGGCAAAGGTTTCTGGTTTACGAGCAGGTACAACTTGGCAATTTGCTGCAATTTCCAGCAAGTCCGCCTTTTTATTTTCGTCTGCCTCATTTTGTGCCATCTCTTTGGCATATTGCGCATACCGCTTCCCATATGTCACAATAGCATCACAACACAGAGCCATAGCCTCTAGCTGACTTTTCTTCTCATAAGCCTGGGGATCTTCTAAAAAATCAAGAGCCCTTATCTGCTCTTGAATCTCAGCCTTAGAATCTAAAAAGCCTTTTATATACATTTTCCCGTCTGCTACTGTATGCCCAGGTCCCCTTTGTTCCATAAACTCTGTGAAAATACCACTTTCATAACACTCTAACCATTCCGCAGACATTTGCGCTAAGATATTCTTGCGCATGGATCGATTTTCCCAAAAAGGTATAATCTTTTCCCTCTGCAATTTTTTTGCTGCTTCGTCTACCTTAAAGAATATTTTATCTCTTCGATCCATAACCTCAAGGTCTTCTTCTGTATGACAACAAAGTTCTGGAAAACTAGGTGCATATTGAGGCTGTTCACCTTTCTCCCCAACAATAAGTTCTCCTTCATTAATGCACAGCGTTTTATTCTCCATAATGTGCTGAAAGGTAAGAGCTCGCAATATGGGCGTTTCCACCTTTCCTAAATGTTTTTCATAAGCCTCGGTAACCAGACGTGCTCTTTCAATGGACAAATGGGGCTCTACCGTTAGACTTTGCTTCCTAAGTTTTCGAATTCTTTCATTCATACCTCTTTGTTCCACAATTCACCCTCCAATCTGCACTTTATAATTTGCTTGTTTAAACATGGACCGGATCTCTTCCAACCTCAAATCTGTCGGTCTTTCTAATATTGGTAATGGATAATTGAGCTTTTTATACTTCCCCTGCCCCATATGGTGATAGGGTAATAAGTTGATGGAATGTATCTTAAGAGTGGCAATAAAGTCAATAATATCCTGAATCTGTTCATTCTTAGTGTTGATTCCCTCAATAAGCGGCAGCCGTAATTGAATGGCAGCATCATGATTAGATAACAGTCTTAAATTCTCTAATATTAAAGAGTTATCCCGCCCGGTGTAATGTTCGTGTTCACCAGAGTCCATAAGCTTAATATCATATAAGAATATATCAACATATTTCATAATCCGCAGAAAATTTTCACTAGGCGCATAGCCGCAAGTATCGATGACAACCGTGATGCCTTGTTCTTTACATGCCTTTACCAACGCCTCTACAAAGTCAATTTGGATCATCACTTCGCCACCAGATAAGGTCACCCCACCACCTGATTGTTCATAAAAGGGTTTATCCTTATGAATTTCTTGCATTACATCTTGTACGGTGTATTCTTTTCCGGCTATTTCTCTGGCATTCTTACAGCAATAATCAATACACATTTCACAAGCATTACATTTTTCGGCATCATAAAACAGCTGATGATTATTCTGCCAGGCAGCTTGCTGACTGCAATGCTTTTCACATTCCCCGCACCGAGTACAGCGATCTCTATTAATTAAGATTTCCGCCTTGTAACTTTGGCTTTCTGGATTATGGCACCACTGACAGGTAAGGGGACATCCTTTGAAGAATATGGTAGTGCGAATACCGGGACCATCATGTACAGAAAACTTTTGAATGTTAAATAGTAGTGCTTTTCTCATTTACTCACCTCAAACCTCTAAAAATAGGCTTTACAAAATAGGCTTTACATTTTAAAAGGATTAGGAGAACTAACGACCAGCATCCTTACCATTTTATTCGTATAATTCGCCCAATTATGAACCGTAGAGGAATTGTAATGGGCTGAATCTCCAGGGAATACCTCGATTTGTTCATTGTTGATAAAAAGAGTTAAGATTCCCTCTAACACATAAATAAACTCTTCTCCCTCATGAGCGTACTGGCTTATATCCTCCTCGCTATTAATTGGCAATAATTCTACTAATCGAGGCAGCAAGGTTTTATCAGGTGCGCCATTCGTCAGGTGATAATGAATAAATCGAGAATTCACGACTTGAAATACTTCCTTCTCATAGCTTCGCAAAACATAACTTTCTTTTTTTGTGGGACTCGTAAAAAAGTAAGTTAGATCAACCTCCAAAACTTGAGCAATTTTTTGCAGTGAGTCCGTTGCAATATTGGTCAGCCCTCGCTCTAGCTGAGATAAAAGCCCCGTAGAAAGAGTGGTTCGCTCACTAACATCCTTTAACGTCATCTTTTTTTGAGTTCGTAATTCTTTTACTTTTTTCCCAATATCTTTATTCATATTTGTGCCTGCTCTTTCTTGTTTTTAAGTTTGTAAAAAAATAAGTATTCTTCTAAGAATACTATATAACAACAGATTCTATTTTTCAATTTTTTTCATTTAAATGAACTTTATTTTATGATTATGAATAAATTAAATGTTTTATAGCTTTCGGAAGATGCTATATGAATATAATTCATTTTAATGAATTATCGTAAAAAACCTGCGCAATCTAAAAAAAACATTTTGAACCACAAAGACGCAAAGGACACAAAGGGTATTTATATTTTTTGTGCACGCCTTTGTTGTTCATAATATCTTATATTTTCCACCTATAAAACTTATAATTTTGATATAAAAAAAGATTTGAACTTTGACGGTTCAAATCTTTTCATTAATTTTATTTTTTATAAGGAAACTTAAGAGAAAACGTACTGCCTGCCGTATTTGTCTGAATATCAATAAGTGCATTATGCCTGGCTGCAATCTGATAGCATACCGAAAGACCTAAGCCTGTTCCTTTCTCCTTTGTCGTAAAAAACGGAGTGCCTAGCTTTTCCAAAACTTCCTTTGAAATTCCCTTACCTTCATCCATAACCTGCAATACAATGCAATTTTCTTCCTTAAAGGTGCTAACAACAACTTTCCCCTTATCATCCATGGCTTCAAATCCATTTTTCACCAGATTAATGAGCACTTTATGAATATCAATTTTATCTACTAAAAGGTCCGGTATGGGCTGCAGCACAAATTCGATAGAATGTCCGATTTCACTGCCCATGGCTTCCATCAGAGGTCCTATATCTTCAACAATTTTATTTAGATTCTGCATAGCGGAACCATTTACGCGATTTTTAGCAAGAGTAAGAAAATCGGTAATAATTTCATTTGCTCGATCCAGTTCACATATCATCATTGAAAACTGTTCTGCAAATCCACTAAAAATTGACTTTCTTTGCATATAGCGCAAATATCCTCGTACAGTTGTCATCGGATTGCGAATCTCATGACCGATACTAGCTGCTAACTGCCCCACGAGATTCAAACAACTTAACCTTTCAATATGTTGCTTTAACTCAATGGTTTCTGAAATATCTACAACGGTTAGGAGGAGCATATTTTGTTCATTAAACATTAGGTATTTTATATTCAATATGATCATATTTGCATTTTGTGATTTCACATTGAATCTGCATTTATAGTCTTTTACACTTTGCTGCTGGAGTAAACTCTTTCGTATATGATGGTAATCCCTTGGAGAAATCATATCTTTTAATGAATGTATACTCCACTTGAGAATGGTTTCGTGATCCTGTCCTGCCAATTTTACGAAATGATCATTTGCTGTAATAACCTTTCGCGTATCAACAGATATAAGCGCCATGGGACAGGGGCTGGAAAGAAACAACTCCCTAAATGCTTTCTCCATTTGATCTGCTTTACTACAAAACGTGCTTTTATGAATTGGTAAATTATTTTTATATCTAGTAAGCTTAGCTTTTTTTATTGATATTCGCCTACATTTACGGATTCTCTTTTCAAGTAATCCCATCTTTTCTAAAACAGCAGAATCATGATGATTTACATTGATGCACCTTAATGTAGGAACAAAGGTAATCACTTTTGTTAACTCTCGAATCGTCGAAAATAGAGCACGAAGAGTGTTCTTACTACCTTTCACCTTTACAGGTTTTTTACATCGATTTTGTGCAAAGCAATCTATACTATTTGTTTCCTTAGCGAGAACAGACACACTTCGACCCCCTTAATATAGCAACATTAAACTAAAAGAAGATGATTTAGCATTCTTTCCCACATATAAAAATTCTTATTAGTATTTTCTGATAATTTCGCTGTTAAATGTTTAATTCCTTCTAAGAATCCCCATCAAAAACTGACAAATATCTTGTTAATTAGCATAATCCTATTCTGCACTATGTAATCTCTAGGACAATTGTGCAACTCTACATTTTGTTGCTTCCTTTACGTCATTAAATTCTTCCCAGCGAGAAACAGGAGCGAAATACGACCTTACTTTAGAAATTACTAGCATAAAAGGTTAAGAATTGCCTCATTTTTAGCAATTCTTAACCTTTAGCTTTCTAATTAGTTATACTACTTATAAAATTTATAGTGCTGCAGCAAGAGCCTGCTCAATATCTGCAATAATATCTGTACTATCTTCAATACCAACTGACAAGCGAATCAGTTCATCCGCTACACCTGCTGTGGCACGCTGTTCAGGAGTAAGTTGGGAATGGGTGGTGCTCGCAGGATGGATAACCAAAGATTTGGCATCCCCCACATTAGCAAGGATTGAGAATAGTTTAAGAGCATCAATAAATTTTTTACCAGCTTCCAATCCACCTTTAATACCAAAGGTTAGGATCGCACCTGCACCTTTTGGTAAATACTTTTTAGCTAATGTATGATCCCGGTGGCTGGGAAGACTTGGATAGCTTACCCATTCAACTTGTTCATGGTTTTCAAGATACTGTGCAACGGCCAAGGCATTGTCCGTATGACGCTGCATACGTAAAGGCAAGGTTTCTAATCCTTGCAAGAATAAGAAACTATTGAAAGGACTTACCGCTGCCCCGAAATCACGCAAGATTTGGATACGCAAGCGAGTGATGTAAGCCAAGGATCCTAATGCCTCTGTATAACTTAAACCATGGTAGCTTGGATCTGGTTCTGACAACGAAGGAAATTTACCGTTAGCCCAATTGAACTTACCACTATCAATAACCAAACCACCCATGGAAGTTCCATGTCCCCCAATAAATTTAGTAGCAGAATGAATTACAATATCAGCACCAAATTCGATAGGACGAGAAAGGTAAGGTGTAGCAAAAGTACTGTCAATCAACAAAGGGATACCATTTTCATGAGCAATCTCAGCTACTTTTTCAACATCGAATACGTCAATTTTAGGATTCCCTATGGTCTCTGCAAAGACAGCTCTCGTCTTATCCGTAATCGCTTTACGAAAATTTTCTGGATCACTAGGATCAACGAAAGTTACCTTAATTCCAATACGAGGTAAAGTATAGGCAAACATATTATAAGTACCACCATACAAAGTGGAAGAACTAACGATTTCATCCCCAGCTTGAACGATATTTAATATTGCTGCATTAATCGCAGCATGACCGGAGGCAAAAGCAAGGGCTGCCACGCCGCCTTCCAAAGCTGCAATCCGCTTTTCTAACACATCAGTAGTTGGATTCATAATACGAGTATAAATATTACCAGATTCTTTTAAACCAAATAAATTAGCACCATGCTCACTATCACGAAAATTGTAGGATGTGGTTTGGTAAATTGGCACTGCCCTTGAACCAGTTGTTGGATCAGGTTCCTGTCCTCCGTGTACTGCCACTGAATCAAAACGTAAATTTTCTGGTAAAGCCATATTTTTATACCCCTTTCTATTCACATATATGTGTTTTTATACAACAATTGATTAACCTGGTACAAGAGACCTAAAAGTCCATATACATCTTCTTAATTGCCTTAAAAGTATTTTCGTGCCTTGCCAATTAAAAAGAAAAAGACTAAAGAAAGCCCTCTTCAGGAATTTCTTCAGCCTTCAGTTTGTCTGATCAGCTATAATATTGTTTAAATAATATCATAGCTCTATATTCTCGTCAATAGATGGCCTACTATTTACCAGGGCATGCTCATGAAAAATCCATAAATAATGACTTATTCAGCAGGTACTCCCATGGCTTTTATTAAGTTGGCTTTGCTGGTATTAAAATCATACATAGCTTGAATATAATTAGTTTTAGCCGTGGTCAAAGCTACTTGCGCATCAATAACATCAACATTTGTACCTACTCCAGCACTATAGCGAACTTGCTGAATCTTAAAATCTTCTTCTGCTTGCTCTACCGTTACTTGAGATGTACTGATGCGTTTTTCTGCTTCTACCATATTTAGATAGGCCTGACGTACATCTAATTGAACACTATCTTTTGTCTGTCTAGCCTGTTCTAATGCTTTTATTAATCCAGAATCAGACTGTTTGACTTTAGCATTTGTCACACCAGAATCAAAAGGTGTCCAAGTAGCTAGCAGTCCAACAGACCAATTATTATTATCAGCACCGGGAAAATCTCTATCGTGCCAGCCTGTCTTAGCTGTTGCACTAATATCCGGCAACCTCCCACCTTTGGCATATTTTATAGTTTCTTTTGCCACATCAATATTGTAATCTTCTTGAATGACTTCTGGTCGATGACTCAAAGCATAATTAATACTTTCTATTAGTGATAAAGTATACGTTTCATGTTTTAATTCATCTTTTAATTGCACTTCTGTCGCTAAAGGCAGCCCTACTACATTATTCAAGCTCGAAACGGCCAAGTCATAGTCATTTTGCGCTTTAATCAATTTTTGTTGGTTATTCGCTAATTCCACTTTGGAACGCAGTACATCCGACTTAGCAACAGTGCCTACACTATATTGAGACTGAACATTCTTCAAATGAGCTTCCATCTGATCTACAGCTTCTTGGCTGACTTTTACCGTATTTTTCGCTGCCAGAATTGTAAAATAATCATTGGTCACATCTAGTTTTATCTTTTGCTTGCTTTGCGCTACCACTGAATCAGTAACTTTTAATTTAAGCTTGGCTGTTGCAATATCGCTTTCTGTTTTGCCACCACTGTACAGATTTAATTTTAAAGAAATAGAATTAACAAAATCCGTGTCACTATCTGCACCTGAGTGGGCTAAATTATCACTGTGCTCCAATGTCAAGGCAGGTAATTTGCCACCCTTGGCTATATTTATCTGCAGCTCTGCACTTTTACGATCCGCATCAGCTATCTTAATGGCAGGATTGCTGTTTAAAGCCATTTTAATACTTTCTTCTAAAGATAGCTCTACAGGTGCTGCAAATGCCACCACCGTATTTATCGCTAAAAATCCGCTCGCTAGCGCTGCCACTAGATGTTTTTTCCAATTAGGCTGCTTAGTCATGGAAAAAAATCTCCCCCTTCATGAAATCTAAGTAGATGGAACAGGTTTTAGACTCTCATCTACACCTTAATGACCTCTTATGACCTTACTGGATTGATTCTATTTCTTTATACTGATACCATTTAGATAAATCCTGAGTGCTTGACTAATATATTCTTCGTCAGAGCACTCCGAAAAAACGATAAATTCCTTTATAACAGGTGTTGTAAGAAAGTAAAAATTCAGTATCCCTGCTAGGGATACTGCTGCATAGCTAAGATTTAGATCAGTAGCAAAATCTCCAGCAGCAACTCCTTTACACAAAGAGGAGTGAACAAATTGATAAAGTTGAGAAATATATTTTTTTATTATTTTTTCACCACAGGGTGTTGGATTAGCAAGTTCACTATTTACAAACCGAGCTAAAAAGGGATGTTTTCTATGAAGTTTTACGATGTTCTGGGCATATATAGTAAGAAGCTCAATAGCATTTAGATCGTTCATCGTCTCCACTGATTTTAGCAACTTATCTACGGGCGAAAAATTAGCTTCTAACGCCGCTTGATATAACCCTTCTTTACTTTTAAAATAATAAGAAATGGCAGAACTATTAATCTGAACAGCATCCGCTACTTCGCGGATTGAAACAGCTACATATCCTTTCTTCGCAAATAATGGAATGGCTGTTTCCATTATTTTATCTGCTGTACTATATTCCATGTTAAAGCAACTCCTTAATTAACTGTTTATTGAGAGAGATTATTTCAGCTTTCTTTTCACATCAGGTATTCTACTAGGCAACCTTCTTCTGAAATTTTTTGATGCTAATTACTAGCGCAATCATTATATATATGATTAATGACAAAACTTGTGGCCATACGATGCTAAAACCCACACCTTTGAGTATGATGCTCCGCATGATCTGCAAGTAGAAGGTAAGCGGTAATATATTGCCAAGTAAATTAAAGAAGAGCGGCATGGCTTCCCTTGGAAACATAAACCCGGAAAGTAATATACTCGGTAAAAAAACAAAAAAGGACATTTGCATAGCTTGCATTTGCGTTTTTGCTACCGTAGAGATTAAAATACCTTGCGCCAGTGAGGCAATGATGAAGAAAGATGTAAGACCATAAAGTAAACCAAGACTACCGCGAATCGGCAAGTCGAATACCAAGATGCCCACTAGTATAGAAACAGTGACTTGCACATAACCAACAATACTATACGGAATAATCTTTCCCATCATAAGCTCCCAATTCTTCATGGGTGTAACAATGAGTTGTTCCAAGGTACCTCGTTCCCGTTCCCGGACAATGGCCATCGAAGTAATCATCACCATGGTCATAGTTAGAATTACCCCCATAATGCCTGGAACCATATAAAAGGCCGATACAAAATCAGAATTGTACCACGGGCGAATACGAATCTCATAAGGATTTTGTGTAGTATGTCCCGTATAGCCTTGCATTTTCTGCAGCAAAATTTTCTGTGATTTCAGTTGACCGATCAATTGAGCTGCGCTGATAGCCGAAGAGGCAGACAGCGAATCAGTTGCATCCACAATAACCTGTACAGTAGCAGTTCTACCATGCTTTAAATTCTCGGAAAAATCGGGCGGTATAATAATACCTACCTTGGTCTTTCCAGAATCAACTGCATCATTTATTTCCTGAAAGCTGTTAGCAACATATTTTATATCAAAATATTCACTAGACGTCAAAGAATTAAGTAAATCACGACTGTCTTGCTGCAAAGATTGGTCAAATACAATGGTAGGTAAATGCTTAACATCAGTATTAATGGCATAGCCAAAAAGTAAGAGCTGTACCATCGGGAATACAAGCATCATGGCCAAGGTTAACTTGTCACGTCGCATCTGGATGAATTCTTTAATCAGCAATGCTCGTAGACGCTTCATATTTTCATCTCCTTACGCTTAGATTTCACCAAATACACAAATACATCTTCCAATCCTGGCGTGATTTGTTTGTAAGGGAAAGCTGCAATTTGAGCCAGTTGATCTTCCTCAAGCAGAATATGTAAACTGGCACCAAAAGGATAAATATCGAGATACGGAATGCTGCTGGCCATCACAGTCTCTAATAATTCCATGGGCTCATGAGTAGCAATACGCACCAATACACCTGGAACCATCTTTATGAGTTGCGACGGAGTACCATTTGCAATTAAGTTTCCTTCAAATATAAATCCAATCTCATCGCAATGCTCGGCTTCATCCATGAAGTGAGTTGTAACCATTATCGTAGTACCTTGCGATGCTAATTTATATATAATCTCCCAAAACATACGTCTTGATTTAGGATCAACACCACCTGTTGGTTCATCAAGAAACAGAATCTGAGGGGTATGAATAATAGCGCAACCTAAGGCTAAACGCTGCTTCCAGCCGCCGGAAAGATTCACTACTAATTCATTTTGCCGATCTTCTAAGTCAGCTAAAGACAGCATTTCTTTAATTCTTCTTTCCCCTACATCTTCTGACAAGCTATACATCCCAGCATAAAATTCTAGATTTTGCTTGACGGTTAAATCATCATAAAGACTGAATTTTTGAGACATGTAGCCTATTTTATGCTTGATATCCTCACTATCATGAGCAATATCTAAACCTAATATTTTACCACTTCCTGAGGTCGGTGTCATTAATCCACACAACATTCGAATCGTAGTAGATTTACCAGAGCCGTTGGGACCCAGAAAACCATAGATTGAACCTTGTTTAATCTGCAAGGAAAGGTTATTTACGGCAGTAAAGTCTCCAAAACGGCGAGTAAGGTTTGTGAGTTCCACAGCATACATTCAAAAAACCTCCCTTGCTAGAGCGACAAAAACATCTTCCAATGTGGGCTGAATTTCTTCTAGTGTGATGTTTTCAATATTCATCTCGCCTAGCACAGATTGTATCTGTGTTGTAGCTAACGTTACGTCTTCCACTACCAAATGATATTTATCGCCGAACATGTTAATATCAAGAATCGAACATTTTTTTAAATGTTCTTTAATATCTCGGTCTTTGGTTCCTAGTTCCAGTACTTTGTAAGGATAAGCTTGGCGTAAGCCTTCCGGAGAATCACAGGAGACGATCTGACCATTGTGTAAAAAGGCAACACGTGTACAGAATTCCGCCTCATCCATGTAAGGCGTGGATACAAAAATACTTGTGCCTTCCTTATTCAGTTTGAACAACATTTGCCAAAACTCTCGCCTGGAAACGGGATCAACACCAGTTGTCGGTTCATCGAGAAAAAACAATTGGGGTTGATGCATCAAACCAGCTGCTAAAGCCAATTTTTGTTTCATGCCACCTGATAAATTATCAGCCAGGCGATCCTTGAAGGGCATTAAATTGGTAAAACCAAGGATATGGCTGGCCACAACATCAATTTTTTCTGCTGACTGACCGTATAACGCCCCAAATACTCGAATATTTTCCATGACTGTTAAATCTCCATAGAGGCTGAATTTTTGCGGAACATACCCGAGATGTTCTTTGATTTTTTCCGGATTGGCAGCGCCTAACACGGTAAGAGTTCCTGACGTTGGTGCGAGAAGACCTGCTAGCATACGGATAATCGTTGTTTTTCCGGCACCATCAGGCCCAACCAACCCGAAGATTTCACCATTCTTTACTTCTAGAGAAACACCATTTACTGCCATCCTGGTGCCATAGTATTTCGTTACATTAGTTAATGTAATCATTGGATTACCACATCTGCTGGCATACCTGGCTTTAAAATGCCTTCAGAATTATCAATATATACTTTAACATAAAATACTTGGTTAGCCCGTTCTCGTTGAGTAATACTCTGTCGTGGCGTAAATTCTGCAGTTTGACTAATTTCTTTAATGGTCCCGGAAAAAATTCGATCGGGGTAAGCATCAATATGAACATCCACTGGTTGCCCCAGTTGAATAAGACCAAGTTGCTCAGAAGAAACATAAATTTTGACCCAACAAGTATTTAGATCACCAACAGTGGCAATAGCTGAGCCAGCAGTCAAATACTCGCCATTTTCATAATTTTTGGTTAATATTACACCGTTAATCGGACTATAAATAACTGTATCGGCCAAGGTAGCACGGTCAACGTCACTGACGGCCTGCAATCTTTTTATTTCAGCTCGCTGGGCTTCAATAACATCAGGGCGGTTACCTTCTATTATCAAGCTCTGTTTTGATTGAGCGGCTAGGAGAGCATTGAAGGCTACATCATAACTGGCTTTAGCAGCATCAAATTCTTGCGCGGCAATAGCTTTTTCATGATAGAGGGCACGATAACGTTCCAAATCATTTTTTGTTTTTTCATATGTTGCCTGGGCAGATACCATACTGGCTGTAGCTTCCTTGATTTCCTGCTCTCTCGGTCCTTTCTCAAGGTCGGTTAATTGAATCCTAGCTTTAGCAAGTGCGGCCTCATCAGCAACCAACTGAGCCTCTAAATCATTGCGACGAATATGAACAATGGTTTGACCAGCCTGTACAGAATCCCCTACTTGAATCATTAACTGAGACATATAGCCATTCGTCTTGGGTACAATATCAGCAAGAGTCACTTCTACTGTACCAGTCGCAGTTATGCCCTTTTCCTTAGAAAAGTATAGTTTGTAGCTAGCAAAAGCCACCAAAGACAAGACAAGAATAGCAATGATAGGTATTTTCTTATTCATTTTTTCCCCTCCTAATAATCTTATAAGAACATTTCAATTGTCTACATAAAATCATCTTACATCTTTAAGATCTTCTAAAATGTATAGCTTTGAATCATTCTTGAGCATTGCAATAATGGTCTCAAAAATGTTTCAGTCCCTGCCTTAATGCTGATTCGATATAAAAGTAGTGAAAGCAACTAATGATTACGGAAATTTTTTTAAATTCAGTTTTTTTGGTAGTATTTAGATTAAATCAATCGATCGATTTAATCTAAATACTACCACATTTTATTTTTTTGTCAATAATTTCTTATCTACTTTTATTTATATTTAGAAATAAGCAAGATGCTCTACAAAAAAAATAATGGCTGAAATACGCCATTTATAAACGGTTATAACTTGTAAAATAAAAATCAATTCTCATGTTCACTTTTTGTTTTTTTCATATTGTTAAAAAATCACTCCGCATTGGTGTAAAAACATCTACAATAATAGAGTCATCTTCAAGCGCAACATTCCCATGTGATACATTTTTTGCGGTGTAATAAGTGTCACCTTGTTTTAGAATTTTTCTTTCATTTCCTAAGCGAACTTATGCGGGCATTTTGGTTGAAACACCAAAATTTTATTCTCCAAGCAATATCGTATAGTGCGTGCTGTTTCTGGTCCTGTTGGTTTTTCAACGGTGATTGTGAACTCCTTTTAATTTCGACGCCCCCTATTTGTCATCTTCTATTTATCCATTGCCTATTGGAGGCAATTTCATATAGGTGAATATATATTTATCAATAATCCTGCACCCAACTTCAAACATGTATCCTTCCTCATAATCTCCACCTGCACTTTTAAGTAACCTGCCTGAAAAAGTACCAATATCTTCGTTCCAAAATAATTCGGCATCTAAATAATTAAGAAATATATTCGCTATAGGAAAAAATGCTTTAAATGCACTTTCTTTCGCTGAAAAGACCATGATCAATCTTTCAACTTTCTGGTTTGGATTCATATTTACCCACGCCGCCTCTTTAAAAGTGCATACTTCCTTTATTATGTCTTCTGATAGTTTTCGGTCTACTAATTCTATATCTACGCCTATCCCCGCAGCTTTATCTTTACCAGTTGCGGCAGCAATTGCCATACCGCCCGAATGACTTATTGCGCCTACTACTCCCTTTGGCCACACAGGTTCATTATTAGTACCTTTAAGCACAGGAAATTCATATATATTAATTTCACTTAACGCACTATGGGCAGCCGCTCTGCCTAAATAAAACTCAATCTTACGTTTTTGTACGGCTTTGGGGCTAATAAGTCCGACTTCTTCAGGATAGAGCTTCACTTCGTCATAATCAGATAATAATTTCAAAGAAAATCCAAAACCGTCCCCAAATGGTGATAATATGTCAATCACTCCTGCATACTCCTTCCTATTTCATTTTTCAATGCTTCAAAAATTATAATTACACGCGTGTTAATTACCCAAATATATCCATTAATTTGAAGTGGAAATATTGAAAAAGCCCCTTTATTTTGTAGATTTGCATAGATTATAATTAATCTACTGAGAGACTTATCACCTTTATTTTATCATAACTGATTGCATTTGCGTCAACTCGTTCTTTATTAGAAGAGGGCGGCGCGGTCTTTTCCACGCACCGCTTTCTCATCAATTGACACAATCATCGATAGGTATATTTACTACACTATAAAAATGAGGGGATACTTTTTTAGTCAAGTGTTTTTGTCCATTGTGCGTTTGCCCTGACTATTTCTTAACGCTTAAAATTGTAGAAATATCCTATTTGGGTTTTTCTGCTCTTTCGCGAGCAGCCTGGATTATACTCTATGATCGGTGGATTCATCGTATTAGCAGCCATTACCATGCGCTACTGGTTCGAAGCTAGAGCCCAATCAAAAATCGTAAGTTAAGTGAAAAAAAAGAGTGTAATCTCGGTCAGACTGACCAGAGATTACGCTCTTTTTCTCAATGTTTCATGCTGATTTTACTAATTTCATAGGTAGTTCATAATCATATTTATTAGCTGTCTTCCTAGCGTTTTCAACCATTGCCTTGTTAAACGGATTATCACCAGGATTTACAGTAACTAAAGCGATTTTCACTCTATTCTTTTGCTCTTCCTGTACATCATTATCTCAGAATTTCCTAATAACGACAGCCCTACAAATGAAAATAACAAAGATACTAATGAACCAATCATAACTTGCACTTTTCTCATTTTCGTCTCCTATATAATAGTTATTGATTTGACCATTTCAATCAGTAATTCTTTCTTAAAGGTGAAAGATACCTTTCTCATTACTAACTAGCCAAAATCCTTTGGGTGCACCCGCATGTCAAGTTGTATACTAGATTACTCTATATAACAAAACAAATAAAGTTATTTCTTCCTCAATAATTTTATACCAAAAGGAATTTCAGCAGAAAGAAAGAATAAAATAGTATATTCTTTTTTTGAGAGACATTCTACCCAAAATAATGTTTAAGAAGGAGGTTATTGGATGCGTATTGTTGAACAGGCTTTTCGCGTTACAACACGTACTAGTATTATGAAAGCAGATCATCCCGCTAATTGTATATTCCAAGTCTTTGTAAAGGGACGTCTTCAGGATAAGCAGAGCTACAAGATAGATGGTGAGAACATTAACTTTGGATTCGACTGTTTGGTACCAGGCGACTTAGTACAAGTCTTTTATTTCATACCATAAATAGCTGATATTCTAATAAAAAGCTAACGTAAAAAACTCTGACACGTACTTTAAAACATATAAAACGAATCGAACCGCAAAGACGCAAAGGACACAAAGGTTTTTGTCACTAACGAACAGAGTAAATCAATCTCTTAGCAAGCAGGGGATTGTGTCCTATGCTCGCAATGACAGATTTATACGTCCTTAAAAACTACACATTATTCTATTGTTAGCGAAACAAGGAAATCCCACCGAAATTGGTGGGATTTCCTTGGCATTGTGCTTTTGTGGTTCATAAAATCTTAAATCAATCTACCTATAGCCTCCCATATTTATCACTAAAACGAATACTGTCATCCTCTCCTAAGTAACTGCCATTTTGCACTTCAATGAGCTGGAGGGGTAATTTCCCTGGATTTTCAAGCCGATGTATGGTATTTTGAGGCACAAAAGCACTCTCATTTTCATGCAATAGCTGTTCACTCTCGCCTATGATCACTTTGGCTGTACCACTGATCACAATCCAATGCTCACTGCGATGATAATGCATCTGCAAGCTAAGCATTTCTCCTGGATTGACAACAATTTTCTTCATTTTATAACCTAAACCAACCCCCAGCACCGTACAATATCCCCAGGGATAATACAACGTCCTAGGCTCATCTGCCTCGATTCGACCTCGCTCTTTCAGCTGGGTTACTAAGTCTTTCACTTTTTGAGACTCACCTTTTTTGGCTACAACGATAACATCATCTGTTTCTACAACCAAAATATCTTCAAGACCAATGCCGCCAATAAGTCGGCTATGTGCCAATATAAGGGTATTGGAGCACTCAATGGGAATACAGTCACCCTGCAAAGCATTAGCGTCCCGATCCTTGGGCAACACATCATAGATCGCATCCCATGATCCAATATCATTCCATTCCGCCGTAATTGGCAGCATGACTAATTCTTCGGATTTTTCAGCTATGGCATAATCAAGAGATATGGATGACATTTCAGCAAAGTTTTCTTCCATTTGTTCCCACCCCGCCTCAGCCAGTGCATATATCTCCAGTTGATATTTTGCTAATTCACTCATAAAGCATTCAATAGTAAAGGTAAACATTCCTGAATTCCAATAATAATTTCCAGCAGCAAGATATGACTCGGCTGTTTCTTGGTCGGGTTTTTCTCTAAAAGACTGAACACAAAATCCGCTGTTAAATGCTTCGCCTGCCTGGATATATCCATATCCCGTTTCTGGACGGTCTGGCTGTACACCTAAGGTTACAATCTTCCCCATCTTTGCCAGCCCTATAGCTTGGAGAAGGTTCTCATTAAAGACCTTTAGCGGACGAATAATATGGTCAGAAGGCGTTACATACAGAATCTCATTTACATCGCATCCCAGTACATCGAGGCAATATCTTGCCGCAAACGCTACTGCCGGCGCCGTGTTACGTGCTGCTGGCTCCAAAAGAATATGTGCTTCATTAGCCCTTGCAGCAATAAGCTCCGTTCTAACATGATGAATGTATTCTTGGTTTGTTACGATGACCATATCACAAGGTCTAACTAGGGGTAAAAATCGCAGGATAGTTTGAGCAAGTAATGAGTACTCTCCGTTCAATTTTAAGAATTGCTTTGGGAATCTTGTGCGAGACAGCGGAAATAAGCGACTGCCTCCACCACCAGCAAGAATGATGACTTTCATAGAATCATCACATTCCTTCCATCATCTATAATAAACAAATCGGCATAGTAAATACTATGCCGATTCTTCCCAATACATGATACAATATGCTGTTTTCTCATAGAATTATGCAATCACTAGACGATAAGCAAAATCTCGATTACAAGTACTTTGCAATTTTTTCTCAAATGCCAATCTCTTTAAAATTTCAACTATGTTGGGATCAAACTGACTCCCCCTACATCGCTCCATTTCCTCAATTGCTTCGCAAACACCGAAAGCTGAACGATACGTCCTCATTGTTGTCATTGCATCAAAAGAGTCGGCAACAGCTACAATTCTAGCCCCCAAAGAAATCTCGTCTCCACACAAACCATCCGGATAGCCTTTACCATCAAAACGTTCATGATGATGACGAACAATATCAGAAACAGAACGAAACACTTTAATTTTCCCTACAATAGTACCACCAATTTCAGGATGCTGACGAATGGTATCAAATTCTTCTTCTGTCAGTTTTCCCGGTTTATTCAATATGGCATCTGGAATACCAATTTTTCCAATATCATGTAAATGGGCGCCAATATGAATTCGTTCCTGTTCCGCTAATGGCAGTTCCATGGTTTGCGCCATTAATAAAGAAAGTTCTGCCACTCGTTCCGAGTGGCCGCACATATAAGAATTTTTGGCATCCAATGCAGTGGATAAGGCATCTACAATATCATGTAAATCTTCTAACGTAACTGAATCAAACAAGATATACATCGCTCCCTCGTCACTACGCTCAAGCAACCTTATGAATCAAATGACTATCAGGGTCATAAATGGAAACACTATTTCTTCCAACCTTTTTCGAATAATAAAGTGCTTGATCTGCGTAATTATATAATTTTTCTTTATCAAAGTAGCACAAAAATTGAGAAATTGTACAAATGCCAATGGATACTGTCACCGAGATGTGCTGATTTTCATTTAATATAAAATCATGATTTGCAATATTCTTATGAATCCTGCTGGCGATGCCTACAGCCTGTTGCGAATCCGTTTCCGGTAATAATAGAGCATACTCTTCTCCTCCAATACGAGCAGCCAAATCGCCGTCTCGACTATTTTCCTGGATAATCCTTGCCAGCTCCAGCAAAACAATATCACCCGTCTGGTGACCATAATTATCATTGACCTTTTTAAAAAAGTCAACATCAAAAATAAGCAATGAAATCGGATGATAATTACATACTAACGCTTTAAAATGTCGCTCTAACGTATCAAAAAAACATCTCCGATTTGCAATCGCAGTTAAAGGATCTGTCATTGCCATAACTTGCATACGGCTACGAGACTCTTGCAAATCATCAACGGCCTGCCTGAGAGCCTTCTCCCTAAATTCGATCTGCCTCGCCATCCAATTCATATCTCGCATAAGAGTGAGTATATTGTCCTCTTCATCTCTTGCCTCATTAGGGAGCGACAAAAGTTCTTGGTAATTTCCTTGTTTCACTCTGGAACATAATTGACGCATACTATTTAAATGTTTGCCAATTAGCCAGTCCGCTACTAAGCTAGGCATTACCAAAATTAAGAATAATGCACTTGCTAACGATAGAGCCTCAATTTCATTAATATATTTATTCCCTCGTAAAGGTGAATCAAATGCCATCCAAAACATAATGCCTTGGGGGATCATTAATAGTATTAGAAAAACGAACCGAAGCTTACTTACCAAGATTTGTTCCTCCTCTTTAAGCACATAAGCCTGAAAATATGATGTTCAAACGTATGATATTTCCCATTCTTCCACCAAATTATATCATCATTGAAAACAATTCTCATTATCTTTCCATAATAATGCAATTTCCCTTTCTGTGTCAATATCTGCAACTGATTTTATTAAATAATAGATGTTTTATGAACAAACTTTATTATCTTTTTCTGCATTGCTTCTCTTATCATACAAAAATGTCATTTACAGTCTTTAAATTTAATAGTAAAATAACAGTATCGTTAACCACCATTATTTTCATCGTTAACATTTAATTTTCATAATTTGTAAAATGCATAATATTGAGTGAAAGGAGGCTGCTAGGGTGCACTATCATGAAATTATTACTCTGGGAGAGTCAATATTACAGGGACATCAAATTCAGTATGAAGAAGCATTACAGCTCACTAATATAATGAATGAAGACATTCCTTTACTTTCTGCTTTTGCTAATAAGATTCGTATCCAATTTACTGGTAAAAACGTTGATATGTGCGGCATTGTAAATGCCCGCTCAGGAATGTGCTCTGAAGACTGTAAATTTTGCGCCCAATCCGTTTATCACGATACGAAGGCGCCTATACATAACTTATTAGACATCGAGCAAATTGCTGCAGCAGCGCAAAAGGCTCAGGAACAAGGGGCAAAACGGATTAGCATTGTCACCAGCGGCAAGGGTATGGACAGTAACCCTGACTTTCAAAAGATCATAGAGTCAATACAGGTAATTATGAACCATACCAGCTTAAAGGTCTGCGCTAATCTTGGCACACTTAGTCTAGAGCAGGCACGCATGCTGGCATCTATCGGCGTCAAGCGTTATGCTCACAATTTAGAAACCAGCGAAAACTTCTATCCCTCGGTATGTACAACCCACTCTTATCAAGAGCGTGTCAACACCATTCAAGCGGCAAAAGCTGCTGGCATGGAGCTTTGCACCGGAGGTATTATTGGTATGGGAGAAAGCTGGCAGGATCGCATTGATTTTGCTTTTGCCTTAAAGAGTCTGGATGTTGCCTCCATTCCCATCAATATTCTCAATCCTATTAAAGGTACTGCTCTGGAAGATGTTACGCCCCCCTCTCCCCTTGATATTATTAAAACTTTTGCTATTTTTCGTTTTATTTTCCCTGACAAAATCATCCGTCCTGCTGGTGGTCGAGAAATAAACTTGCGTGATATGCAGGGACACCTGATGTTATCTGGAGCAAATGGTCTTATTATTGGCAATTACTTAACCTTTACAGGTCGTAACACAGTGGCGGATTTTCAGATGGTACAAGACGCTGGGTTAATTCCAGCGCTACTGTAAAAAACAAATAGCTCTCGTAAGAGCCTTGGCCGTTATACTTAACCTACGCTTATAGTTATGCTCATCCTTTGCCTGTTACGGCTATTACACGGCTATTTTCGAGAGTACACAACGAATACTAGGAGGAGTCAACATGGACAACTATGATTTAATTTTTTCTCTAGGAAAAAAAATATTAGAAGGCAATCAGCTTACCTTTGATGAGGCCCTGTCCTTAACAACCATTGAAGAAAGTGATATTCCCATACTACTTGGCGTTGCAAATAAAATCAGGGAAAAGTTTACGGGATCCTATGTAGATACTTGTCAAATTCTGAATGCTCGTTCAGGAAACTGTACGGAAGACTGTAAATTTTGTGCCCAATCTGCCCATCATGATGTAGAAGTAGATGTGTACCCACTCATGAATGAAAATGCAATTGTCCAGGCAGCCCAAAGAGCAGAGGAAGATTCTGCCTACCGTTTCTGTGTGATTACCTCGGGATGTGGCATGGAAGGTGATCGAGATTTTGAGAAAATTACGGCAGCAATTGAAAAAATCGGTCAGGAAACTACTCTTCAACGTTGCTGTTCCTTAGGAACCTTGCAAGAACAACATGTAGCCGCACTCAAAAAAGCCGGTATTACGCGTTATCATCATAATTTAGAAACCAGCGAAAGTCATTTTAGTGAAATTTGTACAACTCATACCTATGAAGAGCGTGTAAATACAATTAAAAGAGTGAAAGCTGCTGACATTGAAGTGTGTTCCGGCGGTATCATTGGCATGGGTGAAACTTGGCGTCAGCGTATTGAATTGGCCTTTACATTAAAAGAATTGGATGTTGATTCTGTGCCCATTAATGTTTTGAATCCCATTAAAGGAACAGCGCTGGAAAACCAAGAAAAACTGAACCCAATGGAAATTCTGCAGACCTTTGCTATTTTTCGAATGATTCTGCCTACAAAAATCATTCGTTATGCTGGCGGCCGCGAACATAATCTTGGAGAATTAGTTCCTCTAGGATTCTTATCCGGCGTTAATGGCATGCTCATCGGTCATTATTTGACTACACAAGGACGAGGAGCTAATAAAGATCTCCAAACTGTAACAGATTTAGGGCTAAAACTACTAAAAAACGCTTAATAGTGACGCATTTTCAGCATTGACGAGTAATGATTTTACTTGATATAATGGCAATGATTATAAATATAGCGTTGCTATCTCAGCGCAAAAATCAACAGTTGGTGGCTTTTTTGGTATTAATTTCCGAAAAAGCCTTTTTTTCTGCATTAATGGTGACAAAGACAATGGAGGTTACTATGAGTTTATTATTTGAAACATGTTCGCAAATTGCCCCTTTAGATCAAAAAGTCATGGAAGCGGTTCAATTACGATTAGACACATTGATTAAACCCCAAAACAGTCTTGGCCGTCTGGAAGAGATGGTAAAGCAATACGCTGGTATTCGAAAAGAAGAACTCCCTAGAGTGCCTCGCACATGCATGGTTATCGCCTGCGCCGATCACGGCGTAGCTCGCAACCAAATCAGTGCCTATCCTGTAGAAACTACACTGCAAATGACTAAAAATTATGTGGGTGCCAAAGGTGCCAGCGCTAATGCTTTTGCAAACTTTAGCGGTGCTGATATGGTCGTAGTAGATGCCGGGGTTGCCGCTGACCTATCTGATACTAAAGGGCTATGGCATCGTAAAATTGCCTATGGGACAAAGGACTTCACGCAAGGTCCAGCAATGACACGGGAAGAAGCCACTCAAGCCCTGGAAATTGGAATCGAAATCGTGAATGAAAAGGTGCGTGCTGGCTACAGTTGTTTCAGCCTGGGTGAAATGGGTATCGGCAATACAACTTCCAGCGCAGCAATTGCAGCAGCCTTTACCAATATTACTCCCGAGCAAGCTACAGGACGCGGCACTGGCATTTCAGATAGCCGTCTTGTCTTTAAAATTGATATGGTACGCCAAGCACTTACTGTGAATCAGCCAAATCCTCAAGATGGACTGGATGTTCTGGCAAAAATCGGAGGTTTTGAAACAGGGGTTTTAGCAGGAGTTATACTGGGTGCCGCTGCAAATCGCTGTGTAGTTGTTATTGATGGTCTTAATACAACTGCCGCTGCGTTGATTGCCAACGCTCTTCATCCCATGGTCCCCCACTACCTTATGCCTTCTCATTTATCCGGTGAACCTGCTCATCGCATTGCCCTAAAGTTTCTTGGCTTAGAAGCGTGCATTGATATGGGAATTCGGTTAGGAGAAGCAATTGGTGCGTCTATAGTAGTCGATATGCTGGGTGCTTCTATTAAAATGCTGGCTGGTATGGTTTCTCATGAAGATTCTGCTGGTAAAAAGGAAGCATAATTTGTTGATAACAGGAGGTCCCACTTATGATGCAAGATACGATTTTGTTAATTAAACCACTTGATACAATCGCGATGGAAAAATGCCAAATACGCCTTGATAACTTAACCAAACCTCTAAACAGTTTATATTCATTTGAACATTTGGCACGTCAGCTGTCCGGTATTACTTACAATCCTAGACCCCGCAGCCTAAAAAAAAGTATTATCATCATGGCAGCAGACCATGGCGTAGCAGCAGAAGAACCTTGCGCTTTTTCTAAACAAGAAGTGATCCTTCAAAGAATTCATAACATTTCACAAGGCGGCGCCGCAGTCAACATTTTCGCTGACCATGTTGCTGCCGATTTACTCCTTGTAGATATGGGTATTGCTGCCAACGTACCGCCTCTTCCTTTGGTAAGAAATGAAAAAATCGCTTATGGAACTAAAAACATAAACCATGGTCCTGCAATGTCTCGGGAAGAAGCGATAAAGGCAATCGAGATTGGCATTAGAGTCGCTGCTGAAACTATTAAAAAAGGTTCTCATGTCCTAGGATTAGGCGAAATGGGAGTCGCCAATACGATTTCCAGTACCGCTATCATTGCCTGCTACAGCCAAAGCCCGCTGACTGAGTTGGTGGGAAAGACTGCAGATTCTTCTAGCGATCTTTTTAATAAAAAAATTGCACTCATTCGTCACGCCATTACCGTGAATACTCCAAATATTCATGATCCCATTGATGTATTAAGTAAGCTGGGTGGCTTTGAGATTGCTGGACTGGTTGGGGTTATCCTAGGTGCAGCCTCAGGCGGGGCTGCCATCGTCTTAGATGGTCTTGTGACCAGCACTGCTGCCTTACTTGCGGTAAAATTAGCTCCTCAAGTAAAAGACTATCTCATTGGTTCTCATTTCCCCCCGGAACCTGCACATAAAGCCAGCCTTGACTTAATCGGTATTCCCGCTTACCTTCATCTCAACATCTCCTTAGGCGAAGGAGTGGGTGCTGCATTAGGAATGTCCTTACTCAATGCCTCATTACATGTTTTAAATGATATGAAAACCTTTGGCGATGCAGAGGTACCTGTCGCACATGACGGACCGGGCGCTCTTAAACAAGATAAGAATGTAAAAGATGAATAAACAAAATGATGGCAGCAGTTCATAAGAAACTGCTGCCATCATTTTGTTTATTCATTAGAATTTATAAATTTTATAAGTAAAAAATATAAAAATTATGAACCACAAAGGCACAATGCCGCTGTTGCGGCACACAAAGGAGTACACGAAAAATATAAATAACCCCATTTGTGTCCTTTGCGTCTTTGTGGTTCGATTGTTTTATATGTTTTATGCAGGAACATAGTTCTGCAAATTTTCTAATGCAAGTCCATTAATCTCTACTCCAGTCAATAAATGATCCATATCTAACATAACAATGAGACGCTCCTCCACTTTGCCAATTCCAATTATGAATTTACTTTCTGCTTCTTGAATAAAAGAGGGCGCAGCTTCGATCTCTTCGGAATTAAATACTACAATGTCCGTTACTTCATCCACTAAGCATCCTACGATACGCTCATTCGTCTGAACCATAATAATCTTACTTTCATCATTTATTACTTGGTTTTCTAACTTTAATTTTTTGCGTAAGTTAAAAACATATCGAACATTATCTCTCCAATTTATCATACCTTCCATATTGCCCAAGGTACCCGGGACCACTTGAATATTGACTCGATTAGCTCTAATAATACCATGTACTGTTGCTGCCTCTATGGCAAATTCAGTACCATTCATTTCAAAAACAACCATTTGCATACGTGCCATACCATCATCTCCTAGCCCTAAATCAGTAACTACTTTTACATATCATTTGCTAAGGCATATAACTCTTCCGCCATGCCAGTTACTTCCTCAATGGCAGCCGCCTGCTGTTCTACGGTTAAGCTGGTAGCACTTCCCATAGCGACGGTCTTATCTACGGATTGCTGAATAATGTTAGTAAATTCTTTTATTTTACCCACTGTCTGTTTCGAATCCCCTGAGAGCTTTCTGATTTCTTGTGCCACCACACCAAAACCGAGACCTGCTTCGCCTGCTCTGGCTGCCTCGATTGCTGCATTTAATCCTAACAAACGGGTTTCATCAGCAATTTCTTTGATAAAATCCATCACTTCATTAATTTTCCCTGATACTACATTTACGTTATTTATTTCTGTATTCAAGGAACTTTGATTCGCGCTAACATCACTTGCAGAAGCTGCCAGCTCTTCCATTGTAGCTGATATTTGAATCACACTATCATTAATAATACCAGCCATATTCCTTAATTTACTTTGCTGATACCACATTTTCGATAGGGTATTGGCAACTAAATATAAGACATGAGCAGCAACCTCCACGCTTTTTCTAGGCACTTGCTTGATTTCACTTAACGATTTCATATATTCGTCAGGATCTACGCCGATTTCTTGGGCTATTTGACGAAATTTACCTTCATCTGGAGCAGAAGTCAAGACCTGCCCGCCTAATATCGTCCCGATCTGTTTACCCTCCAGCATAATAGGAGCTGCAAAATCAACCAAACCAGCATGACAATCATAAATCGCTGGCTTGCCTGTTCTGGCAGACTCTTCACCGCCTTTGCTGTCACATTCCATACAGCGTTTGTTCCCAACATTCGATTCCCGCGTATGTTTCATACAAAATGTTGTGAAATTGCTGGGAGTAGTGACGGGCTTCCCCTCAATATCAACTGCAATACTGGCTACCCCTACAGCTTCGGCAAAGTTATCCTGAAAGGTCTGCAAAAAGTTTACATCAATAATATCTACTAACTTGACTTTACTAAAATCTTCTAAAGGCTGTTTTACTGCTGTCACCTTTGTCATGGATTTTGCCTCCGTTTTTTAATTTTTCAGTTTTCTATTTAATGATAATTTTCGACAAAGGCGACATGATTTCCTTGAGAATTTTTTAGCTTCATTATTGCACATTTTTGCCATTTTTTGATCTTTTTGTAATATTATGTCGTTTTAGCCAAACATAGCAATTCCTAATGGCGTAACTAACAAAGGATGAGGGGGAACGTGTACTTTACGTCCGAAAGCTTTGCTAAATTCTTCACCAAAACCAGTCAGATAAGCGGTACCGCCTACCACATATACGGGGTAATCCTGATATTCATCATATTCTGCCAGCATGTTCTTTACAATCGTTGCCATCTTTTCAATAACAGGTAAAACAACTGGCATGATGCGTCGATGCTGGGATACATCTTTTTTAAGAACTTCCGCTTCCTCATAGGTAATTTTATATGCTCCAGATAGCACCAGAGATATGTGAGTACCTCCTGTTGCCTCATCAGCGGTGAAAACTAAATCTCCGTTCTTTAATACAGCAATCCCTGTAGTTCCGCCACCAATATCCACCACGATACCATGACCGATATTTAGAGCTTTAGCTGCTGCCACTGGTTCATCCACTTGACAGATAGGTTCGATCCCCGCCCCTGCAATCACATGTCCGCAAGCCTGGGCATTACGCCCTACTGTACCTGGCGGAATGGCTGTTGCTCCTTTATCTAGCGTAATACCCATAATTTTTTCTACCTCAGCCTTTAGTTCTTCAACAATCGTCGTCGCTCCCCTAAAATCAACAACTAAACCATCTTTCACCACCGATGCCCAGCGCAGGCTTCCAGCTACAGGATTCCCCTGGCTGTCAGTCACGACCAGTACCACATCAGCCGTTCCCAAATCTACTCCCACTTTATAAGGTCCTGGCAAATCGGCTGCTGTTCCTGTTTCGATCAGATGATGCAATTGATGAATCTTTTCATATGCTTCCATACTTGTCCTCCCTATCGTTATTGCCAAAGGCAATTGTATGCTCTTCTTAACTTAACTCGCTGACCAAGTCTCTCTTTATGATTATCCAAATCTTAATTTATATCCTGCTCCAAAAGGCCTAATAGAATGCCCACTTCTTTTACTATCTTGCTCAAATTATTTATAAAAGGCTGACACATCCTCTTAAAACATATAAAACAATCGAACCACAAAGGCGCAAAGGACACAAAGGGGCTTAACCGCAGTAGCGGCATCGTGGCCTTTGTGGTTCATAGATTTTAATATTTTTCACCATAAAACTTATATATTCCAGTACTAAAATTAATAAAGAACCAAAATCTCATAAAGGAATTTTGGTTCTTTACATCGTGTATTATTGGAATTTTATATTCTTATCAATGGACCAAGCATCAATTAAGGCACCACTTTGCTTATATGCTTTCACATGTAGAATCTGATTTTTCATCTCCACTACAAGATAATTTGGTTCATCCAATGGATTATAAAAAAATGCATCCCACTCACTTGCTGCCGTATCATTGTAGGTTTTGATACCGCTTCGCCCAGTCGTTACATAGATCGTCCCCTTGCCCGGGCTATCTACCACTTGATCATCATATATAGGATAGGTACGGGCATAATTATGTTCGTGACCAGAAAAGACCACATCCACATGATATTTATCTAAGATAGGTACAAAAGCTCTTTTAATCCTGGAATTAGCTCCTCCCACCTTGTTATGGTATGGCGGTCTATGTAAAAAAACAATTTTCCACTTTTTATCCGTCGCTGCCAGATCCTGCTCTAACCAATTTTTCTGTATTTCTAGTATTTGGGGAATAAGCTGAACTTGTTCGCCGATTTGACTATCTAACATAACGAAATGTACATCCCCATAATCGAAAGAATAAACTTGCCTTCTAAGACTTTCAGGACCATTAACAGGAACTTTGAGTTGAGCCGTAAATAATACAGGCTGTGAGAAGCGCCTTTCTGGTGTATAGTTCTCATGATTACCCGTCAAAGGCATTGCTGGAATCCGATCAATGACCCCTTGACCCGTGTTAAACCATGCATCCCATTGCGCATAATCCTGCCCTACATCGACTAAATCTCCCACATTAATAAAAAATTTCGCATCTTGGTTAGTCTGATATGCCTGCTGCAGAGTAGTACGCCAAACCTCATAGTTAATACTCTGGGAATCGCCAAATACCAAAAATTTAAAACCCTCATTCTTTTCTGTAGGTGTAGAAAAAGTACGCGTTTCCCCCCATCCACTGCCTTCATTGATTTGATATACATAGCGTGTACCAGGCTTCAAACCCATTAGCGTAACTGAATGGATATTCATATTTCCCCGATTCGTGACTAATGTCTCCACCTTAGCATCTATAATTCGGGCTTTATGAGGAAAAGACCTGATAAATTCCCTCTGGGCATAACGCACCTGCCCCGCAAGTTCCGTCTCTTCTGTTCTCCAGGTAATAGTCTGGGTTGTTTTTGGATCAGACTCCCAGGTAAGGGTTACATGATCTACCCCAGCAGCAGCTGCCAAAGGCTGTTCTAAAAACGGCATCATAGAAGAAGCTATAAGAAGAACAATTGCTATTAAAGAGATTCTAATACTGTAAAACAACTTCTTTTTATGCAGCATGCTGTCTCTCCCTTGTCCAAATATATGATATGATTTCAATCATTTCATTTATAAAAAACATGTCATCAACTAAATATTCTTTAAAATACCGATAAAGCGAATGGAACCACAAAGACGCAAAGGACACAAAGGGCTTAACCGCGTTAGCGGCATTGTGCCTTTGTGGTTCATAAAATCTCATCTTCTTCGCACCTAAATACTACTTGCTTTGAAGGCTTCATTCACGATTTCTTTTGCTTCTTCTTGAATTTGCTTGAGATGGTCTGCCCCTTTAAAGCTTTCGGCATATATTTTGTACACCTCTTCTGTTCCGGACGGTCTTGCAGCAAACCAACCATTCTCGGTGCAAACCTTTAATCCTCCTATATCGGCTTGATTACTAGGTGCCTTAGTCAACTTCGCGGTAATGATTTCCCCGGCTAATGTTTGCGCTTTGACCTGCTCTGGTGAGAGCTTCGACAATATAGTCTTCTGCTGCGTATTCGCAGCAGCATCGATGCGTGCATATACAGGCGCTCCAAACTTCTCACTTAAATCCTGATAATGCAGCCCTGGATCTCGGCCAGTTTTCGCAGTAATCTCTGCAGCTAATAGGCACAGAATAATACCATCCTTATCTGTTGTCCAGACAGTACCATCCTTTCTGAGAAAAGATGCTCCAGCACTTTCTTCACCGCCAAAACCAAAGGAACCATCAACGAGACCGTCAACAAACCACTTGAAACCCACAGGGACTTCCGCAAGTCTTTTACCTAGACTGGCAGCAATGCGGTCAATCATCGAAGAACTGACCAATGTCTTACCAATAGCAGCATCTTCACGCCATCCCTTACGGTTTTGAAACAAATAGGAAATGGCTATGGAAAGATAGTGATTGGGATTCATTAAACCAACGCTGGGAGCAACAATACCGTGACGATCAAAATCTGGGTCGTTGCCGAAAGCGAGATCATATTTTTCTTTTAAATCGATAAGCCCGGCCATGGCATAAGGAGACGAACAATCCATGCGAATTTTCCCGTCTGCATCTACATTCATAAAGCCAAAAGTAGGATCGGGATACCCATTGATTACATCAATGTCAAGACCATAGGTTTCTGCGATGGGTGCCCAATAACCAAGACCCGCACCACCTAGAGCATCGGCCCCCAACTTCAGACCGGAAGCCTTTATCACTTTCATATCAATTACCTGTTCTAAATCATTCACATAAGGCATAATAAAATCATATTCATGTACATAAGTTGTTTTTAACGCTTTTTCATAAGGTAAGCGTTTGATCTTTTGATTGCCCTCTAGTAAGATTTGATTAGCTTTATCAGCAATCCATTTGGTAATATGAGTATCCGCTGGTCCACCATTAGGAGGATTGTACTTAATGCCGCCATTATCCGGCGGGTTATGAGAAGGCGTAATGACAATACCATCGGCCAGCCCTTCTTTTCTGCATTTGTTATATTTGAGAATTGCGTGAGAAATGCCCGGTGTCGGGGTATAATTCATATCCTTAGCAATGAAGGTTTCTACGTTATTAGCCGCTAAAACTTCTACTGCCGAAATAAAAGCAGGTTCAGACAAGGCATGAGTATCAAAGCCAATAAACAGCGGACCCGTAATATTTTGGGCTTTGCGGTAGCAGCAGATCGCCTGGGTAATCCCATAAATATGCTGTTCATTAAAGCTGGATTGCAGTGAATTTCCTCGATGCCCAGAAGTTCCAAAAACAACTTGCTGCCCTGGAATATTGACATTCGGATTATTATTATAGTAGGCACTAACTAAACGTGGGATATTGACTAACATGCTTTTAGGAGCTTTTTTCCCTGCCATGGAGTGAATCGACATAGATAGATGCACCTCACAATTCATTTTATATTGTTTCTACATCCTAAGTGACTGCCTATTTATTATTACATTCCCCAGCCACTGCAAAATACCCTGCCAAAGCCTTCACTAGTAAGGGATTTTTTTACATCCTTTATTCCTCAACCCCTTCTTTATGCATTTTCAAAACATTAAGCAGTTATGTTTCTCCTGAAAAAACATTTTCTGCATTTAGGTGATGACAACGTCTATTTTTAATGTTATACTGTAACTACAAATTTCATAAGCATAATTGGCAATGACGCCGTGCACTTATAGGGATACCTATGAGGGCACGGCTTTGATTTGTTTCAAGAAAGGGGGTATTTGATGATTAAAGTACAAGGAGTCAATAAATTTTTCGGTCCACTACATGTTTTAAAGGATATTCATCTCAACGTAGACAGCGGTGAAAAAGTCGTTGTCATCGGGCCAAGTGGTTCTGGGAAGAGTACCTTAATCCGCTGCATGAACTTATTAGAAACGCCAAGCACGGGTCAGATCGTGGTTGACGGTGTTGACATCACGGCCCCTAAGGCGCCGATTACTAAAGTTAGAGAGTCTGTAGCAATGGTTTTTCAACAGTTCAATCTATATCCTCACAAGACGGTACTGGAAAACTTAACATTAGCACCAACGCGCATAAAAAAAATATCCCGTGACGAAGCAAGTGAATCAGGTCTCGCTTTTTTGGAACGAGTTGGTTTACGCGAAAAAGCAGATGCCTATCCGGCTCAGCTTTCTGGAGGACAACAACAACGAGTTGCCATTGCTCGCGCCCTTAACATGCGTCCTACGGTTATGCTCTTTGATGAACCAACTTCTGCTCTTGATCCTGAAATGATACAAGAAGTATTGGATGTAATGGTTGACCTGGCGAAAGAAGGAATCACCATGGTAGTTGTTACTCATGAAATGGGCTTTGCCAAACAAGTAGCAGATCAGGTTATTTTTATGGACGGAGGCACAATACTTGAAAAGGGTTCTCCAGAGCATTTCTTTACAAACCCAGAACATGATCGTACGAAATTATTTTTAAGCCGCATTCTTCGTTAAACGTAATGGATTCATAAAAAATATATGGAGGTTATTAAAAATGAAAAAATTATATGTTCTTATCGTTAGTTTAATGATGTTCATCGCCCTAGCAGTTGCTGGTTGTGGCGGCACAACAGATTCCAAGCCTGCAGCAGGTGGAACGGGTACAGCTCCTGAAGTCAAAGCGATACAGGATCGCGGCACATTAAAAGTAGGCGTTAAGGTTGATGTACCGAAATTTGGTTTTAAAGATCCTAAAACGGGTCAAATTGACGGTTTTGAAATCGACTTAACAAGAGCATTGGCTAAGAAGATTCTTGGTGACGAGAAAAAATTCGAAGCACAAGGCGTTACTGCCAAAACTCGCGGTCCTTTACTTGACAATGGTGAAGTAGACTTAGTCATTGCAACCTTTACGATTACAGAAGAACGTAAACAAAGTTACAATTTCTCTGATCCTTATTTCACAGACGGTGTTGCTTTAATGGTCAAGAAAGATTCCGGTATTACCGATCTTAAAGGCTTAGCAGATAAAACAATTGGTGTTGCTCAAAGTGCTACCAGTAAAAAAGCCATTCAAGAGGCAGCGGATAAACAAGGCATTAAGGTTAAATTCTTAGAATTTGGTACGTATCCAGAAATTAAAACCGCTCTTGACTCTGGTCGTATTAATTGTTTTAGTGTAGATGGCGCTATTTTATATGGTTACTTAGATGATACCACTGTAATTTTAAATGATCGCTTCACACCACAAGAGTATGGAGTAGCAAGCAAAAAAGCCAACGCAGGATTAGCTAAAGTAGTAAACGATACCATAAACGATATGAAAAAATCAGGTGAACTAGATAAGCTGATGCAAAAATGGGGACTTAAATAGTGCCAGGACCTTTTGCTGGATTCAAGTGGTTAGCGCTGATCAATGATTGGTCTGTCTTTGCCGAAGGTTTTGTTCAGACCATTCTTTTATCAGCCCTAGGACTAACGTTGGCTTTAGGCCTAGGAATCTTCTTTGGTCTTTTGGGTACATCACATGTAAAACTATTTAAACTACTCAATCGCGTTTATGTAGAATTTATTCAAAATACACCTTTGGTTATTCAAATTTTCTTCTTATACCATGGCTTACCTCATCTAGGGATTATGTTACCCGTCTTTGTTGTAGGGGTGCTGGGCGTAGGTGTTTACCATGGTGCCTATATTGCAGAAGTCATTAGGGCGGGTGTAGAATCTGTACCAAAAGGACAATTGGAAGCCGCCTATTCCCAAGGATTCTCCTATTGGGGAGCGATGATTCATATCGTTTTGCCCCAAGCCAAACGAATTTCTTATCCTCCACTGACCAACCAAGCTGTGAATTTAATCAAAAATACTTCCGTATTAGCCATGGTTGCAGGTGGTGAACTTATGTATCATGCAGATTCTTGGTCAAGTACTAATCTTTACTACGGTCCTTCTTATGTGGTAACCGGTTTACTGTATCTCTCATTATGTTTTCCATTGGCTTCTTTTGCCAAACGCATGGAACGCAAATTGGAGGTATCATCATGATTGAAGAATTGTTGCAATGGGAACTGCTTAGTTTTCTCGGAGCTGGTCTTTTAACGACATTGCAAATTGCAATCAGTTCCATTGTTTTGAGCATGATTTTAGGAACCATCTTAGGCATAGCCCGGCATTCCAATCATACTCCCCTTAGTCAGGCAGCTTCTTTTTATGTCGAAGTCGTACGAAATACCCCTTTATTATTATTTATTTTGGCGGTTCGCTTCATGACAAAACTTCCTCCTATTTATGCCGGTATTGTTGCCATGACTATCTTTACAACTGCAATGATTGCTGAAATTGTCCGTGGCGGCTTGAATTCCGTAGGCAAAGGGCAATGGGAAGCAGCCAAATCCCAAGGATTTACCTACACACAAACACTGATTTATATTGTGTTACCTCAGGCACTGCGCAATACGATACCTCCTTTAGTATCCCAATTTACAACAGTCATTAAGGATACCTCTCTTGTCTGGGCAGTGGGCATTGAGGATCTAACGGGAAAAGGCATGATCATCATGGGACAATATGGTACCACGGCTCAAGTCTTTACTATTTTCTCTGCCATAGCGATAACCTACTTTGTCTTCAATTATGCTCTTTCCATATTGGCCCGCTATCAGCAGCGGCGCTTATCACTAAGAAGCTATTAATCAAAAATGAGAACTCCCGGACACCTTTCCGGGAGTTCTCATTTTCTAGTACTCCGCCAACTTTGAAATGGGAAGATGATGACGAGGCAAAATTGTGTCAGTCAAGGCGGAGGAAGGAGGCATACCGCCTGTATGCTGACTGACGACAACGAAGGCTGGCGAAATTTTGACCGTCAGCAATTTCTATTTTCAAGGTTGGTGGAGTACTAGGTCACATCACCGATTTGAATGCATAGAACCGTCACATCATCCCAACGAACCCCCTCTTGGCCTATCTGCTTTATCGCTGCAACTACCTGCTCATAATCAGTATCCAGTGAAATAGCAGTTCCTGCCATCAGACGATCAGCAATACCATCACTATAAAAACAAAAGAGATCTCCCTTTTCTATGGGCAGATAACCAACCTCATACTCAGGTGACGCGCTCACACCTAAAAATAGACCAGGTGTTTTAATTCGTCCCCGTGCCCCAGCAGAGTCAGCAAAAAATTCGGTAACACCTGCCGCAACATAACGAAGCTCATGCTTTTTAAAATCCAATTCAAAGAAAAATGCTGCCACCATCACATCATTACCAAAATAATTATTCACCCGCCGATTCAGTTCTAACATCCGCGCGGAAAGGGAAAGGGGCAGATGCATAATTTCCTGCAGCATAAGACTCAGCGCCGCTGCTTGAAGAAATAATCCAAATGTTTCCCATGAAATCTTCATCCGCTAAAACCACATAGATGTTCCATGAAATTCCATTTTTTTTGTAAGAATCTACACTTACAGAATAGAAGTGGTTATCCAAGTTGATACGAAATGAGGAACCTCTATCATCCAAAAATGATTTTACAGCTGCCTTTAACACCGGATCTTTACAATCATCGGCCTTAATTCTCTCACTTTTCCCGTCTACTATTTCAAATGGTTCCGTAAGTACTGAGGCAGCAACGATCATGCCATCCGTGTCCACAACAAATACTTGTCCCGATGCCCCTAAGGATAAGTCCCGCAGCATGTTCCCCAACCAAGCTAAAAGATAATCAACACCAAAGACACCTACTAACTGACCATCTTCATTAAATACAGGATATGTAGCCGTAATTGTCGGTTCATGGAATACAAAATGACGGTAAACCCCGCTGAAAACTGGTTTTCGCGCTTCTCGGGCAGCTTGATACCAAGGGCGTGTACGCGGATCAAAAGCAGGAAAAACATCTTGAAGCTGTACTCCATCACCTTGCTCAGAAACACTATAATACCAAGATGTACCACCTGTCTCCAGGTTATTTCTTACTACTTGAAATCCACCTGTCGCTTTGCGGCGTGCTCCATAAAACTCCCCGTTAGATAAGCCGACATATGTCATAGCCGCATCGGGAAAAAAAACCTTAAGATGATTCACAAATTGCCGTTCTCGTCCAACCGGGTCCGAAAGGGTAAGGAGCCCTGAATGCCAAGCATTCACATTCAGCTCATTTAGACGCAAAGGCTCCTCTATACGCCGCTTTAATTGCTCATGAACATGTCCTAGTATTTGCTCCCTCATCTCCCCGATTACAGCTCCTACCGCTTCTTGTCCGCCTTGAAATAAGAGAAAGCCTATTAAACAAGTCACTGTAAGAAACTGTAACATAAAAGGCAGAGAGAATACAAGCCTTAGAGAAAATCGTCCAGCTATACGTTGAAACCAATACCTGACAGTCATCTTTTTACTACCTTTTCCATCTGTTTTTTGCTGAGCAGCGTGATTCATTCCCTTTCGCCTCACATTCCTAAGCACTTCGATCATGTCTGTTGCTCTATATTCCCCTTTCTTTTTTTACAGTAAAACTCCTGCAAAGTATAAGCAGCTTTGCAGGAGTTTTTGTCGTTTATTGTCTATTTTTATAATTTTATGTTTTATCCTACTCTTCCATGAAAGAATGTTTTAATGGGGGTATGGTACAGTGCATAGGCAATCAAACTACCCCCAGTTGTACTAATCAGAAACGGAAGCACAAAGAAAAAAGCACCGACCTCAGAACCAATGATATATTTTGCTACGGGAAAGGCCACAAGACTTCCTACTATTCCGGTACCAACAATCTCACCCACAATAGCACCCGCAATGTGATTGGTCTTCTTATACAAAATACCTGCCAATGCGGCTCCCAAGATACTTCCTGGAAAGGCGAGCAACGATCCGGTACCAAGAATATTGCGCAATAAAGATATACTAAAGGCAGCACTGACAGAATAACGTGTTCCCAAAAGCACTGCTAATAAAACATTAATCGCATGCTGTACCGGAAAGCACTTTGCAATACCAATCGGAATATATACCAAATGCGCGGAAAAAACGCCAATCGCTATAAATAAGGCTGTAAAGGTTAATTTTCGAATTTCCATGTTTTCCTCCAAACTGCAGCTTCGTATTACTCCAACTATGCCCCTTTATTCAAGGCGACAGCTACCCGTGTCGTTGATTATCAGTTTACGTTTGTGGTAATTCACTAAGGTATTGCGGTGCCCAACACTAATAATCGTTGTATTGTTAAGCTGGGAATGCAGCAATTGATATAAATGAGCCTCTGTTATTTCATCAATTGCTGAAGTTGCTTCATCAAGAAATAACCAGTCTGGCTGCTGCAGTATAGCCCGTACAAAGGCTATTCTTTGCTGTTCACCGAAAGACAGAACATGAGACCAATCCTCAACTTGGTCAAGTTTATCAACAAGATCCTCTAATTTGCAAAGCTCCATAACGCTGCGAATTTTTTCATCCGTTGCAAAATCCTCTTTGTAAGGATACAATACAGAATCTCGTAAGGTTCCAAGAGGTAAATAGGATCTCTGGGGCAAAAATAAAAGTTTCTGTTCTGCTGGAATACTAACACTGCCTTGTCCAAATGGCCAAATACCGGCTAGAGTACGCATGAGAGTGCTTTTCCCGCAGCCAGAAGGACCCATAATTATAAAGAATCCCCCTTATGAATTGTTAATTGTAAGTCCTTAAGCAGTTCTTCCCCATTGGGTAAATCAATTTGCAGCTGGTGCACATGTAAGGATGAGTCAGCACCATAGGTTACACCAATCACTTTCTGGTCTGCGATATGTTCTACACGATTCATGGCATGGTTAAAGCCTAGTAAACGTTTAACGACTGACTGCCACTGAGCCAAACTAGAGTAACTCTCAATCAAAAAGGATAACGAGTCTTGTACTTTAGCAAAAGCCCCTGATATTTGAAGTAATCCTCCTAACTGGATTTGATTGCTAAAATATCGTGGGGCTGCAACAACCAAGGGGAAAATAATAGCAATCTGACCATAGCCTGACGTAAACCAAGTCAGTTTTTTCTGCCGCAGCATTACTGCCTTAAAATTCTCAAATACCATCTGAAAGCGCTCTGTCAGTTTCGCTTGTTCTTGTATTTCACCGCCATACAGAGCAATACTCTCGCTGTTTTCCCGCAAACGAATTAAACTAAAACGAAAATCAGCTTCATAACGCTGCTGACTAAAATTAAGATCCACCAGTGGCTTACCAATTTTAACGGTTAACCAGTTACCAGCTATAGCATAAATAATAGCAACCCAAAACATATAGCCTGGGATAGCAATTTCCGTCTGCCCTATAGGGATCGATAGAGAACCAGAAAGATTCCATAAAATAAACATAAATGAAAATAAGGTCACGGCAGCTTTTAAAAGCCCAATGGAAAGGCCTAGTGTCAAATTAACAAACAGCTTCAAATCCTCACTAATTCGCTGGTCAGGATTATCTGTATTATTATCCAAAAGCTGCATCTGATAATAAGCCTGTTTATGCAGCCATGTTTGCAAATATTCTTGTGTAAGCCAGCGGCGCCATTTAAGTTCTAGGAATTGCTGCAAATAAAGCTCATAAACAGACACAATGATATGACAAGCAGCTAAAATACAAAAGGTGCCGATCGCACTCACAAAACCATCTTTATCATGATTCTGCAATGTATTATAAAAGGTATTATTCCATTCATTAATCAGCACGAATATATAAACATGTCCTAAGTTAAGAGCAACAATGACTGCTAACAGTGCTCTAGCCTTCCATTTTTCTTCTGAAAACCAATACGCCTTGGTAATTTGCCACATTCCCTGCATAAAATTGCGATTATATACGTTTATCATCATTCTGCCCTTTCTTTCCATGCTAGTACTGCTTTTCTTTAATCTTTCTCGTTTTCTCGAAAATTATCGAAATTCCTTTTAATTATTATAAAAAAACTGGCAACCTTATAAAAAAGGTGTCAGTTCTCATACTTCTTATTAAAGTAAAACTAACCACAAATAAAAAACACTACACGTCTTTAAAAATATATGAAATAATCGAACCACAAAGACGCAAAGGACACAAAGGGTTCTATTTCTATTTTTTGTGTTTTCCTTTGTGTGCCGCAGCAGCGGCATTGTGCCTTTGTGGTTTATAATTTCTTACAGGGACGGGCAACCTGTTTTTCAACAAGTAACTATCAAGTTGAATCATCATTGGATTTACGCTTGCTTAATGAAAAAAGAAGTAATAGAAAAATGAATAATCCTTCAGAAAAGTAACCAAACCAGTCACCAAATCTACCGTATATTGATTTTCCCTGGTCAAGTTTTATTTCTCCTATTAATAAGACATCACCCTTTTCTGTGTCGTTTGATGCCATTTCTATAATATTTCCCTTATTGCTGCTTAAACTTAACAAGCCCCATTGAGCCGCCCGTGCCACTGCATAATTTCCTTCAACACCACGCATTATAGCGATTCGAGCATGTAACAAAGCATCTGCTTTAAAATCGAGAGCAGGCACAAACAAAAGGTTAATACCCCGCTGACTGTATCCTCGACTAGGCTCTTCAAAATCCATATCCTTACAAATAGCAATACCCCACATACCCATGCCTTCCAAGTCTCTAATATTCAATTCTTGACCAGGAGTATAACTGCCCTCAGAGAATGGTAATAGATGTTGCTTATCATATTTTAATACATATTCTCCCTTTGGTGAGAATAAATAAGCAGAATTATACAGTTTTGAATCATCTTGAATACTTAACCCTGTAATTAACGTAATCTGATTGTTGTGTGCGGCGTCAGCTAGAAGTTGCAGAAGTTTTGGCTGTTCATTCAGGTTTAAATTGATAATCTTTTCTGGCAGCAATATAACTTCAGCTCCTGAGCGTGAAAGTAAGTTTATACAATGAATATATCTACTAATAATTTTCTCTGCCTCTTGTTGTTGCCCACGGGACCGCAGCTCTTCCATGCTCATGCTGATAGATGCCATGCCAATTTTCACACTAGGTCCTTGGGCTGGCACGTTTAAACGATATAAGCCAAATATCAGCGTTAGTATCAATATACTTATAGGAAGAACAATTGTCTTTAAACATAATTTTGAGTTTTTACGGTAATACAAAGATAACACCATACCAGCAGGAACAAGCAGCAATAAAAAGGTGATTCCCCAAATTCCTGTAATGGAGGCAATTTGTATCATAGGCAAATTAAATACTTGCGTGTAGGCGATACTATCAATAGTCCCTGCAGGGGAATGTTGTGAGGTAATAAATTCCAAAGCAGTCCAACCACTTGCAAAAATGAAACTCCACGCCCAATGTTCTTTTTGTAAAACCATATAACGGAATAATACTAATAAAATCGTAAATAAGATTGCATTTATGATATTCCCATAGACAAGTATCGAAATAGGAATTATCGTATTTGAATATGCAAATATACCACTCGAAAATCCGATAAGATAAGTAGTCATACTAGCAAAAACTACAGATGCTGTCGTTGCTTCTAGCGCATATATAAAAAGTGGAATTGGGGCTAGCCAAGTTAAAAACCAGCAATTATAAATTCCTGTTGAAAAGTAATAAGCAACCGAACTAAACATGACCGTTATTGTAAAATATAAAAACCTTTTTTTAACTTCCTTATTAAGCATATTCTAATACTCATTCCCTTCGCCCATGCAATTACTAACAAATAATAAATTAACTACCACTTAATAGGAGTAGTTCCTACATATCAAGACTCAGCTTGTCGTAATGAGAAGAAAAAGGAGAAGTCGAAGGATATGATAGATATTTAGTCTAAAAGCACCGCTCCAAGGATCGGTGCTTAATTTATTTTTACTTATGTAGATTTTGCATTATTTGCTGCAACCTGATCTCTTAGCAATTCTCCAATAGTTTCTTTGCTTCCACATATTGAGCAATTCCTGCCGCCAATTTCTTTGCTTCTTTCATGGCTAGAACAACGGTTGCTGGTTGATGTACTACATCTCCGCCTGCAAAAACGCCTTTGCGTGTAGTCATGCCGTAAGGACGTTCCCGTGTGATCACATATCCATTGTCACTTACTTCAATACCTTCCGTAGTAGATACGATCCTAGCTGCCGGACGCTGACCAATGGCTGGAATGATCTTATCGGCTTCTATCATTTCTTTTACTCCTGTACCGTGTAACTTGCCATTTTCATCGATTTCCTGCAATTCATACTCTAAGCCCGTAACCTGTTCTGTTCCTAGGATGGCAGTCGGATTGGACAGCCACTGAAACTCTACTCCTTCCGCTTTTGCTGCTTCCATTTCAGATGGCAGTGCAGTCACCTCTTCCTCTGTACGGCGATAGATGACAGTAACCTTGGAAGCGCCTAAACGAATGGCTGTACGAGCAGCATCCATGGCAACATTGCCGGCACCAACTACTATCACTTTATCCCGCGTATTAATCGGGGTTTCTTTGCGATCAATTTTTTCCGTACGAATTAAGGTAACCATTCTAAGAAGGTAGGTTGCCTGTATCACCCCAATCAGGTCCTTGCCGGGAATATCAAGAATCCTCGGCAGAGCAGTGCCTGTACCAATAAAAATGGCGTCAAAACCATCTGCAAACAAATGATCCACTGTCATATCCTGGCCTACTACAACGCCGGTTTTAACTTCCACGCCCAAATCTTCAATTCTTTTAATTTCTCGACGAACCACTTCCTTGCTTAAGCGAAATTCTGGAATACCATACAGTAAGACACCGCCCGCCTCGGCTTGGGATTCAAAGATAACGACTTGAAACCCCAATTTTGCCAAATCACCGGCTACTGTCAAGCCTGCCGGTCCCGAGCCAATCACTGCAACTTTCCCCTGTACACCAGGGACAGGCTTCGGTCTTGCAATCCCCATTTCTGCATCAAAGTCAGCAATAAAGCGTTCCAGTTTGCCAATCTGAATACCGCGATTTTTTTTATTAAGAATACAGGCACCCTCACATTGTTTTTCATGTGGACAAACCCGCCCACAAACCGCAGGAAGATTACTGCGCTGAGCGATAATAGCACTCGCTTCTCCAACATTCCCTTTTGCCAAAGCTTGAATAAAGTTAGGAATTTCATTTTCAATAGGGCAACCACCACGACATAAGGGTTTCGGACAGTTTAAGCAGCGTTTTGCCTCCGCTATAGCCTCTTTTGTAGTAAAACCTTCATCGATTTCATTAAAGGATAATTTCTCTTTAGAAAAATTTGTATGCTTATCGATTAACATCTACTCTACCTTCTTTCTTAAAATATTTTTATTGCCTGCAATTGGAAGATTTTACTCATTGACCTTACATTTTTAGTTTGTTATATTCACATTGATTCCTTATCCAATTAAAGGTCCGCCAGATAAGTGGAGCTCGAATTCAGATGGAATACATAGCATTCTTGGAGGTCTTATTTTTGAAAAAAATCGTAATTATTTTAGCTGCACTTCTTACTGTAACCGGTACTGGCTTGTCTGCCCCAGTCAATGATCTGGATAAGGGTCAAACTGCTGCTGGCATAGGTAACAACACATTTTATCTTGAGCACAAGCTGGCTGACAATTTTACACTAGGCTTACAGAATGTAAATTGGGATCAACGTAACAACATGGATAATATCTATGGACAGTTGCAACTTGCTAACAACTTCAGAGGAATTATCGGCAGTAATGATGTGGATTCCAATGCCAAAGTATATGTTGGAATGGCTATAAACGGTCCTATTGCACCCGAATGGGAAGGATACACCTCTCTAATTGCTGGGAAGGAGTTTAAAGAACTGCAAGTTGGTGCCAACTTCAAAATCACTTACAATGCAGACATCAACTTTACCTATCACACTTACATGCCTGACGAAGGTGAAAACAAAAGTGGTGTAGGGATTGGCGCAACCTTGAAATTTTGAAAATCTCCTACAACCGTAAAATCCAAATAAGAAGATCGTTACTTATTGCCTAAAAAGATGAGTAGCGATTTTTTGTTATAATCTTTTGGCGACTAAATAGTCTTCCGTTTCTAACTGCATTTTTTTATGGTAAAATAAGCATTGTGTCGAAATTACTCATTTTTTCCCGATAAAAATACTATACCTGATAAATGAAAAAATCCAATCCCATTTCAAGGAGGAAATATGCGCAAGTTAATCGCTCTATTCACGCTTATAACAGGGCTTTTCATGACAACCAGTATCGTTTATGCCTCTCCCGTAACTGAATTTGAAAAAGGTGCCATTAGCGTGGAAATCGGCAGTACACTTGATTCTAAAGTTAGTGGCAGAGGGAAAGTTTCAGCTGACGTCGTTGGTGATTTTGGATTTAAAGCCACAGCGACTGCAGGTGTAAATGATCGTTTTGCAGTACAGTTGAAACATGGGATGTTCAAATCTGAAAGAACCACTATCCCGGTGGGTCCTATCTCTATGACATCTTATGCCAAAGCAGAGCCTAGTGATTTCAATTTTCTCTATAAAGTAAATCCTAATCTAACTTTTATTACTGGCTATGAGTATACTAAAATTTCTTATGGCGACTTTGTGTCGAGTGCTTCTAAGTCAGCTTTGCACTTTGGTTTTACTGGTACTCATAAACTTAATGACAACTACACTTTATTTGCCACTTTACTGGGAGGTAAAGATGTGTCCTTAAAGGAAATTGGTGTTAGCTACAAAATGTCAAAGTCTACTACTTTTAATGTTTCTTACGCTGAACGTAAAGTAAAAGACGTGGATTTAAAAGTACCTGGTGCTCATATTACTGGCAAAGAGAACTATACAATGAAAGGCATCTCCTGCCTTTTTGCTTTCAAACTATAATCTATACATATAGTCAGAAGGTCCTGCATAAGACGTGCAGGACCTTCTTAATTATAATACGTTTTATATACAGGGAAGCTAATACCTAGGATTTAATGCTTACAATAGGGACGTCTTCCCTCACATCTTCTTCATAATCTACATCATCAAAACCAAAACCAAATAATTTAAAGAACTCTTCACGGTATTTCTCAAGGTCAGGAATAATATCAATCTCACCGATACAAACCTTTTCCCATAAGGCAGAAACCTCAGCTTGCACATCGTCTTGCATTTCATAATCATCAATACGAATCAAATGCTCCCCATTAGGCAACTTTTCCGTATCATACAATCGACTTGCTAAAAGGCGATACATCTGCTCAATGCAGTTTTCATCCAGCCCCTTTTTACCCATGACCCTTGCTAATAACATTAAATATAAAGGGACAACAGGAATCGCTGCACTTGCCTGGGTAACCAATGCCTTATTCACGGCAACAAAAGCTTTACCGTTTATATCTTGAATTTGCTTGTTTATTTCTTTGCTGGTAGCATACAAATGATCTTTTGCTCTTCCGATAGTACCTTCTTTATAAATTGGATAGGTGATCTTAGGACCAATGTAGGAATAGCTTATGGTAGTGGCTCCAGGAGCAAGAACGCCAGCCTCTTTTAAAAGGTGCATCCATCGCTCCCAATCCTCACCGCCCATGACTGCTACGGTACTGCGGATTTCTTGCTCGCTGGCTGGCTCTAAGGTCACATCAACGATTTCATTGGAATTCATATCTACCGTTTTGCTTGTAAAAGAATCTCCAATGGGTTTAATGACAGACGTAAACATCTCGCCGCTAACAGGATGAGTCCTTCTTGGTGCAGCAATACTGTAAACGACCAGATCGACTTGCCCTAATTCTTCTTTAATTAGTGCAATAGTCTTCTCTTTCACCTGATCAGAGAAAGCATCACCGTTAATGCTTTTCGCATAATACCCTGCCTCTGTTGCTGCTGTTTCAAATGCTGCAGTATTATACCACCCGGCAGTAGCTGTATTTCCATTGGAAGCTGGCTTTTCCAGAAAAACGCCAAGAGTACTTGCTCCTGATCCAAAAGTAGCAACAATTCTTGATGCTAGACCATATCCCGTTGATGCGCCAATTACAAGAACCTTCTTCGGTCCTTGAATGGGCTTTTGTTGTTTAACATAATTTATCTGCTCTTGTACAGAATGAGCACATCCTACAGGATGTGAAGTAGTACAAATAAAGCCGCGAAACTTTGGTTTAATAATCATATTCTAAACTCCTCATCATTGCTTCCCTACATTCATGAATCATTTGCCTTCTTGAATTCATGCATTAGGTGATTTCTTATAAGACAGTGAGCATTTACGTTTTTCCCTAAATTCTACCACAATCTCTTTATATACGCAATGCTATTCCTCTTTCTGTCATCCTTCTACAAACGATGGTTCTTTTCAAGTGCATATAGATCTTCAACTTTTTCAAACATAAAGGCATGTGCGTCTTTTATTGCCTGATTATAAATCACTGTACCCACTTTTTCTAACATAAAGTCTAATAGTAATTCTGCTCCTAATTGTCCGATTTCCTCCTCTCTCTTTTCCATAAAATATTTCTTTAGATCATCAACAGCTTGTTTTTTTAATTCTTTGGATAAATGAATCACTGCCATAGCCACCTAAACTCCTTCCTATACTATAGATTGATACATGCTACTCGATATACAAGTTTTTCATGCATCGTAAATTGTCATCTTATCCTTGTTAGCGATCCTTGGTCTTCCAATCCTTCTGCTCCAGATTTTTATAAGTTGTAAATCGATAGGTAATATCTTTATAACTTTGCACGGAGCTTTCTTCTATGCACTGCCACCCTAATTGCTTATCTAAATTAGGAAAGCAGGTATCAGCATGATGCACCTTACTGATTTTAGTAATATATGCCTCTGAACAATAGGGCAGACATTGTCGATATACGGATTCGCCTCCAATGATAAAAATATCCTCACTATGATATAAAGATAAGCTTGAGAATAACTGCAACAAAGAATGGCATAGAGTAACGCCTTCCCAATGTATCTTTATATTTTTAGTCAGCACAACATTAATTCGTCCCTGAAGGGGTTGTTGGCCAGGCAGTGATTCAAATGTCTCCCTACCCATTACTACCACTTTTCCTTTGGTTTTCTCTTTGAAATGCTGCATATCTGCGGGAATTGTCACCAGCAATTGCCCATTACATCCAATACCCCACTGCTCATCTACGGCGACGATTAGTTTCATCATAACACTCCTGATTACTAAATTGATCTAAACAGCGACCTTTGCATTATCACTAGTATATCCCTCAATGCAAAGTCTTTCTACTAAAAAAAATATTCTTTACTCTATTTATAGAAATAAAAATAGTCCTTTAGGAGATCTACTTCCTAAAGGACTATTATGTTCATTTACAATACGATATACAGGATAGAATTAAGGTTTAAGAAATTATAGCGAACCGTTTACAACATTCAATGGTTTGCCTTGAATAAAAGATTCAATATTCTCAGCCATAAGGCCAATCAACCTTTGTCTTGATTCCAAGCGTCTCCAGCCAATGTGGGGCGTTAAGATTACATTGTCCATAAAAAATAAAGGATTGTTTAGTTCCGGAGGTTCTGGATCCTGCACATCAAGTGCCGCACCAGCAATGATCCCTTGCTGCAAAGCTTCAATTAAATCGACCTCGTGTATAATCGGTCCTCTCGAAGAATTTATAATAAAAGCCGTTGGCTTCATTTGCTTTAGCTTATCTTTATTGATAAGATGCTTCGTTTCTGGAGTAAGGGGACAATGAATACTTACAAAATCACTTTGGGTAAGAAGTTCTGCAAGAGAAACAAATTGTACCTTTGCCTCACCCCAAGGTTTAGGAGTACGGCTGTATACCAAAATGTTCATGCCTAAGGTTAGAGCAATCTTGATTACTTCTTTTCCTATGGTCCCTGCACCAATTACACCAAGGGTTTTACCTTGCAATTCAAAATGCGGAACTTGTAAATGCTTTGTAAAATTATCAAAATTCTTTTCTTGAAGCATCGTTTGCTGACGAATTAATGAGGAACTTTGATTTAAGATAAAGGTAATCACCAACTGGGCTACAGCCTCTGTACTGTAGCTCGGGACGTTGCAGACTGCAATATTTTTCTCTTTGGCTGCCGCAATATCAATATTGTTGAAACCTGTACCAGCCTCACAAATTAGCTCTACTGAAGAGGGGAATTGAGAAATCAAATCTCTTCCTACAGGCAGCTCTTTCGTGATAACAATATGCTGCCCCTGAACCCGTTCCAGGATTTCGTCATTGCTGCTTGCATCATACTTAGTCACAGTGGTGAGATTGGACAATGAAGAAAAGTCCAGCTTGTTATCAAAATCTAATTTCGCCGCATTGAGAATTACTGTGTTCTTCATGGTTACCCCCTAATGTAAAAATACTCTAACTATAAGTATATTTACGCTTCCACTAACTGTCAACTTATTAAGTCTTTAGATGACTAAACCATGCTTTTTTTAATCTTATAATCCCCTCTTTCATCTCATTTGCAGGTATTTTAGAAAAATATAGCAGTACTTGAGGCATCTTCTCTGGTGATAGCTGCCAATAATAATCCTGAATTGAAGCTACGCGACAGCCATTTGCAAGAGCCCTTGCGGCTAATTCCTGGGCTGATAATTCGGATTTCAAACTAAGAATCACATGAAGACCAGATTCAGTTCCATTTATCTTGGCATTGTCACCAAGAATTTTTTGGATTTCTTCTAAAAACAATTTTCTTTTTTCATAATATAGCTTACGCAAACGGCGTATCTGTCTTTCCAAATGACCATCCGTCATAAACTGGGCAAGGGCAAGTTGTTCAATGGTAGATGCTGTCTGATTATATAAGGAAGACTTCTTTTGATATATCTCTAAAAATTTTTCTGGTAACACCATATAACTAACACGGATGGAGGGTGGAATTACCTTTGAAAAAGATCCCAGATATACTACTCGTTCTCTATTATCAAGCCCCTTAAGCGCTGGTATCGGACGACCAAAATAACGAAATTCACTGTCATAATCATCCTCGATGATAATACCATTTTTTTGTTCTGCCCAATTGAGCAGCTGATATCTCTTACCGATGGGCATAATATATCCAGTGGGGAATTGATGAGATGGGCTTACATAAACAAGCCTTTCACCACTGTTTTCAAGCTCTGCCGTATCAATACCATCTGTCTTCATTTTTACTGGTACAATCGTAAAGGCATGATCTGCAAAAATACGTCTTCCATTTTTAAAGCCGGGTTCTTCAAAGGCAATGCTGTTATATTCCAGCTTAAGCATACTGCAAAGCATGCTTAAAAGACTTTGCACACCAGCACCGATTATGATTTGGTCCGTATGAACATAAACGCCTCTTGATTTTTCAATATACTTTGCAATCTCTTTACGCAGCTCTTCTTCCCCTTTAATATTTCCATATCCAACAAGACGCTCTTTCTGAAAAAAAGCTCTACTAATGTATCGCTTCCATAAGGAAAAATCAAAACCCTCCCTATCCATTTCGCCACTTGAAAAATCATAGAGAATTTTTTCTTCTTTTATCTCTTGGTTATGATGGCGTTGATTTGCCATACTAACAGCAGGGGTATTAAAAACGATTTCCTCCAGTTTATTTACCGTATATCGGGAACGGTTATAATTTTTGATATACCCTTCACTCATCAACTGTTGATATGCCTTTTCAACCGTAATTTTGCTAACAGAAAGACTTCTGGAAAGACCTCGAATGGATGGCAGCTTTTCACTTTCCCTCAGCCTATTTTGCTCAATGGCAGCCTTATAGTACAGATAAAGTTGTATATACAATGGCTCTTTGCTCTGGCTGTCAAATATGATTAAATCCATAATTCCTCCAAACTGTACCTAATTAAAATATGATTTCTGTATATTTCAAAAGGTTCAAATTCATTTTATAATACAATTATGCTTTTTGGAACCCCTAACCTATAGGATAATTATGTTCTGCTATTTTAACACAATAAAACAAATACTGGAGGATATGAATATGAAACAAAAACTTGCAAGAGTCGTGGCAATTCACGATATGTCCGGCTATGGTAAGTGTTCACTTACTGTAGCAATCCCAGTTATTTCAGCAGCAGGCATCGAGGTTTGCCCTCTACCTACTGCCCTGTTATCTACAAATACTCTTTTCCTAGGATTTAAATTCTTTGACTTTACTCCGCAAATGAATGAGTTTATTAATCATTGGAAAGAAATTGGTTTTAAGACCGATTGCGCTTATAGCGGATTCTTAGGCTCAGCAGAGCAAATCCAAATCGTCAAAAATTTCATGCTGGATTTTAAATGCTCATTAAAAATAGTTGATCCTGTAATGGGCGATAATGGCATAATCATTAAAACCTATACACCCCAAATGTGCAGTACCATGCGAGAGCTTGCCAGTATTGCTGATATCGTTACACCAAACCTTACAGAAGCTTATATTCTTACAGGCAGAGATTATATCGATGGAGAAGTAGATAGCGACACCTCTCGCAAGCTCTGTGCACAAATCATTGAAATGGGTGCTAAAAACATCGTATTAACTGGTGTGGTCAGAGGAAATTCCTTATATAACTGCGCAATGAGTGAAGATCAATCCTACTTTGAAGTAGCCGTTGATCTGCTTCCGTACCATATGCATGGTACAGGCGACCTTTTCACCAGTGTACTTACAGCAGGCGTTGTAAATGGCTACACCTTAAAAGAAAGTGTAGAAAGTGCAGCTCACTTTGTACGCGATGCGATGATCGTCAGCAATGATATTGAAGATGCCTTCGATCGCGGCGTTGCCTTTGAACCCATTGTCTACAAATTACGCGGCGGCCTCTATAATAAAGATTTGGCTTAGTTCCTGACGCGTCCTTTAAAACATATAAACATAATCGAACCACAAAGACGCAAAGGACACAAAGGGCTTTATTTATATTTTTTTGTGTACTCCTTTGTGTGCCGCATCAGCGGCATTGTGCCTTTGTGGTTCAATTTTTTTAACCCCTATCTGCATATATTGATACGAAAATCTGCAACGTTTTGTAAGCCTAAACGTTGCAGATTTTCTCATAACCAAATATTATTTTCTATTTCAGTTCCTTACTAATCACCCCAGTGGTCTTTGGAATTTTAAAGAAGACAAGCAATCCAATCATGATCAATACGCTTCCAGTAAAAAGAAATACAGGTCCAATTCCCAGCCAAGAACTGATCATACCGCCAACAAGGGGACCTACCATCGAACCTAGATGATTTGCTGTAGTTGTAAGACCAAATATCCGCCCCTGAAACGCTTTATCTGTCGAATTTACAGCAATTGTATTGATAGCAGGATATACGCCAACGATAAATAGACCAAAAAAGAATTGGAGTACACTAAACTGATAAATATTGACTATAAAAAATTGTCCCATATTAAAGATCCCTGCACCGATAAAGGCAATCACTAAAATTTGAATAAACCCCTTTTTCTGCCCCAGCTTGCCCCACATCGGTGCCGATATCGCACCAGCAATACCTGCCATACTATATATAATCCCTGCCGTTAACGCAACCCCCTCCATATTTCCCTGGAGCTCGGCAACATACAACGTAATCAGAGGCTGCAGTGTCATACTAATCATTTGTGCACCGAAAAGCAGCAGTAGCATTTCTACTAGCTTTCGGTTATGAAATGCAATCTTCAAATCATCCAACATACTGCCTTCACTAGGCGGTTCATTATTGACTGGCTCTTTTACCAATATGCCTACGCCAACGGTTCCTAGAAATATAATACCTGCAGCAATCACAAAAGATAAACGCATACCGAAAAAATGTGATAAGCTTCCGCCCATTAACGGACCTAAAATTCCGCCCATTAAAAGTGTTGTCTGCATAACGCCTAAACTAAAGCCCATTTTTTCTTTTGGTACAGATGAAGCTATAATCGCCATAGATGCTGGTACAAACCCATTGGCAAAGCCCTGCAGAATTCTGACTAACAATAAATCCACAGGATTTCTAACAAATGCGCCCAAAAAATATACGACTGCCAGGCTAAATCCAGCTCGCATAATCATACGTCGTTTACCGCTTTTATCCGCGTGTCGTCCCCAATAAGGTGCCATTATGGCCGAAACAAAAAAAGAGATGGAGAAGATAATACCTGACCACACATTTACATCACTCTGACTTACACCTATATCCAAAAGATATAATGGTAAAAACGGAATGACCATTGTATAACTTGAACCTGATAACATCACTGCAATAGATAACACCCAAAGATTTCTACGCCAACCCAATGTTTAAAGCCCCCTAAACTACCTAAAAATAATAAGAAATAGGTCCACTCTAGCCTCCTAAAAAGTTCCTAACTACATTTGATGTGTCATACTCGCTTATTTTTTAAACTATATCATAAAGAAGCCTTTGATTCCATTAAAACTCCTTTTTCTCTCAATATTAATTGCATTTTGTAACTTTCACCCCAAATCAACTACTTTGAAATCAATTTATATTACTTATTCATATTAATTGCGCTTATTTTTAGAATATTTGTTTATTTCTGAATGTTTTCTTTGTTCAAATGTTTGGCTATGTTTGAATTTTTAAGAAAATAGAAGTAAATTCTATCTAATTTTGTCTAATGAGCCATATGCTGGTCAGACCACCCCTTAAAGGATTTGATAATACTTCGCTAATCTATTAAACTAAGAATTGCCTTATAGACGCAATCTATATCCTATTTTTTAAATTGTCAGTTTAATCTATATGTACACATTATTTAGAACTTTTTTACATTTGGGAAAAAAATACAGAAAGGGTTGATCTCATGGTTCTTCAATTAGGCGCTTTCGCTTTCACTGCCATTGCAGTAATGTTAACAGTGCTAGAAGTGGCACACCTCTCCCATCTTATTTAATCTGATAACAATAAGCTAACCATGTTCGCGTATAGTATGAGGCTATGAAAAACCCAAACCGTTTTCTTGCGGTTTGGGTTTTTCTATGGATAGGTAGTTTGCATTTTTCTCAATTATTCCTTTCTTTACTAGGTAATTGGACCGCCTTATCAATTCCTGCTTCTTTGAAATAGCGAACCATGGCAGCAGCAGAAAATTTTACATTTTGTAACTTCCATAAGAAATACTCTACTGTTTCCTGCCGGATCTGAATCAACTGGTTCTCATCCCTGGAAACCATTGAGTTTTTCTCTATATGATCAATAACCTGCTGTATATAGGATACCGAAATCACATCATTGATTGGCTCTTTAAGCATATCATTGATTAACTGTCCAAAATGGTTTTGATATTGGAAAATTAGATTTTCGGGACCAAACATCGTAAAAATAATTTTTTCTAGATCATTCTTTGTAGGATGTATCAACTGATCCAATAATTGATCTTTCTCCACTAGATAAGGCAAAATTGCCAAGATATACCCTTGAGTGAGATAGCCTAATCCAGTTCCATCCTTACCAGTTGTATAATTTGAGAGATTACACTTTTTCTGATGATGGTCCGCAATGATAAATAACCCCTCAAATAGTGATTTAGGAACCTCAATTAACCAATAATAAGTAAGACCTCTTTGCTCCAAGTCTGGCATTGCCATTATATCCTGTGTTAACATTGTGATTTCTTCTAAAAAGGTATAGTGTATATATTCTTCCCTCGAATACAGAAGTGGTCGAAATATTGGCCCTAAGAAACTTCGTGTCAAGAAAATTTTCGTTAAGCTATTTTCCCCTATGCCCCTCGCCATATTCTTCACCCTATCTTATTTTAAAATCCTTCTATTTAGATGCTCACTCACTGATAACGCATTTACCACTTTACATTCTAAAATTACAGGACAATAGTTAAGGTTTCTTCATTTATCATCTAGAAATCCATAGTTTTAACACCGTAAAAAGGGGACTCTTCTACAATCATGTAGAAGAGTCCCCTTTGACTCAAGCGTTTCACTTTCAAAATTACCGCGCAGAGAGAACATTCGTTCTCTTATGATATACATTATACTGCCATTTCTTTTATTTTACAACGATTTTCTCATATTTTTGAAATATTACCTTACCTATAACATATTCGGATAGCATGAAGCAAGATACTAGACAAATCGCAGACACCGAAAAATATTTGACCCACACAGAGACGTCAATTTTTTGTACCATATATGCTATTGGTAAAACGACAAATTGATGAATATAGTAAATTCTGTAGGAATTGGCTGATAACCTGCGCCACAAATATCCTTTGCTATTAAAATCTTTATGAAAGAAACTGATAAAACCAAACACTGTAGTAAGACAGAAAAAGGAATGTAGAATGGCATGGCCTGCCTTTAATGCGATGGGTGTAGTATTGGTAAAGGTAATACGATAATAAGTAAACACTAGCATTGTAATAACAGATGCCTCATCCAATAACTAAAATGTGGCATATATCCCTCTTCCGTAAACCATCGATTTCGCCAAGCATGTATACCTAAGGCAAAATAGCAAGCACATAAAAAAAATCGAGTAGGCTGAAAAGAAATAATGTACAACCTGCTAAACCATTCATCTGCATAAAAATAAAAATTTGCGATAAAAAAAGTTGCTGCCGTAACTAGACCAAACAGCACTAAAAATACAAAAGATGGGGACGAAGCTTCTGCCTTACGTTGAAATAAGGAAGGGAAGGCTTTATAGATAGCAGCAAAGAATACAAAGAACCAGGCTAAGTCCCCTAAAAACCAATAATGAGCATGATTAAAGGTAGCAGCACTAAAGAAATTAGTAATCAAATAGGTAAAATAGGCTGGCGGTGTACTTGTACGGCTATACCAAATCATATAAGTAATTGCCGGTGCTAGAAATAGTACACCAGCAATCCAAGGAAGCACAATTCGAAAGAACTTTTCTCGTAAGAATGTACTCATCCCCTGTTTCTCTAAGACAGGCATTGTAAAATATCCGGCAAGTAAAAATAGAATCGGCATAATAAAAACATCGGTAGTCATCACAAAAAGATTAAATACCGGATGGCTCTTTATATCAACCACATACCACCATTCAGGTGCAGGTGCCATATAACCGATAGCTACGTGGAAAACGATTACCAATAAAATAATAAAGGCTCGCAAATTATCCATAAAGTACATCCGATTCTCCATGTTGCCCTTCGTACTCTTCTCTATGCTCTTTCCCATGCAAAATCACCTCATTTTATTCTTTACCAACTATAAGTTCTTCTTCAATGGGTACATGATTCTACATGAAACAGTTTAATACCTGTCAAGACCTACATCTTATCCTTGCATTTTTTATGTCATTCACATAAACTTAAAGCAATATATTTAAGAGTGAGGTTCATATATGAAATTAATATCATGGAATGTAAATGGTTTAAGAGCATGCCTTTCAAAAGGCTTTGAAGATTTCTTCAACACTGCAGATGCTGATATCTTTTGCATACAAGAAACAAAAATGCATCCTGACCAAGCCGAAATTGGACTTATCGGATACGAAAAATATTGGAATAGCGCTGTAAAAAAGGGATACTCCGGTACTGCCGTTTTTACACGCATAACACCATTATCTGTTATCTATGGTTTGAATATAGAAGAGCATGACCAAGAAGGCCGCCTCATCACCTTGGAGTTTGAAAATTTTTTTCTTGTAAATGTCTATACTCCCAACTCTAAGCGAGAACTCCTCCGCTTGGACTACCGTATGAGATGGGAGGATGAATTTAGAACCTATCTTATCACTCTGAATCAGAGTAAACCTGTCATTATTTGCGGCGATATCAATGTTGCTCATCAGGAAATCGACATTAAGAACCCAAAAACCAATCGACGCAATGCCGGGTTCACGGATGAGGAAAGAGATAAAATGACAGCTTTATTAGAAGCTGGCTTTACCGACACCTTTCGCCATATATATCCTGATAAAATCGATGCCTATACCTGGTGGTCCTATATGATGAATGCCAGAGCCCGCAATATCGGTTGGCGTATTGACTACTTTCTAGTGTCTAACACATTAAGAGAGGCTATTAAAGAGGCTACCATTTATCCTGATGTCATGGGCAGTGACCATTGCCCAATTGGATTGGAAATCTTTTAAGAAAACATTGTACAGTCTTAAAAAATAAAACGATTGAACCGCGAAGTTACGAAGACTGCAAAGAGAACGGATAAAGAAAAGGAACCACAAAGGCGCAAAGGACACAAAGGGTTCTATTTATATTTTTAAAGCTCCTGTAAAGTTATCCATGGACTTTGCAGGAGCTTTTTCCTATAGCCGCGATCAGCAATATTAGTACCAGTTATTCTTTGGACAGCAAACAGGCTGCTGCCCGTTCTTTTTTCAAGGTCAAAGCAGGTATCGCCAAACTAACTAATATAAGAGTTACACCAAATAGATAGGGTAAATTAATGTGAATATCAAATAAGATACCTGCAATGGATGGGCCAATGATAATTCCCAAACTAGTGTAAGTATTACTTATTCCAGCCACAAAACCTTGTTCTTCACCTGCCATCTTGGATAATAACGTATTAATTGCGGGGCGTAAAATGGAAGTGAAGGCAATATGAAGTGTTGTTACAAGAAGTATGTACCAAAAGCTCCCTGGAAGCAGCATTAGTGCTAAAGATGCTGCTGATAAAACCAAACTCATATTGATAACCCGTTTTTCGCCAAAGCGGCGGAGCAGCCAATCAATCAATAGTGCCTGGACAAGAACACCCATTAACACACCTACCGTAAGTAGAATCGCTATATCCTTAGGTGTGTATCCATATTTTACATCCACATACAGCCCAAAAACCACTTCCACACTCACTAACCCAAATGTCAAAATAAAAATCAATACCAGTAAAAATAAGTAGGGAGCCTTAAAAGACAACGCAACCTGCGAGAAGATATTTTCACTTTTTCGCAGTGAATTTCTAGCAAGTAATTGTTTCTCTTGGGATAAAGTCTCAGGTAACAGCAAAAAAGCTGCGGCCATGGAGAAGGCGGAAGCAGCCGAAGCCACATAAAAGGGAAGGCGTAAGCCATATTCAGCCAAAAAACCTCCAATGCCAGGCCCAATTACAACACCAAAAGACATAGCTGCTCCTATCCAGCCGAGGCTTTTGCCGCGATTTTCCTCTGTGGTGATATCTGCCACATAGGCCGTAATTGCCGGAGTTGTAAAGGCAATACCGATTCCACCAATCAATCTGGATACATACAGCATCCACAACTCGTTAGCCACACCGAAAAGATACTGTGATACACTAAATAAACCGATTCCAGAAACAATGATAATTTTGCGCCCATACTGATCCGCCCACTTACCTGCAAGAGGTGAAAATAAAAATTGGGTGAATCCCATTGCCGACACCAAATAACCAAGAGTGGCGTTATTTACCCCAAAATCCTGCACAAATTTAGGTAAAATGGGGATGATCAGCCCCACCCCCACTTGAGCAATAAACATATTCACAATTAAGATCTTAAGTGGCATTTTAGAATATTTCAACTTACTCATTTGCAAAAATCCTACTTTCATAAAGTATTTAAAATTTCCTTGCTCATTGTCTTTTATAGCGAGTGAATCAATCCCATGCCTCTGTGATATATACATAACCTAAAAATAAAATATAATTTAGTATTGACTAACATTTTTGAAACGACTATAATCTTAATTGATCATGATTATCATCTTCAACAGGTTAACATCTTATCACTTTGACTGTCGTCAGTCAAATCAATGGGATATTGATCCATCAATCTGATTGATGACCCGTATATTATATTTCTTTTTTTTGCTAACCGTCAAATAAATAATTCACGTATCTCCTGCTATTTATATTCTCTAACTATTTTTCACTGTGATACGGGAAAAGAAAGGTGTGTGCTATGAAGAAATAAAACATATATTTTTTACAATATACTGACTGTCGTCAGTCAATTAGTCAGCACAGTTGTTATTTCCTCATAATTTATTACATAAGGTCATTATCTATTTTATAATTACAATAACGGAAAATAAGGAGAGATCACCATTAACAAGCAGCAAAAAAAATTATTATGCTCACTACTAAGCAGTGCGATAGTATTAAGTACTTCCGGAATCGTAGCCGCTGAAGAAGCTTCTACAGAAGAAACCTATAATTTCGATGAATATGTGGTAACTGCCAACCGTATTCCTGTAAGAAAATCAGAGGTTGCAGCAAATGTAACGGTAATTACACAGGATGAAATTGAAAAAGGGGGATTCACCCGCCTATCTGATGTTTTACGTAAAAATAATGTAGAAATGGGAGAAAGTAGCTTTGCTACGTATCCAATCCTTAATGGAGACGATCGAGTACTCGTCTTAATTGATGGACGCAAAATGAATTGGTCTCATCTCACGGTAAGCGGCAATGATCATGCTATAAATATTGATAGTCTGTCTACGAAGAACATCGAGCGTATTGAAATTGTGCGTGGACCAGGCTCCTCCTTATATGGCAGTGATGCCGTAGGCGGCGTTATTAATATTATCACTCGGAAAGCAGAAACAACTAGTACATCCATTGCTTCTGAATTTGGCAACTGGGGACTTCGCAGATATTCTCTTACAACTGAGGGAAAGACAAATGGCATAGGTTATTTTGTCACGGCTGAGCAGAAAAAAAGAGACAGTTTTAAATATAAAGATGCAACAACAGGTGCAACAAAAACCTTTGCAGATAGTCAAATAGATCAGAAATTGATCACTCTTCGATTAGATAAAGAATTGGGAGAAGGTCGTGCACTCTCCTTACAAGTAGACCATACAGAAGATCAACAAGGTTTCGGTGCTGCTCTTAATAATGGCGCTATTTCTTATCCTGGGGGATACGAGGATTTATCATCTAACAATATCGCATTGACTTATAGTTGGAAGCAAAACACAGAGGCAGAAAACTTTTTTCGTGTATATCGTAACGCCTCCGAAGGAACCACTTATAATTCTTTATTAAAATCAGATGGGATTACCCCCTATTCTTATGACCTTAATGCCAAAGGTGCTGAGTGGCAGCAGAGTTGGAAATTGAACGAAAATCAGACCCTGCTGGGTGGCGCCAATTGGCGTGAAGAGCATTTAGATGATGAGGACTCTCTAAATCGCAGCGTTTCTACAAAATCTGTTTTCCTAGAAAACAGATGGAAACTTCCTAGCAAATGGACTTTATCTGTAGGTACACGCTACGACGATCAAAGTATCGTTGGTGACAACACTACTTCTCGCTTAGCTATCAATCGCGAAATCAACGAAAATACCAATATCTATGCATCTTGGGGACAATCTGTAAGAAACCCTACTATTGCTCAGCTTTTTAGTAATACATCTTATTGGATAGGAAATCCCAACCTTAAGCCAGAAACAGGAAGTACCATTACTGTAGGCATGAATACCAAATTTAAAGGTGGGACAAAACTTCAAGCCAGCCTTTACAGTAGTCAACTTAAAAATGCTCTTGACTGGAGATGGGACGGCATTACTCAATACTTCAACGTGGATCGTGAAAAAAGACAAGGATTAGACTTAAATTTTACTCATAAATTATCACCTCAGTGGGATTTATCTGCTGGCTATGCTTACACAAAAATTAAAAGAAAAACTGATGGTGCTTCAAGTTATACTAATGATATTAATAATAGTCAACCAAACGGATACCATTTAGGGGTGCAGTATAACCAGGATAAATGGAATGCAGACCTTACAATGCGATCCGCAACTGGTCGTAGCTTAGAAGGATACACATCAAAATCTTATCTAACACTAGACATGGTAGTAAACTACCAGCTCAATTCCAGTACTCGCATATATGCGAAGGGTTACAACTTGACTAATGAAGCTTACGAACTAGCACATGTCTGGTATGATGCAGGTTCTTATCCTATGCCAGGACGAAGCTTCTATGTCGGCGTAGAACATCGTATGTAATTCTTACTACAATCAAATATGCACTGCCCCCATTGTTGGCGGGCAGTGCATATTCATTTATTTAAAATGGTGTGGTTTACAAAAAGTGCAGCCCCCTTTAGAATGAGTATTGAGGATTCTTCTCAATAGCATTCTAAAGGATGCCCCCTGCCATTATTTGCCAAAAATGAAGTAGGAGATTTTTACAAATATGACACAATTAAAACAGCGACCATCCATTGAATACGATGCTGTCATCCAAAAGAATCATGTTTTTTTACTTTTGCTGACAGGCCTCGGTATACTTGCTTTACTCTCTATGTTACTGGCAGTTGGTTTGGGCACGGTAAAAATCCCTCCTGACATCGCCTATAAGATTATTGCTTACAAACTGTTTCATTTAAATATCGATAACGTGATGAGCCAGGTGTCCCCTGCTCATATGGATATCATATGGCAAATCCGTTTGCCTCGTGTTATTCTGTCTGCTGTTGTAGGCGCAGGCCTTGCTATGTGCGGTACTGTCATGCAGGCTTCTGTGCAAAATCCTCTAGCAGAACCCTATATTCTTGGTATATCAGCCGGAGCTTCTCTCGGTGCAACTTTCTCCATCCTTATCGGCAGCGCCTCTGGATTATTCTTCGGTCTTGGTACTGCCTTTTGGGCCTTTATCGGGGCATTAGGAGCGTCCTTCTTCGTTCTGGTCTTATCAGGTATCGGGGGCAGAATGTCAACTGTGAAAATGGTTTTATCCGGTTCCATTGCCAGCGCTTTATTCATAGCCCTCTCAAATTTACTTGTATATATCTCCAATGATGCAGAAGGCATTCGCAGCGTCACCTTCTGGAATATGGGATCATTAGCCGCAGCTAAATGGGATAATCTAACGTTACCCGTGGTTGGAGTTACCCTGTGTTGTCTATTCTTTCTATTTCAATCCCGCACCCTCAATACCTTACTCTTAGGAGAGGAGGCTGCTATCACCTTAGGCATCAATCTGACGAAAATACGTCGCATATATATGATTATTACGGCCCTCATTACAGGACTGATCGTTTCTGTCTGCGGTATTTTTGGGTTTGTGGGACTGGTAATTCCCCATGTGGTGCGTGGTCTAGTCGGGTCAGATCACAGACGTTTAATGCCAGGTACTATCCTAATCGGAGCTATTTTCTTAACATGGGCTGATGTATTGGCACGCATCATTTTGAAAAGTGGTGAATTGCCCATCGGTATCATCACGGCCGTAGTGGGAGCACCCTTTTTCATGTATATTCTGTTTAAGCAGTCCTTTGATTTTGGAAATAAGTAAGGAGGTTCGGAATGGATCTGGAATTAAAAAATATTAATGTAAAGTTTGGCGATAAAAACATTATTCAAGATATTTCCTTGGCGGTTGCCAAAGGAGAATTTGTAGGCATCATTGGCCCCAATGGCAGTGGAAAGTCCACATTATTGCGCACCATCTATCGAATCATTCAGCCCAATAGCGGCATGATTCTGTTAGACGGACAGAATCTAAAAGATGTTAAATTATCCGAATCCGCTAAAAAAATGGGGGTCGTAGGACAATTCAATAGCGTTAACTTTGATTTTACAGTGCTAGACATGGTTATGATGGGGCGTACACCTCATAAAAGCTTATTAGGCTCAGATACCCCTGCTGATTATGCAATTGCTATGGAATCCATCCGAAAAGTAGGTATGGAGAAACACGCTAATCGTAGTTTTTCCACCTTATCTGGGGGTGAAAAGCAGCGAATTATATTAGCGCGCGCTTTGACCCAGCAGCCTCAATTATTAATTTTGGATGAACCGACAAATCATTTGGACATTAAATATCAGCTCCAGATTCTTTCAATTGTAAAGTCACTTGGTATTGGTGTACTTGCGGCGCTGCATGACCTAAGTCTGGCAGCAATGTACTGCCATAAGTTATATGTATTAAAAGAAGGCACTGTAATCACAAGTGGCGTACCGAATGAAATTCTAACTCCCCAACTGGTCCGAGATGTATATGAAATTGAATGCGATATTCAAAAGAATCCAGCTACAGGCTATCTTTCTATTACGTATTACCCCACTTGTCGCCATGCTTAAGAGGAGATGTATAATGAAAAAAACGAGACTGAACCCGATTATCCTTATCCTATGCTTTATGGGCATCCTGTCACTAGCAGGCTGTGGTCAATCCAATCCTGCTGCTACACCAAAAGCTGCCTCAACCCCTTCCCAAAGCAATGATGCAAAGTATCCCGTTACCATCTCTAATTACGACAGTAATGAAAACCCAATTTCCTATACCTATAAAAAGACTCCTGAAAGGGTGGCCGTTATTCACCCAGGCGCAACAGAACTGCTGTTAGAATTAGGCCTTGAAGGTCGTATTTTATCCACCATCGCACCCTATGGAGCTCCATTAGACCGGATAGCCGAGAAATATGCCCAGCTTACTATCATGAAGGCCAAATATCTTCCTTCCCAAGAAGAACTGCTAGAAATGCAGCCAGATATGATCATTGGCTGGGCTCATAATTTTCGTTCCAGCGAACTAGGCAATGTAGAGTCCTGGCAGGAACGCGGCATTGGAACCTTTGTAATGCAAAGTACACTAACCAAAAGCGAACCCACTCTCGATAATGTCGTCTATGCCTTTATTGCTGATATGGGCACCATCTTCGGCATTCCGGAAAAAACGACTCCTTATATCCAAAACCTCAAAGACCGCGTTGGCAAAATCCAAGCAGCGACCAAAAACATTCCTCAGAAAAAAACAGTGATTGTACTGCAAGATCATTTCAATGGTACCTTTTCGGTCTATGACAGCCATTATTTAATTAGTAACATGATCGATCTTGCTGGTGGCAAGAACCTTTGTCAAGACACAACTTCCTTTGTCGGTGCCGAAAAAGTACTGGCCTTTGACCCGGATTTCATTATCTATGTATCCCATGATAAAAATGAAGGTACAAAGGATCTTACTGATGAAGAAGCATTAAAAGCGTTACATGAAGTCTCAGCATTACAAAGTATGAGAGCGATTCAGAAAGGCAACATTATTAACCTTCCTTTCTTCACTGTTAATAACGGTGGAATCCGTACAGTTGATGCAATCGAGAAAATTTCTCATGCACTCTACCCTGAACAATATCAATAAAAAAACACTGACACGTTTAAAACATATAAAACAATCGAACCACAAAGGCGCAAAGGACACAAAGGATCTTATTTTTATTTTTCGTGTACTCCTTTGTGTGCCGCAGCAGCGGCATTGTGCCTTTGTGGTTCATAAATTACTTATATTTTTTCACTTACAAAACTAATAAATTCTAGTGCTAAGAAATCAGAACTTCTTTATGCTGATTACTTAACATAAAGCTATACTTTGTTCTTGACAAAATTTTCTTTTTTATTTAAAATGTTAACTGATCGTAGTCAGTTTCATGGAAGAGGGGGTGTTCTTTATGATTAGAGTTACGAAAGATCCTGAAATACGCCAAGCTGAGCTGATGGATGCAGCGCAAGAACTGTTTATTTTACTGGGATATCAGCAAACTACAGTAAGTACGATCGTGAAAAAGGTGGGCGTAGCCCAAGGAACATTCTATTATTATTTTGCTTCTAAAGAAGCGATCTTAGAAGCGATATTTGCCCGCCATGTGACAACTATGCTCCTGGAAGTTCAGACCTTTTATTCCAACCAAAATACGGTATTAGAGAAATTACAACTATTTTTTAACCTTTTCTACAAATTATGCTATTGTGATGAACCAGGCCTGATCGGTAAGATTTTATATAAAGAGAAACAGGGTTTGTTAATTAATAAACTTTGGCGGCAAATGCTGTTCACTACGCAGCCAATCTTTAAAGGAATCCTAGAGCAAGGCAACAAAGAAGGGCTAACAAATGTCATACATATGGATGAAACATTTTCTTTTTTTGCTGGCATTATGGCTGCCTTACTGGAAGCAAGCTCGCCTTTAGAGTTTGATCGTGAAGTAGATCCGGTCATCGTAGCGAATAAATTAGAAATTGCCGGAAAATTAATTGAAAATTTATTAGGAGCACCTGTCGGCAGCATTCACTTAGACCCATTGGATAGTAAACACTGTCTACAGCAGCTGTAATATGGTGCTGCATCTTTTACATGGTCAACAAATAGAAAGTCCCTGCTATATTCCATAAACAGAATATAGCAGGGACTTTTATTATGAATACTGTCTTATATCATAACGGAGATTATGATACTTACAATTGCAGCAGCTCCAAGACACATCGGAACTGCTTTGAACAACAAATTGGAAAATAAGCTGTTACGATCCTCTTCGTTGGTGCATGAGCCTAATAACAGGCTGCCGCCGGAAGAGAAGGGAGAAATCGCGGTCGCTTGAGCACCAATAACAACACTAATGAACAGAACCATTGGGTTAATGCCCGTTGCAGCTACAATAGAAGGAATGATGGGAAATAAAGCTGGAGTAACCACTCCCAGTGTACTACTAAAAAATGACATAATTCCACCAACAATGCTTAGTGCAATAGGCACCAGGAAAGCAGGCATATTGCCTCCAATCCATTTTGCAAGAAGTTGAATAGTTCCGGCTTTGATCGCCACTGAAATCAGCATGCCAACACCGCAAATCATAATTAGTGTGCCCCATGGAACCTTAGCAACAACCTTTTTCTCATCGGCAAGCTTAAGCATAAGTGCCACTGCAGAAAACACAATGGAGATAAGACCAATGTCAATTTTAGAGTTAATAAAGGTAATGGTCTTGTTAATAGGAAAGATCATATGCAAAACAGGAGCAGCCAGTACAATAACCATCATCAAAGCAATAAGGTATAAGGTTGTCTTTTGCTTCTGGTCAAAAGGCTCTGGTTTTTCAATATTCAAGCTTTTACTAAGTATCTTTTTTGTATTAGTGAATAATAGTAATCCAAAAATAACCAGAATGGGAATAATCATGGTGCTTACAAATATGGCAGTTGTGTAGCCAAAAGCTATTTCAGCAGGATAACCGGCAGACTCAATTAAGCTTTTAAAGACAATACCGCTTTGACTGGTCATAAAGTTGGCCCCTGCCAGTGCACCATAGTTAGCGGCTACCGCACCGATCATTTTGCTCATGCCGGTCTTTTCACACAGCAGAAGAGTAATGGGGGCCATGAAAGCCAAAACGGTAAAAAATCCTGCACCTAAGCTAGCAATCAGTACTGCTGCAAAAAAAATAACAAAGGGAAGTATTCGTGGCATTTTGCGGCAGCTATACAGCAAATATGTTGCAAGTTTCTCCAATGTACCATTTACAAGAGCAAAGTTATAGAAAAGAGAAACTGCAAAAATGACAAAGAAAATGCTCATTGGCCACATACTAATGACTTCACTGGTCTTTAGATTTAAGAAGAAGCATCCAATGATGTATGCAAAGGAAATAGCAAAAAATCCGGTGTTAATCTTAGTTTTATAACCTAGGGCAATCGAAACTGCAATTGCAAGCACAACAATAAAGCTAATCATATTTCCTCCTCGTATAAACTATTTATTTAATCCAAGTAGCATAGATGGGATTTTCTTGGTCATTACATCAAGTTGTTCTTTGGTAATGCCATTGTCAGCCAGGTACTGCATGTATTCTTCCAATGCCAATTCCCAGTTAGGATTCTCAACTTGTCCACCATCTGTGTCAACCATTACGTTTTTATAACCGACTTCCTTTATGATCAGTAGATTATCTTCGAGATTGCTTTTGTAAAGACCACCACCCATAGGCTGAGCGTAACATCTTTCCAAATATACGTTATAATCCTTTACAATTCTTATCTGATCATCATGGGACATTCCTACAACCCAAAATTCCGGATGAGTAATAACAATTTTGTTTAAGCCCATACTTTTTGCCTGATCAACCACAGGAAAAATTTCTTCTGGAGATAAATGTCCTGTTCCAAGAACAGCATCATATTCCTTAATCATTTTAAAAATTTCCTTAAGAGGTTCCTTTACTTTTCCATTGTCTAAGCATTCAATACCGCCTGTTTTTCCGTTTTTCCGCAATTGATTAGCAGCATGGGTTGTTGGCAGCCAGACTACTTTAGCACCCATTTTCAGACCGGTTTCTACTGCAACGGTATTTAGACCGCCGATGGCATTATTCAAAGTTATGCTGCCAAACATCGTAAAGTTATTACTTCCTTTATGGACAATCTTATTATGCTCATTTACCAGAAATGCTCGATTCATGGTTGTACCATGGTGAGATTTAATTACAATTGCTCGAGCACCGACCCTGATTCCAGCCTCCATCATTTGAAAATCGTTGTAGGCCCTTTCTCGGATATCTGGCAATGAATGAACATGCATATCAATGACGCCTTTTAGTGAAACTTTTTCCATAATATCTCTACCTCTCCTTTCATTACTTTTCATTTTGTGACCAATTTTTCTAGAATACCGTCCCAACTATATTAATTTTTAACCTTTGTTTGATTTCACATAATAATTGATCAAAGAACCTGCCAAGATAATATCTCGGTCATTCCTTGACAAATTCTCAAGTTTTAAATCAATAGCATTTTTACCATGAGAATTTATAATGAAAGCTTGAATTTTATCTGCACCATTTTCAATTGCCTTACGGATTTCTGGGATGTATAGGAAATCATCTACTGAAAGCTTCCCTTTGTCATCCTCATCAATTGAAAAAGGAATCATGCCCCAATTCATCAAATTGCTGCGATATCGTTTGGTAGCATATTCAATAGCAATATTTGCATCCCCACCTAAAACTCTTTGGCAAGAAGCTGCCTGTTCTCGTGCTGAGCCATCACCAGGTTTGATGGCAAAGATAATACTGCCAAGCCCTGTATTTATGATCAAGTTTTGCAGTTGTTCTGCTGTTTGTCCATCTTCTAGATTTGCTAAAAAAAGCTCTTCAATTTCTTCGAACCCTTGCCCTTTCTCTAATAAAGCTTGGCGTTTTTGCTCCATTTTTTGAATTGCTTTCGCTCTGCCGACATATTGAGGATCTCTGCGAGATAAAGTAAACTCAGCCAGTTTTAAGGGGTTTGAACGATAAGATGAAGTTTCACCTGAAGGTATGAGCTCGTCCGTTGTCGTAACAGGATCTAAAAGCACAGCCGAAATTTTAAGTAACAGGTTCTCTGGCAATGACCGTATCTTTGGCCACGGAATAATATTAGGTCCAAAAACTAGGTCTTCTTCCGGATGAGGCTTCCCAAACCCTTGGTATATTCGATTCCTATAGATCTCCTGATTGAATGTATATGGTAATACCACGGAGGAAAAGTCCACTTCAGTTGCTGCTGTTAGGATGCCGCCATGTAAAGCAGTCGCTGCAATGGAACGGGCATCCATCAATGCCACTGAGGCTAATTGACCATTATCTGGTTTAGAGCCTTCACGGTTCAGGAAATTTCGAGTAGTATGACGAATACTAAGGGCATGATTAGCAGGGACATCGCCAGCACCAAAACAAGGACCACAGAATGCCGATCGTATGCTAGCGCCTGCAATCGTCAATTTTTCAATAGAACGGTTATTCATAAGTTCAAGAAATACAGGTTGGCTGGAAGGATATACACTTAAGGAAAACTCGCCCAGAGATTTTTTCCCAATGATCTGCGCCATCGCCACAATATTTTCATAAGTACCGCCAGCACAGCCAGCAACAACAGCTTGCTCTACTTTTAGCCGGCCATTAACGATCTTATCTGTTAATTGAAATGTAACATTGGGATTGTCAATCAACTTGCGGCCTTCGGCTTCCACTTGGTGCAGAATGTCAGCCATATTTTGGTTTAGCTCAGAAATGGTCCAGGCATTGCTGGGATGAAAAGGCAACGCAATCATCGGTTCAACACGACTTAAATCTACTTTTACTAATCCATCATAGTAACTCACTTCCTGAGGATCTAACTTCCGATAAGCGTCAGAACGACCATGAATCTTGTAATATTCTTCTACCTGTTCATCAGTACGCCAAATGGAAGATAGACAAGTGGTCTCTGTAGTCATAACATCAATGCCATTGCGATAATCCACAGTAAGGTTAGTGATGCCAGGCCCAACAAACTCCATGACCTTGTTTTTGACCATGCCATTTTTAAAGACTGCCTTGATGATAGCAAGAGCAACATCTTGAGGTCCAACACCTGGTGCCGGGCAGCCTTCAAGATATACCGCAATCACTTCTGGGTAACTAATATCATAGGTACGCTCAAGAAGTTGTTTAGCGATTTCCCCGCCGCCTTCACCGATAGCCATAGTTCCTAAGGCTCCATAACGGGTATGACTGTCGGAACCGAGAATCATCTTGCCACAACCAGCCATCATCTCACGCATGTACTGATGAATGACCGCTTGATGCGTAGGAACGAAGATCCCGCCATATTTACGAGCGGCTGAAAAACCAAAAACATGATCATCTTCGTTAATGGTTCCGCCAACGGCACAAAGGCTGTTATGGCAGTTTGTGAGTACATACGGAACAGGAAATTCATTTAAACCGCTGGCACAAGCAGTCTGAATAATTCCCACATAGGTGATATCGTGAGAAGCTAGCGCATCAAACCGCAATCTTAAGTTTTTTTTATCCTCGGCCCGATTGTGATCAGCTAGAATTTGAAAAGCAATGGTACCTGCGCGAGCTCGTTCTTGCTCTATGCTAGCTTCCAGCAATGGTTCCAGCCCTTCATAAGCCAAACGATTATTAATTTCCGCTAACTCTAGTTTATCAGCATCTTTTAGAATCACTTGCCCTTTTAAAAGATAAATACCCTGATCTAATAGTTCCACCATACAATAACTCCTCTTTCAATCTGTAGTTTTTTAGCGCATAAAAAGTATATATATTGCATTTTTTATCTCAATTTAATTATACTGTTGTTCGAATCACATCAATCAAAGTTCCATCCCGATATTCAACCACCGCAGCTATTTTATCACTCACTTGAATCGGGTCGGGTTTTCCGGCAAATTCATAAGCAAGATCTCTTAATTCTTCAATATCCATGATAGGAAGGTTGGCTGTCTTTAGGTTTTTAATTAACTCTTTACGCTGAGGGTTAATCGCGACTCCCCGCTCCGTAACAATGATATCCACCGTCTCTCCAGGAGTACAAACCGTATGTACCTGATCCATCACCATCGGCAAACGACCGCGCAAAAGTGGTGCCACCACAATCGACAACGCAGCACCTGCAGCTGTATCTTGGTGACCGCCGACAGCTCCCATGATTACGCCATTAGAGTCGGTAATGACATTGACATTAAAGTCCACGTCCACTTCCGTAGCACTTAAAATCACTACGTCGAGCTGGTTCACAATCGGTCCTCGATTATGAGGATTGGCATAAAAAGAGGCTGACATTTCCTGATGATTTCTATTTTTCTTTATGGATTCTATGGACGGAATATCAAAATCTTGTACATCATATACCGCTTTAATTAGTCCCTCTTCTAACATTTCAATAAAGGGTGCCGTTACACCACCTAAACCAAAACTGGCTGTGATGCCATGTTTTTTCATTTTTTCTTTCAAGAAACGAGCGGCTGCTAAGGATGCTCCCCCGCTGCCTAATTGGATAGAATAGTCTTGTTTAAAATATCCGGAGTATTCGATTGCTGTTGCAGCATATTGGGCAATAAGCAATTCCCGGGGATCTTTACTAATCCGTAGTGCTCCAGATGCAATCCCTTTTGGGTCACCAATGGCTTCTACTGGCACAATATAATCCACTTGCGTTTGTGGAATGCTGATGGGAAAAAGAGGATAAGGCACCAGATAATCGGTTATAGCCACTACTTTATCCGCATAAGCTGCATCCACCATTGCATATCCCAAAGATCCGCAGGCTGATTTTCCTTCGACACCATTGATATTACCATAGGTATCACAGGCAGGTGCCCCAATAAAAGCAACATCTATGTGCAGTTCACCGCATTCAATGGCTCTAGCCCGTCCACCGTGAGAACGAATAATGGTTGGTTTGGAGAGTTTGCCGCTGGTCAAAAGCTGCCCTAGTTTCCCCCGAGCACCACTGGTTTCTACTGCCGTAATCACACCCTGTTCAATATAGGGAATGATTTCTTCATTAATGGTGTTAAGTGAGCTAGGTGCTAATGTCAGACCTTTTATGCCCTTTTTGGCAATGGCAGCCATCACCATATTTAAGACATAATCGCCATTACGGAAATGATGATGAAAGGAAATGGTCATGCCATCTTTTAGTCCTGCTGCATCAATCGCTTGTTCAATGGACTGAAGGACTTTCTCGGATCGTGGTTTATTGGCAACAATCCTAGGACCTGTGATTTGACCGATTGGCACGTTAGAAAAAGGATCAACATAAGGCTTTACATTTTTAATTCCTGCTATTTTTTCTGGTATGTCTCTGCCGACTCCATTGATCACAATGTTGTCCCCCTTTCGTTCTTGCCAACTGCATTGGCATATGCCAGTGTTCGCTGCGCTCTCTTTACAACTGGTATATCAATCATTTTTCCATTTAAGGATACAACGCCCGATTTACGGGTCAATGATTCTTCATAGGCTGCAATAACTCTTTGTGCATGATCAATTTCTTTTTCCGTTGGTGTGTAGATTTCATGCACAATGTTTATTTGTCGTGGATTGACTACGGATTTTCCATCAAAGCCCATCTCTTTAATACGAGTCGTTTCCGCAATAAAATCTTCTTCATTGTTGACATCACCAAATACAGTGTCTATGGCATGAATCCCTGCTTCTCTGGCTGCCAGGATCAATTGTCCTCTGCCGGCAAAAAATTCTTTGCCGTCTTTGGTTCGAGAAGTCTGTAAATCGGCTAAGTAATCTTCCCCTCCAATAGCAATTGCTACCATTCGTGGGCTTGCTGCAGCAATGGAATAGGCATTGTGGATCCCCTTTGCTGTTTCAATGGCAGCCATCATGTTAATGCTGCCAGGAAGGAATCCATGTTTTATTTCAGCAGCAGTAATCAGCTCATCAATTTCCTCAATGTCAGCAGCTGTTTCTGCTTTAGGCAGGCGTATGAGATCGGGTTTTACGGCTAAAATGGTTTCTAAATCTTTATAGCCAAAAGGAGTGCTGATATGATTAATGCGTACTGCAACTTCACAAGAATAGTTGATGGATTTCATGGCGTTATATACCAAATGACGCGCCGCATCTTTCTCGCTAAGGGCCACGGAATCTTCTAAATCAAAGATAATGGTATCCGCTCCATAGATTCCCGCATTGATTAGCATGCCTGGATTATTGCCGGGTACGAACATCATGGTTCTGCGTAATTTCATCCTAGTACCTCCTCTCCCGTTGCTCTATCAATTGCCGTCATCATACGAGCTCGAATCGTACAATCTAAAGCACCTCTATCATTAGCTGATACATGGACAGCATCAATGCCTTGTTCGCGCAAGACTTCTTGAATCACATTTTTGATTTGACGGCCATACTTTTTCAGCACGGGACTGGTCAGCTCAACATAAATTCCTTTATCTGCTGAGACAGGCGTAAGAATGATTAAAATGTCATTTGACTCAACTGTACCAGCTTGACTTGGCTGAATAATTTGTAACATACAATACCTCCACGCATTTTCAAAAGATGATTCATTGTTGTTATCTTCAGAATCTTTCTATTTCAATTGAATTGTACTATAATAAAATCAATAAATAAAATATCGATATTTTATAAAATCCATAAAATATTTTTATGGCTATTTGAGAGTGAGGAAATACAATGGATGATAAAGATTGCATCATTTTAAAAATTATCTCTGAAGAAAAAAACATTACTAAAGCAGCTGAACGTCTATATATTTCTCAGCCAGCTCTCAGTTATCGTCTAAAGAATCTTGAAAAAGAATTTAAAGCTCAAATTGTTATACGCAATACTACAGGAATCGTCTTTACCCCTCAAGGGGAGGAATTACTGACCTACGCTTTAGAGACACTCACCAAGTTGACAACCATTCGAGAGCGTATTCATAATATGAAAAATTCGGTACAAGGCTCTTTACGCATCGGAACTTCTTCTGTCTTTGCTCATTGTGAACTTCCTTCCATACTCAAAGGCTTCCTTACTCTCTATCCCAATGTCGAGATATCAGTAAAAACAGGTTTAAGTTCTAAAATGTATACATTACTGCAAAAAGAAGAAACGACAATTGCCATTTTACGGGGCGACCGTTTCTGGCCGGAAGAAAAATACATGCTGAGTGAAGAACCACTTTGTCTTGCAGCCTGCCAGCCAGTTGATTTTAAGGATTTACCCTATCTTCCCCGTATTCATTATGGAACAGATTCTGCGTTAAAAGATATGGTCCATAATTGGTGGCGTGAATCTTATTCTTGCCCATCAAAAATAACGATGGAAGTCGATAGTATGGATACCTGCCGGCAGATGGTTCTCCACAACCTAGGATGGGCGATCTTACCAGCTATCGGCTTAAAAGAACAGCCCTCACTTTTTACACGAGAATTATACTGGCGTGACAATACCCCTGTTTTACGAAGAACATGGATGTTATGTCGCACTTCATCCCTAAACCTTTCTGCTGTTCAAGCTTTTGTCGACTATATAAAAGATTGTTATAACTTAAACAATTCGATCCACCTGCCTTCCCATAAAATAATTCATCCCTCATTGTCAGATTTGCAATCATAACTTTGTTACACTCCAAAATCTTCCTACAACATATGCATTGCAGACTTAAACAAAAAGAATTACAATAATGACTAATGAATCACTTTTTTATAACAGGGGGTAGATATATGGATTATAGCTTTTGGAGTACTACCACACATTATTATCAGCTAATCGAAACTGCTTTTAGTTATGAGCATGGATATCGTTTAGGAGTATCAATAGTCATTTTTTTATTTTTTTGGCTATTTAGAAATAAATTTACAAAGTACATTCTTTATTTGCTAGTAAAAATTTGTAACACAAAAGCAACTACAAATGAATATTTAATAACTGCATTTAGGTGTCCTTTAGTAAATACAATCGTCGCATTAGGAACTTATCTAGCATTACGAAATGTTTTTCCTCTTACCTATGATCATTTATTGGATCAACTGTTCCGTTCTTTCATTGTTCTCTTTATGGCCCATGGCATACATACGTTAGTGAAGCTTTATGGAAACAATGTGGAAGAATTAGGTAATCTTCTTGATATCAACGTTGATAAGATCTTGATTCCATTCTTCTCAAAAATGATCCGCTTTCTAATTCTGGCACTTGCCTTTGTAACAATCTGCAGTAACTGGGGATACGACATTAATGGTTTTATCGCAGGTCTCGGTTTAGGCGGGCTTGCGTTTGCATTGGCAGCTAAAGATCTGCTAGCCAATATATTTTCAGGAATGGTGATTATTACAGATCGCCCCTTTAGCATTGGCGACTGGATAAAAACAAGCGATTTGGAAGGAACCATAGAAGATATTAATTTTCGAAGCACCAAAATTAGAACCTTTGAGCACGCTTTGGTAACAGTACCAAATTCCAATCTTATCAATGCTCCTATTATTAATTTTACAAAACGAAAAATGCGCAGGATTACCTTTAACCTTGGAGTAACATACGATACTCCAAGTCATGCCCTCAAAAAGTGTATTGAAAAAATTCAGCATATGCTTGTGCAGCATCCTTCCATTGATAATAAGACGATTTTTGTTAAGTTTGATTCATTTGGTGAAAGCGGCTTACAAATCTTTATGTACTTCTTCACAAAAACTACAATCTGGGAAGAATATTTAAATATCAAACAAGATGTTAACTTTCAAATCCTGAAAATACTAGAAGAAGAAAATGTAAGTATTGCCTTCCCTAGCACCAGTCACTATTTCGAAACACCTCTTCAAATCGTTAATCCTGCTCAATCAATTTTGACAAAAGAGTGAAAAATAAAAAGATCGCTGCTGTATGGCTAAAATAGTCCAAACAGGTACAGCGATCTTTTTATCTTTTATTTACTTAAATCTTGTTTTAGACGCATCTTTTCACTGCAAACTGGGCAAATATCATGAGTTAGCTCTGCCTCTGAATGATTCATAAGATACTTTTCCAATGCCATCCATTCACCTTTTTCATCATGAATACGATGACATACTGAACAAATAGGAATCATCCCTTGCAGTTGAGTAATGAGAGAAACATCCTCAGCAATCACAATTACCATAGTATTCTTTTCGTAATAGATAGGAGAAGCTGTCACTAAGAGGGTCAATACTTTGACTTCACCTTGATGAATAACATGAAAAGTGCCTTTATTACGGGAAACCACTTTGCCATTCAAAGCTTCAAGCACACTTTTTCGTAAAATACATTTCCTGCAAACAATGCATTCTCCACATCCTTCAAGAGTATCAGCATTAATGCATTTTAGTATGTCTCCACACTTTTGTAAGTAGGCTTCTTCATTCGAAATATTAAAAATGTTTTGGGCAGCCTCATTGATGACCTCTATTTTCGTTGCATCGTTGACTATCATTAGAGCTAGCGGCAGAGTTTTTAATAGAAAAGCTGCAAAGTCACCATCTAGCTCATTCCATTGATATCCCGTTCCTTGCATGATCTTCCCCACCTTATTTTACAAAGTTATACTCACTTCTCCTCTATATAGTATAATTATTTTTCTTATCCATTAGTTCGACATATCCTTTCTACTACCTTCTTTAACTGATATTCAAAATGGGCTGCTTCCTGAAGAAGTAATCCTAAGGCAGAAACAATATGGCTTTAATGACTAGATGAAAAAGATAAAGAACCACTTCTTCGTAAATTTATCAATCAGTTTAAAGACTTCCTAGTCCTTATCTATTAGCAGCTAGTGTCATTTCTGTTTTTATCGGTGAAATCACTTTGTGGAAAATCTAGGTTCATCCTGTAAATTAGAAATCTAAAATATAAATTGGTATCAGAATCTTCAATCATATCACCTATAATAATCGCTAGGAGTATATATTACCTCTAGTCGAAATAAAAAAACGGGAGATAATAATAACGGAGGTGATCATTTAGAATTTGCAAAAGAAATTGCAAAAAATGAGAGCAAAAAAGAGCAAAAAAAATGAAAAGAATTGTTAAAATAAAACAGAAAGTTTCCTTTTGAAATTGATCAATTAAATTATAAAAGCCTTTCCTGAATTAAGTAGTATAAAGAGGGTTCTTCCTGAAAGCCAGGATGACCATACTACAATTAATTCCGATTTCATAACTATCAAATATAATTAATATGAAATGTATAGAATTACTGAAAGGCGGAAATAAAAAAATAGACTTCTTAATCATCTTAATCAAGTCTATGATGTAGCGTCACCAGTCTTAATTCTTATTAAATAAAGATGCACAACGTACTCGATAACGGATAAAATAGCTGCGGTAATAATTGCACCCGAAAGACTGATTAGAGAGTCTGGGGCTTATTCCTGCCAATACTAACCTCAAAGTACTTACCGAAATATCTAAATCTAAATAAATGTAGGAAGTGGTGTAGTGAATAGAATCATATTAGAAGGAAAGTTAAACATGGAGAATGATGATAGATCAAAGCTATTCTTAAACAATAAAGATTTATGGAATATATTAAATGAATATTACTTGGATAATAATTATATAAAAATAACCATTGAGGAAATTGAATAGAATTCAATTAAGTTAGTTCAACATTGAAAGTAGCCAAGATGGCAGTTGCTATCTTGGCTACACTGTTGCTTATTATTGAATAACAGGATTAGGAGATTTGGGAAGATTAGGATCTGGATTCTGAAAAGCTGGGCTGAGGATTGTTAATATCAAAATACTTTCCAGGGGTAGACAAATCAAAATAAAGACGTGCATTCTTATCCACACCCCAATCTTTAGTGGAACCTGTTCCTTGAATTTGATTAAATGATTGTCGGAATAAGGTGTTATGAGCTTCTTCTCGATTAAGTAGAAAGTCAATAGTATTTCTGACATATTGATCTTCAATTTGACGGTGAAGGTACTCATAAACAACTTTGGCTTGTTGTTCTGCTGCAATATTTGATAATAACGAAACTCTATCCCTTTATCGTAGAATGCAAGGAAACGTTGCCCCCTTGCGTATGATTTATAAAAGATATGAAGATACTAAATTAGAACCACGAAATATCAGAAATGGAGGAGATATTATGGTAAGGGTTTGCCCGACTTGTTCAAATGTAGATATTGATAAATTGGAGAAATTTGTACCAGATAATCTAGAAGTGGAATGCATAGGTGAGTGTGGTCAGTATGAAGGAAAAAGTTTTGGATATATAAATAATGAATTAGTAATAAAAGACACAGAACAAGAATTTCTTGAATCAGTAAAATCTATGCAGTAGTCCCCCAATACACATTTAGCAGCACACAAAGGTGTGGCAATGATCTGTCATGTGCCACGATACTATCGGATTTAGAGAGTTAGTATAGCATGTAATTTTTTTACCTATTCAAGATTTACAGGAAAATTGTTGAAACTATAATAAGAAGGAGAGATTATGCTAATGTCAAATGAGAAAGAAACATTAATTAAAAGTTCGGATCAAACTAGTCGTGGTGATGTGGAGTCAATTGCTGGGAAAGGTGACGCAAGCGGTACCAATAATCCTAATGCACATTTTGATGTTCATGAGAATGCTAAAAAATACTATGATATTGAAAAATCGCCTGCTTCCATGGAGGAAGTACATAAATGGCAGCGCCAGCATATTAAAACCCATGATCAGAGTAAAGATGGGTTTCCCCTTAATATAATAGTCGATCCTGCCATGCGTGAAATGTATCAGCACGTTCACGCGCAAGGTCTCACTAATGTTTTTGATCGGTTCGAGCAACAGGAGAAGATTCGCTGTAATTTTTGTACATCCGGTTTATCATGTCAATTATGTGCCAATGGTCCCTGTCGTATTAATGCCAAGACGCCCCGAGGTAACTGCGGTGTTGATGCAGATGTAATGGTATCGAGAAATTTTGTGTATCGTCACGTCACGATTGGAACTTCAGCAAATATATTCCACGCGCAGCAAGCTGCACGTACTTTGAAAGCAGCTGCCGAAAATCCCAATAGTGGTTTGAAAATCCGTGATAAAGAAAAATTACTTAAATATGCGGAAATGGCTGGATTAAATAGCCATGAAGATGTAAATAAAGTGGCTGTTAATTTCGCCAATTGGGTGCTTGAAGATATGGGGAGACCTTATTGGGAAGAGTCGGCAATGACCAAAGTCTTTGCTCCTCCTAAACGTCAAGAATTATGGCGCAAATTAGGCTTATTTCCAGGTGGTGGTTTTAGTGAAATCGCATTAGCGCAAACAAAGTGCATGACAAATCTGAATGCCGATCCAGTTGATTTTTTACTCACTTCCGTACGATTAGGTGTCGCAAATGAATATCAAGGCTTATTTGCTCTCGATATTTTACAAGAAATATTAATGGGTACACAAAAGATAAGAACTGCAAAACAAAATATGGGTTTACTCAATAAGGATATGGTAAATATTATTACCAATGGACATATGCCGCTTACAGCACACGTTGTGATTGAATTAGCTTCCACTCCTGAGTGGCAGGAAAAGGCACGAAAAGCAGGTGCAACGGGTCTTCAGATATTAGGTCATGTTTGTGAAGGGCAACAGCTGCTTAACTATGAAGATACTGGGAAGATGAGCGCGTACGGTGGTCAGGAAGGGGAATGGTTGTCAGAAGAATATCTGTTAGCAACTGGGGCAGTGGATCTATTTATGTTTGATTACAACTGTACGATTCCGACCCTGCCCTTATATGCTAAGCGCTTTGGCACTACTATGGTTAGTACCCATGAAGTCATTCGTATGCCTGATACACAAGTTGTAGAATTTAAGCCTGAAGAGATGAGTACACAGGCGGAAAAGATTTTAAATATGGCAATTGAGGCGTATTCTAAGCGAAAAGCAGAAAATAGAGAAGTCTATATTCCCCCACATGTGTCTGATTGTATGATTGGTTTTAGTACCGAATCAGTAAAAGCAGCTTTAGGTGGTTCGTGGAAGCCACTGATAGATGCAATTGTAGAGGGGAAAATTCGCGGGATTGCTACGATCGTTGGCTGTACAACTGCTCGATATGGACAAGGTGGTAGTAACATTTTCCGGATTACGAAAGGTCTTATTGAAAAAGACATCCTAGTACTATCTGGTGGCTGTACTTCATCCGTAATGCAGTATACTGGGCTGGCAGATCCCAAGGCAGCGGACGAAGCGGGAAGTGGCTTGAAGGCAGTGTGTAAGGCATTAGGAATTCCGCCAGTACTCTCCTATGGTGCATGTGTAGACATTGGGAAAATGACCCAGACGGCTAAAGAGATTGCTGATGCGCTAGATGTAGATACGAATATGCTACCAATTGTTATTGGTGCACCTGAATATTTAGAGCAAAAGGCAGTTGCCGATGCTTGTACTGCCATTGCCCTGGGGTGGCTAGTACATGTTGCCCCAGTTCCTTCGGTGACAGGGAGCGATTTAGTAGTAAAAACACTAACAGAAACGACTGAAACCTTGGGTTTGGGCAAATTGACAGTGGAAACGTCTGCGGACAAAACCGTTCAAATTTATGTAGACCATATTGAGAAAAAGCGCAAAGAGCTTGGAATATAGGTACTGTACTAGAAGAAAAAGGAACCTCTTGTGAATACTTTTGGTATCCATAAGAGGTTCCCCTATATCATCAAACAGACTCTAATGATTCAATTATCGGCGGTGTAAAGGCTACTGGAGCTTCATTAATTTCAGTAGGTAAGCCCATTGTATCAAGTAAATCAATAAACGGCTTTGCCTCTAGTTCTTCAACATTTACCATATGTTTTACATCCCACTCACCGCGGGCAACTAACATCGCTGCCGCTGCTACTGGTACTCCTGCTGTATAGCTGATTGCCTGGGATTCTACTTCTTGGTAACACTCAGCATGATCACAAATATTATAAATAAAGATTGCTTTTGGTTCATTATTCTTGGTTCCGCTAATGTAATTGCCAATGCAGGTTTTGCCAGTATAACCAGGAGCTAAGGAGGATGGATCTGGCAGTAAAGCTTTTAATATTTTAAGAGGTGCAATTTCCACACCTTCTGTTATTTTCACTGGTTTTTCCGAGGTAAGACCAATATTGGTCAAAACGGAAAATACATTTAGGTAATGCTCGCCAAAACCCATCCAAAAACGAATGGAATTTGCGTCAATATTCTTAGATAGAGAATGCAGCTCATCATGTCCTGTCAAGTATACGGGACAAGATCCCACCACAGGAAAATCATAATCTACACGTATGGAGTGAACTTTCTGCAGCACCCATTTACGATCTATCCAAGTCCATACCTTTTTAAATTCTCGGAAATTAATCTCTGGGTCAAAATTAGTGGCAAAATACTTGCCATGACTGCCAGCATTAACATCCAAGATATCAATTGTATCAATGGTATCAAAGTATTCCTTTTGCGCTAATGCACACCAGGCATTTACTACACCAGGATCAAAGCCAATACCTAATATTGCCGTAATCCCTTTTTCAGCGCAGCGTTCCTTGCGTTTCCACTCATGGTTCGCATACCAAGGCGGATTTTCGCAAACCTTATCCGGCTCTTCATGAATTGCTGTGTCCATATACACGACACCAGCTTCAATACATGCCTCTAAAACGGACATGTTAATATAGGACTGACCTACATTAATAACAATTTCTGATTTGGTCTCTTTGATTAACTCCACCAAAGATGGAATATTCAAAGCATCTACTTCTCGTGAATACAGTTTCTTCGTTGAATCCTTTAAGTGACCTTTGCGCAGTATACTTTCGATGATTGCCTCACACTTTTGCTGGGTCCGAGAAGCTATGCAAATATCCCCTAAGACATCGTTGTTCATCGCGCACTTATGAGCAACTACATGAGCCACTCCCCCAGCACCTACAATTAAAACATTTTTTTTCATTTTTTCCTCCCTTACTTGTAATACAATTTTTATGATAAACTATTTAAGAAATCTGCATAACTAAATCTGCGGATCACTTCTACAGTATCATCCAACCTCCGCACAGCAATAGCTGGCATTTTTAACCCATTAAACCAATTCTTTTTTACCATCGTATAACCGGCCGCGTCGGCAAACCGAATTTCACTGCCAATTTGCAGTTTATCTTGGAAATGATAGGTGCCAAAAACATCTCCCGCTAGGCAAGATCGGCCGGCAACCATATATTGATACTTTCCGGTATCGCTCTCATCTATTTTGGCAGAAAGACTATATATTAATAAATCCAACATATGTCCTTCCACAGAAGCATCAACAATGGCAATGTCCATTTCATTATGAACCAAGTCAACCACGCTGGTAACCAGCTCTGCACAGCCAGTAATCGCACTTTCACCTGGTTCTAAATATACCTGAACATCAAATTCTTTAGCAAAATCAGCTAATTTTTTGCTGAAAGTTTCGATTGGATACCCTTCTTTGGTGAAATATAATCCGCCGCCAAGACTTACCCATTGTAATTGTTTTAGCATATCCCCATAGTATTCACCAATGAAGTCAAGTTGCTTTGAAAAAGTATCCACATCATCATTTTCACAGTTATAATGAAACATCAAACCGCTAAGACGATGAAGCTGCTGTGCCAATACTTGCTTGTCAACAACTCCCAGCCTTGAATGCTTACGGGCTGGATCGGCTAAATCAAAATGGGAATGACTAATTCCCGGATTGACGCGCAAACCCAATTTAGCTGATTTGACCACATCGTAATATCGGTCAAGCTGGGAAACAGAATTAAAAATAATTTTATCAGCAAATTCGGTTACAGCCAGGATATCCTCCTGGGAATATCCCACACAATACGCATGGGTCTCCTTACCGAATTTTTCATGTCCTAGACGTGCTTCATACAGAGAACTGGAGGTGGTTCCATCCATGTATTGCTTCATCAAGTCAAATACACTCCAGGTGGAAAAGCATTTTAGGGCCAATACTGACTTGGCTCCAGAAAGCTGACGCACCTGCTGAATGATCTGCAAGTTCCTCAGCAGTTTTTTTTCATCAATCAGGTAATAAGGCGTGGCAATTGTCATTTTTAAAAGCTCCTGTTTATAAATATTATTTTAAAATGAGCTACCCAAGCTCAAAAAATGATCTTATGTAAAAGTATATTATTTAAAGATAAATACTTATTTTTTGCATCCTACAATTTTTCTACGACACTAATAATAGCAAAATCGAGCGCATTTGTCGATTATTCTTTAAAAATAATCGAAATTTATATTTAAAAGTCGTTTGTCGCCGAAATGGTGTGATTTACTAGTTATCATTGCTACTATTATTACTACTGGCAAAGTTCAGGATTGTCAGTAATCTTTTTGGTAAGTCCAATAAATTGCTCTTTCTCCTGTGGTTCCAAAGTTGATAACAGCGAACGAAAAAACAACTGGTCTTCTTCTATATGTTTTCTTCCAAGATCTCTTCCACTAGAAGTGCAGTATAAATAAACAGCCTTTCGATCCTTCTCCGTCCGTTCTCGCTTAACAAGCCCTTTGTTCTCCAACCGACTTACAATTCCAGTTAACGTAGAGGGTTTAATACAGTAATGCTCGGCAAAATCATTGAACCGCCAAGGATCATCTGTGCGTATATGCTGCAGCACATATAACTCTTTGCCCGAGAGTCCTGTTCGCTCAAACTGCCTTATTTCCTTTTCTTTAAATATATGAATTAGTTTATGAAGTATCTGAAACTCCTTCACCCAACAACCTCCCTCTTTTGTTTAATACTTCATGCGTATAATACGTTTTAAGTATTACAATCGTATACTAAAGTGTTCTTCACGTCAAGTACTGCAGGATTCATTGTGCTTGATTGTAATTTTTCTTCTAAATAAGATAGCTCTTAAAAAACATATAAAACATTGAACCACAAAGGCGCAAAGGACACAAAGAGATTTATAAAACTTCTTATAATATCTTTTTTGTCACTAGGAAACAGATTCTTTGTGATGCTATAAGAAAAAAGTTCACGCTAGTTACATTGCCAGCGTGAACTTTCTTTTTATGTTACGTAGTCAGGAACGATGTATGTCTGTGACTTCAAGTGAGGAAGATTAGCTTATGACAAACGTTTTACTAACTGGTCATATTCCGGGCTGTTTAAAAAGTTTTCAATCGAAATATGTTCTGCCGTCGGCAGTTTCGTTTTCGCACGTTCGGTTAACGTTCTTTGGGTAATAACAATATCAGCATCGCTAGGAAGTTCATTGACTGCCGTATTGATAACAGTAATGTCTATGCCCGCTTCTTTAAACTTCTTACGAAGAATCGTAGCTCCCATAGCGCTAGACCCCATGCCTGCATCACAAGCAAATACCACTTTATTTACTTTTTTGGAAACAGTTTGAGTAACTTCTACTTTATTGCCTTTGAGTTCTTGTACTTTTGCGGTGGCTTGCACTAATTCATCTTCATCTGCCACCTGATTGCTCATTTTAAGAATTGCAGAGGCAATGAAAAATGCTACGGCTGTTGCAACGGCAACACCTGCTAGTACGGCTAAGAGACCGCCTTTAGGAGACATTGCAATCAATGCGAAAATACTGCCAGGAGCAGGCACAGCAACCAAACCAGCACCTAAAGCTTGGAAAGTCAGAGTACCAGAGACACCACCACCGATAACAGCTAATAGTAAACGAGGATTCATCAGGATATAAGGGAAGTAAATTTCATGAATACCGCCAAGGAAATGAATGATAATGGCACCCGGTGCAGATTGTCTGATACTTCCTTTACCTGCAAACCAATATGCCAGCAATATGCCGAGACCTGGCCCTGGGTTTGGTTCCAATAGGAAGATAACAGATTGCCCTGCTTTGGCTGCCTGTTCCATTCCAATAGGGCTTAAAATTCCGTGATTTAAAGCATTATTCAGGAAAAGAATTTTAGCAGGTTCAATGAATACATTTGCTAAAGGTAATAATCCAGCATTTACAACGGCTGCTAAACCAGCTGACAATGCTGCCGTAATCCCTAACATGATAGGGCTGACACCAACAAATGCCAAGACTGCAAGAACACCGGCAACAATACCAGCTGAAAAGTTATTGATTAACATTTCAAAGCCAGCAGGAATGTTGCCTTCAAATGCTTCGTCAACCTTTTTAATGGCCCAGCCGCCGATAGGGCCCATTAACATTGCCCCCAAGAACATAGGCTGGGTCGAACCAACAATAATACCCATAGTGGCAACGGCACCAACCACTCCGCCTCTGGCATCGTAGACCATTTTTCCGCCAGTATAACCAATCAGCAAGGGCAGCAGATAGACAATCATGGGTCCTACTAGTTTTGATAAGTTTTCATTTGGCAGCCATCCTGTTGGGATAAATAAAGCGGTAATAAATCCCCATGCGATAAAAGCTCCGATATTGGGCATTACCATTCCACTAAGAAACCTTCCGAACTTTTGAATCGTCGCGCGTGTTCCTAAACCATCTTTTTGCTTCGCTACAACTTTCTCCACTTGGCGTTCCTCCTTTAAAATGTAAATATAATGTTCTATTTGCATCATATAATACTTATATATGCTTTTCAAGAAAATCAAAATTCGATTTCGTCATAGGACTTGTTGACATTTTTATAATATTCTCATTTTAGTAAGTAAAAATAGAGGACACTACAAATACTTCTATGTAAAATATATAAAACGAATCGAACCACAAAGGCGCAAAGGGCACTAAGGGTTTTATTTATATTTTTTGTGCACTCCTTTGTGTGCCGCATCAGCGGCATTGTGCCTTTGTGGTTCATAAGACATCTTTTCCATAAAACTTACTTTCTATACTTAACTTATAACAAAAGGACTGCCTCATTACGATTTAAAAAACATCGTAACAAGGCAGTCCTTTTGTTAGTTTTTCCTATTCTTCAATTGGGACTAGTGATGCCTGGAAATGCCTAAGGATGGGCGGTTCCCATGTAATTTTATAACCATGTTTGATCTCTTGTGCCCTTTCTTTGATGGCAATAAGAGCATCAGCCATTACGTCAAAATGAGCCTGGGTATATACGCGGCGGGGAATAGCCAGACGAGTAAACTCAAAGTCCGCATGAAGCTGTTCTTTGGTATCAGGATCATTCCCCAGCATATAGGAGCCGATATCACATGTACGAATTCCTGCTTCCTTATATAGCTCAATTGCAAGAACCTGACCTGGAAATTCATAATAAGGCAGTTGGGGGAACATCGCCTTAGCATCTACGAATACGCCATGACCCCCAACTGGCGACTGATAAGCAATTCCTGCATCATCCAAGCGAGCTGCCAAATATTCCATTTGACCGATACGGTATCGCAGATAATTTTCATCCAGTCCCTCGTAAAGCCCCAGAGCCAAAGCTTCCAAATCACGCCCAGAAAGACCTCCATAAGTGGTAAAGCCTTCAAAGGAGATACAGCGAGCCTTAATAGGCAGAATCAACGGAGAATCAGCATCCTTAATACCAATAAGACCGCCCATACTTACTACACAATCTTTCTTAGAAGACATGGTAAACATATCTGCGCAGGCAAACATGGTTCTGACAATTTCCTTAATGGATGTATCTTTAAATTCTTCCTCACGCAATTTGATAAAGTAGGCATTCTCAGCATAACGGGCAGCATCAATATCCAGAGGGATATTGTATTTTTTGCAGACAGCGGCTACGTCGCGAACATTTTGCACAGACACAGGCTGACCACCGGCAGAGTTGTTGGTAACGGTTATAACCACCAATCCGACATTTTCAGGACCATATTCTAAGATGATTTTCTCCATCTTTTTAACATCCATATTCCCTTTGAAAGGAGCTCTCTTAGCGGGGTCTTTTGCTTCTTCAACAACGCAGTCGATGGCCCTTGCGCCGCAAAGCTCTACATGTGCTCTCGTCGTATCAAAGAACATATTAGAGATCGCCACTTTACCCTCGCTTAGTACTGTACCAAAGAGAACTTTTTCCGCTGCACGTCCCTGATGAACCGGCTGAATAAAACCATAATTGAAAATATCCTTTCCGGCCTCAACCAGTTTGTAATAACTAGAAGATCCCGCATAGGCTTCATCGCCTCTCATAATACCAGCCCACATTTGATCAGACATGGCATTGGTACCCGAATCCGTTAGAAGATCAATATAGACATCTTGCCCAGCAAGGTTAAACAGGTTATAATTGGCTTCTTTGATTTTTTCTTCTCTTTCTTTTCGAGTGAGCATTTTGATAGGTTCTACCATTTTGATTCGAAAAGGTTCCGGAATATATTTAACTGCCATCACAAATTCCCCCATTCTTTAATGTGTTGTCACTTTTATACTGCTCTGCCTTGACAATGAATCGATGAATTCTTTTACATCTTTTATATCATGCAACTCTCATGCCAAATCAGTGAATGTGGGAATTTAATCGCATATTGAATATTCCGATAATTTTTCTTGATACGTTTTCTTCTCAGCTGATAAAAAAATGCATCAAGTTAGACCCCTAACGACGCAGTTCTTCTTTTTTTACGACAACTTGTTTCTTAAACCGAAAGCCTCCCCATAGAATTGCCAGCCACAGGGGCATGACATACAGTGATAATTTCATATCATCGATTTGAAACATTAACCCTACAATCATAAGCAGAAAAGCAATGCAAAAATAGTTGGCAAAGGGATACCCAGGTACTTTGAATTCTAACTTTTCCGCTTCTGCGCCTTTAGCTGCCCGAAACTTGAGATTCGCAATCACAATCATAACCCAGTTAATAACTGCAGCCAAAACGGCTATTGAAATCAAGTATAGAAATACTTTACCCGGAACCAAGTAGTTTAAGACCACAGCAATTAGGGTGCAGGCAGAAGAAGCAAGAACACCTGCTACTGGAATGCCTTTGTTGTTCAATTTGATAAAAGCCTTAGGAGCATTGCCCTGCTGTGCCAAGGCATAAAGCATGCGGGCATTGCTGTAAATCCCGCTATTATAAACGGAAAGAGCCGCAGTAAGAACAACGATATTTAAAATAGTTGCAGCAGCCGGGATGCCCATTTTAGAAAAGATTTGTACAAAGGGGCTTCCTTCCAAGCCGACTTTATTCCATGGATAAATAATCAGCATCACCATTAGCGCACCTACATAGAAGAGCAGAATTCGCCAAATCACCTGATTAACGGCTTTAGGAATTGATTTTTTGGGATTATCCGCTTCCCCTGCAGTAATACCAATCAACTCAATCCCCCCAAAAGAAAACATGACAATGACCAAAGAAAGCAGCAGCCCCCACACGCCGTTAGGCATGAAACCGCCATGTATCCAAAGATTCTCGAAACCAATGGCTTGACCTCCTGTGCCAATACCTGTGAAAATCATCAAAATCCCCAGTACAATCATTCCGATAATGGCAATTACTTTAATTAATGCAAACCAGAACTCGAGCTCGCCGAACATTCTAACTTCAACTAAATTAATTAACGTAATAATGACTAAAAATACGAACGCAGAAACCCATGGCGGTATATCGGGCCACCAATAATGAATATAAATACCAACTGCGGTTAACTCCGCCATACTGACTACAATATAGTTAAACCAATAGTTCCAGCCAGACAAAAAGCCAGGGAACTCCCCCCAGTATTTATAAGCATAGTGACTAAATGAACCGGAAACAGGCTCATCTACCGACATTTCGCCAAGCATCCTCATAATCAAGAAAATCACGATTCCGCCAATGGTATAAGACATCGTAATCGCCGGTCCCGCCAATTGAATGGTTTGGGCTGATCCGTAAAATAGCCCTGTACCAATGGCTCCACCCAATGCAATCATCTGTATATGGCGATTTTTCAACCCTCGATGCATGCCATGGTTTTCTGAAGTCATGTTTGTTCTCCTTTCAATTTTCACCTCGTAATTAATCTGATAATTCTAAATATATGCATTTTTTATGCCAATGAAAACCGTCAAAGCATCCGTATCTTTCAAATCTTATATGCCCGAATTTTATTTAATATCGTGGTATTTGATACTCCTAAAACTTGTCCTGCTAACCTTGATGAAGGGTGTTTTTCTAAGACCTTCATAATGACTTCTTTTTCAATACCGGTAACAATATCTTTTAGCGAAGGCCATTCACCTTCAAGGGGAATCTCAATCTGCAATGTTTGCTCATTGCGTGAGATATTCTTTCTACTATGACTGTAAGCAGTGATATCGGCCCAAGCGAAAAGATGATCTGGTCTAATTTCAGCAGCATCAGTCAAATTAATCAAACGCTCCAGGGTATTTTCCAACTGCCTTACATTGCCGGGCCATTCTTGCTCCATCAAGAGAGCTGCGCTTTCTTTTGCCAAATACATTTCTGACTTATTCAGTTTCGTACAGATTTTTCGGATTAAATGCTGGGCAAGCAAGGGAATGTCCTCGTTTCTTTCTCTCAGGGGCAAAATAATCAATGGGATCACATTCAGCCGATAATATAAATCCTCCCGGAATTTACCGGAACAGATTAATTCTTCCAAATTACGATGGGTGGCGGCAATAATCCGCACATTCACCGCAATCTCTTTACTCCCCCCCACTCTGCGAATAGTGCCTTCCTGCAGAACGCGCAATAACTGAACTTGCAGTCTCTGAGATATGTCTCCAATTTCATCCAAGAACAACGTACCATTGTCAGCCTGTTCGAAAAGTCCCTTTTTTCCTCCTTTGACAGCGCCAGTAAAAGCCCCTTCTTCATAACCGAATAATTCGCTTTCCAGAAGGGTATCCGTCAATGCTGTGCAGTTGATAGCGATAAAAGGATTCTCGCACCTGAGACTGCCTGTATGAAGAGCTGTTGCAAATAATTCTTTGCCAGTACCGCTTTCCCCCCGCAGCAAAATGGTCGAGGAGCTTTTAGCTACGGTTTTGGCAACGGTTATGAGTCGAGCCATTTGGGGACTTTGATACACAATATCATCGAAAGTAATCAAAGGACGGGTTTTATCCGATTGCAATAGTATATTTTTTACTTGATGAAAATCTTGAACGGTAGAGACCGCCCCGATAATTTCTCCCTGATCATTTTTCACTGGAACACTGCTGAAGAGAAATTGTATCGTCCTGCCATCCTTCTGAATCTTTCGCTCTCTTAAGCGGTACGTATGTCCCAGCTGTAATGTTTCGAGAATAGATGGGTTTTTTCCCAGCAATTTTTCCACTTGTAAGCCGACGACCTCATCTGGAGTACAATTGAATATTTTACATGCAACTTGATTGATATGGGAAATTTCCCCTTGCCCATCAATGGCAAGCACCCCTTCGCTAACGGAATTGAGAATGGTCCGTAATTTATGCTCCTTTTCTTTATAAGGCATTTGACTGCGAAATGTAACGGATTGAATATTCTCCAGTGTTTTTAAGTCGGCAACGAATTCCTGAACTTGCATTGGAGAATCACACTGAAATTGAAGAACCATTCCATAGTTTGGAATGACCTCCATGGCGATTTTATCAATATGATGTTCTTCGGTAATCTGAAATATTTTATACCCTAATCCCGGACAATTGATAAAATTGATTTGTATAATATATTCCTGCATTGTCTGTGCCGCCTTTCATGCCGTAGTATTCAAAGTCTTCTTCTAACGAATCTCGATTTTCCACTTACCTTATCAATAAATAGACTACACCGCAAAAAATACCTGTGATCTACTGATAAGGTAGATTACAGGTATTTTCTATAAAACAAACGCTAATTCCTACTACGCTTTCACGATAGTCTGCTAAATCTGGAAATTACTAACTGCATCTGCATCACGAACAGGCGTTACAAGATTTTCTTTTTAACACTCATTTAGTGGTTCCTCCTATCAAATATGATAGATAGCAAATCGACTCAAGGTTATTTAAATATCCTTTATCCGGCAGTATTGTTCAATCACTTCAATAGTTAAGAGCCGCATACCCTATATAAAATAAATGCATCAGGTGGTGATTTCCACCTGATGCACAGGCTAATTCTGCAAGATACGTCAAAGCATTTGCTATCTTACTCTAAATGCACTTGTCCTTACATGTTATCTATTTAAACCTCAATATGCTTAACTTTTCCCAGCAGGAATAGATAATTCAAAATACCAACAACCAAAAGTGCGGAAGAAAGAAGCAATGCCATGGTAAATGAACCGGTAGCTTGCAAAATCGCGCCAGTAACAATAGGACCTACCACTCCGCCCATATTAGAAACCGAATTTTGGAGTCCGGCAACCACTGAGGTCATATTTTTAGGTGCAACATCGCCGGGAAGCGCCCACACCTGGGAAGCAGCCACTGTCGTACCGGATTTTGCAATACATAAAAGTACGATGGCGGTTACCGCCGACTCCGCGAAAGCCGCCAGACCTATGCAAGATGCCATCAAAAGACCGCCAACTAAGAAGACCTTACGAGTAGCAGTTAAAGACAACCACCCTTTTGACTGTACCTTGTCCGATGCCCAGCCCGCAGCAACTTCAACAAACATTGAGATTAAGAGAGGCAGCATAGCTGCAAAACCCATAGCGAGCATTCCCATGCCTTTTTCCTTGATCAGATACGTGGGAAGCCATGTAATAAAGAAATAAGAAGTATAATTAATCATAAAAAATCCGATGCACATTGCCCAAATATTTCTGTATTTTAAAAGTTCGTACCATTTCATCGGTTGTTCTTTATCAAGACCTTCCTTTTGTGACTGTCCCTCACGAATATACTTTAACTCGGCAGCATTGACGCCTTTGTGCTCTTCGGGAATTTCTTTAAAGTACAGTATCCAGATGATAGACCAGACAATCCCCGCCCCACCAATAATAACAAAAGTCATCTTCCAGCCAAACAACACAATAAGCCAGACTATAAGCGGCATGGCAACCGCTCCGCCAAATTTCGAACCGCTGTCAAAGAGCCCGCCAACAGTTGCCCGTTCTTTATCAGGAAACCATTTGGAAGAAATCCCTGCATTACTTGGATACGCAGCCGCTTCACCAATCCCAAGAGCCACGCGAAACCCTAGTATTGATTTAAACCCTGTTCCTAATCCCGTTAAGGCTGTGGCGATCGACCACCAGGCTACAGCAAAGCCAAGTGTTTTTTTCTGTCCAATTTTATCAGCAAACCAGCCTGCTGGAACCTGGAGCAAGGCATATGACCAAAAAAATCCTGACATGATAATACCCATCTGGCTTGGCGTTATACTAAATTCCTTAGTAATATAAGGAGCTGCCGCTGCAAGCACGGTACGATCAATATAATTAATGGCAATTGCTGACCACATTAACGCTGCAACAACCCAGCGCACATTTGATTTTTTCTCTGTCGACAAGATAATCCCTCCACTATACGTATTGCTATTAAGCTTATTTTTACTTTCGGGTGTTCGCTTCCTTCCCTTTTATTGCAGGAAGGAAGCGGACTGAATTACAATAAATTCTTGTAAATTGCCCTCATATCTTCTTTTGTTACCACTTTCGGATTGTTATCCAAAAGACGTGTTACCTTAGCCGCTGCCTCTATCAGATCATCAAGAGCTGCCTCATTAATTCCCTTTGCTTGCAAGTCACACACTACATTCAGATCTTTAATCATAGAATATAAATTATCAATCATTTTTTTAGCTGCTTCTCTAGTTGTACAACCTGAAATATCAAGTTCCATGGCAATTGCAATATCCTTAAATTTTTCTTCACAGACATCTAAATTAAACTTCATTACACCTGGTAATAAGATTGCATTAGATAAACCATGGGGAATATGATACTTTCCGCCCAATGGATACGATAAAGCGTGTACAGCAGTGGTACTAGAAGTTGCAATCGAAATACCACCAAACATCGCTCCTAAAAGCATATCTTCGCGGGCTGCTAAATTATGTCCATCATGATATGCAGTGCGAATACTGCGAGAAATCAAAGTAATTGCTTTTAATGCAAAAGTGTCACTGAAAGGATTCGCTTTTTTAGAAATATAGCATTCAATGGCATGACATAACGCATCCATTCCTGTATTGGCAGTAATATGTTTCGGTAAATTAATTGTCATATTGGGATCTAAGATAACACAATCTGGTACCATCTTTTCGCTGACGATGCCAACTTTCAATTCCTCTTCTGGCACTAAAACGATGGCGTTTGGCGTTGCTTCAGAACCAGTACCTGCCGTTGTCGGAATCATAAGTGTTGGTACGCCGCGGCGTTTTATTTGCGCTTTTCCTTTCACCAATTCACGTAAATTTACACTGTTTGTAAGTAACAAAGAAACGATTTTTGCTGCATCCATGGAACTGCCGCCGCCAATGCCGATAATCATTTGGCATTCAAATTCCTTTGCAGCTTGGAATATTGCATTTACTTGATCTACCGTTGGCTCAGGCGGCGTGTCATTGATTATATGGACATTCACACCTGCTCCTTCAAGTAAGGCCTTGGGATTATCCACTAAACCAGAACCCCAAACACCTTGGTCAGTGATAATCACTACATTTTTAGCTTCATAATCAGCTGCGATATTTGTTATTTGTTCAATACTACCTGCACCAGCAACGATTTTTCCAATATTCAGCAACGAATATATACTACTCATGATAAATTCTCCCATCATTTAATTATCAAATTTATGCTAAGGCGCTACTTTTTTTTCAATAAAATATTTCAAGTTTCAGTCATTTCAAAAAAGTCATATTTTAATGAACATTATTGAGTCCACCGCGGGTGTTCATAGGCCTTGGGATTGCATACGTTCTTCCAGCGTTGACCATTGATTACCGCAATCACGCCTTCTGCTGCCATGGTTGCTACACCTGAGGCTGCCTCTTTGGTCTGCCCTGCCATATGGGGAGATACGATAATATTGTCATACTTAAATAAAGGTTCATCAACAGTCACCGGTTCATTCTCAAAAACATCCGTGGCTGCGCTATGTATTTGATTCTCTTCTAACGCTTTTGTCAAAGCAGCTTCATCAATAATACCGCCCCGGGAGCAATTAATTAAAATGCCACTTGACTTCATTATTTTTAGCTCCGCTGTACCAATGAGATTTTTGGTTTTAGGTGTCAAAGGAACATGTAAAGAAATCACATCGCTTATTTTTAAAACCGCATTCAATTCTGTTTCATGTTGATATCCTTGTTCAGTGATTGCTTCCGGTGCAACAAATGGATCATACACAACAACTTTCATTCCAACACCAGACGCCATCTTTGCAAGAACACTGCCAATATGACCATAACCAACCAAACCTAATGTTTTGCCATATATCTCAAAAGCTTTATAACTGCTTCGTATATTAAAATTACCTTTACGAAGCTCTCTATCGCTATGCACCATATCCTTTGCCGCAGCAAACATAAAGGCAAAAGCATGTTCGGCTACCGAACGAGTATTAGCGCCAGGAGCAATGACTACAGGAATACCAAGTTCCGTTGCAGCTTCCACATCCACATCGTCAACACCAACACCAGGACGTCCGATAACTTTTAAATTTTTTGCAGCCAGCATTGTTTCCCTGTCAATGGAGCCAATACGTATGATAAGACCTTCCGCATCAAGCAATTCAGGCAGCATTGCCTTTGGATCACCATTGTTTGTTATGGCAACCTTTACGTTTGCTTTTTCTAAAACAGCCATTCCATCATCGTGTAATCTATGGGATATAACAACTTTTTTCATTTTTAGCGCTCCTTGTTAGAAATTAGAGGAATTAGAGTTATAAACATAGAGTCAATACTGTTTCCTATCATCTGGGTAACTCATTAACTCTATGCTCTTACTCTTATATTTAAAAACTACAGATTAGCCTTTGATTACTATTTGTACAATTCAAAAACTTTAAGTAATGCTGCATCAATTTCAGGTTTATTGCAATTTGAAGGTTCCCGGCCTGGACCAACTGGGTGCCCCAGTAAGTTGACTGCACGTTTAACAACAGAGTTTGGATTGCCCATTTGCATAACATTTCGAAATGGTCTAATTTTCTTTTGTGCTTCATTTGCCTCTTCGATTTTACCCTGTGACCATAATTGATAGATACTCACCATTAATTCAGGAAATACATTCGAACAACCGGAAATCGCCCCTGTACCGCCTGCCAATAATGTCCAAAGAATCAATGAATCACTGCCAGCTAATACACTTAAGCGCGGGTCGGTATTTTCAATGTATTTTAACGTATTGTCAAAATTACCGCTGCTGTCTTTAATACCGATAATGTTTTGGTATTTCGCCAATTTTTTTACTGTGGTGTAATCGATATTATTGCCTGTTCTTGCCGGAATGTTATAAAGCAGGATTGGCAGATCAACAGCTTCCGCCACACTGCTGAAATGACGATATAAGTCATCTTGTGAAATACCGGCAAAGTATGGAGAGATAATGGATAATACATCGACCCCTAGCTCTTTAGCAATTTTTGACAGCTCAATTGTTTCCTGTGTTGTTATACAACCAGTACCCGCATATACAGGTACTCGGCCTTTTACTTCATCGACCGTAACCTTAATGATTTCGATTTTTTCTTCTTTTGAGAATGCATAGAATTCGCCATTTGTCCCTAGAGCAAAAATACCGTTAATTCCTGCGTTAATTAAGCGATTAATTTGACTGCGCAGTTCCTTTTCATTGAATTTTTCCTCTGCTGTTAAGGGAGTAAGAATAGGAGCAATAATGCCTTCTGGCTTAAACATAATAATCATCCTTTCAGTTTGAATTTTTATAGTATTTGATCTATTTTAAAGATCGGCAAATTTTACTTTTGCCATCTTTGCACCAAGTAATAATGACTCAGTCATACTTTTTCCATCTGCAATCCCTTTGCCTGCAATATCAAATGCGGTACCATGGTCAACAGAGGTTCTGATGAATGGTAACCCGACAGTAACATTCACTCCTGTTTCAAAACCTAACACTTTAATAGGAATATGCCCTTGATCGTGGTACATAACTACAACAATATCAAATTTTTCCCTAATTGCCGCCTGATAAAATACAGTATCTGGCGGTACCGGTCCGGTAACATCCATTCCCATTGCCTTTGCCTCATCAACAGCTGGTGTAATTTCCAGTTCATCTTCTGTACCAAACAAACCATGTTCGCCAGAATGAGGATTCAGTCCGGCTACGGCAATCCGCGGCTTTTCAATGCCCATCATTTTCAATGTATCATTTGCTAATCGAATGACACGCAGCACACGATCTTTTTTAACAAGATCACAAGCTTTTCTAAGCGGTACATGAGTTGTCACATGAATGACTTTAAGAGCCCCACCGACTAGCATCATGGAATAATCTTTTTGCCCGGATAAAGCCCCCAGTATTTCTGTATGCCCCGGATAATGACAGCCGCCAAGATTTAATGCCTCTTTATTTAAAGGAGCAGTGACGATTGCATGGATTTCTGCTTTCAGTGCATAGCCAACCGCTTTTTCAATATATTCATAGGCTGCTTTACCAGCTCTTCCATCAACTTGTGCAAAAGGCAAATCCAAGGGTAAATTATCTAAGTCAACAACATCAATCGTTCCATAAGTTTTGCCAGCTAGACTTGGTTCTTGAACCGTCCGGCATTTTAAGTCCCCCCCGACAATCCCGATGGCACGTTCCATTATTTTTTTATCGCCAAAAACCACGGGTCTTGCAATCTCATATATTTCTTTTGCAGCCAAAGCTTTGACAATAATCTCCGGACCAATTCCTGCTGCATCACCCATGGTAATTCCTAATATCGGTTTCATCTGTTATTCCTCCTATCTTGTATATTTATCTAAGAACTCAGCTCGTTTTCAAATCCATATAGGATTAAATACAGTTTAGTTTTTCATCCACTTTTCGCATTGCCTGTATGGATAGAACAAATGCATCTTCCTGACCAAAGGCACCCGCTTTTGTTACCACCTGTAATCCATTGCAACAACCGCCGACCAATCGCCCCAGAGGAATACCAACAGCAACTTCCTCCAGTATTTCAATAGCCTCAGCCCCTAAGGAACGGCAAACATGGATGGCTGTATCACCGCCAGTAAGAACCATCCCAGCCAATTGATAATCTGTTAACTGTATGGCAATATCACCTAAAGCAACCGCCGTTTGCTCACTCACTTCGGTACTGCTAAGTCCGCAAATTTTTCCCGCTGCTACAGCGGCAAGAACATCACAGTCATCAACCGCGCTGGCAATTACTATGTCTTTACCCTGCTCCAATTGTTTTTTCGCTTGTATTGTGCATTGCCTTATTTCTAGTTCTTTATCCTGGATAAGGTTGGCTACATTCATTTTTACTAGTTCAATATTCGGTAAATTCAGCGCTGTACTAATCTGTGCTTGGGTGACCTTACTCACACTGCCGGCAATCACCAGCACAGGTCCTTTTGCTGCAATCCCTATGTTTTTTTGCTCAGCGGACCATTGATAAAAATCTGGTAATTGTTCTGCCAAGCCTGCCGAACCTACCCACAAAACCTTATGAAAGCCTTGTGTTGCTTTGACAATACGTTCTAAATGTTCATCCAATACTGCATCAAAAACGATCCATTTTTCACCACATTCCAGACATTGCTTAATGGCTTGTTTTACTGCTTCTAATCCTTTCATGACAACATGGAGTGAAATTAAGCCAATCTTACTATCGGTTTGTTTATGTAATAATTCCACAATCCGCGATTCATCTACTGGACTCTTCGGCGCATGAGCAATTTCAGTTAATTCGATTGGAATCTGGTCTAACAAATGATATCCACCTACAGTTACCCGTTTATTACTGGGGAACGCAGGGGCAATCACAACTATCTCTGGTTGAAAGACCGTTGCCGTCGCTTCTATTTCAGCACCCAGATTTCCCCTCAGGGTGGAATCAACTTTTTTGTAGATGTTTTTTACACCACTATCCTGCAAAACTTCGCAAACTGATTTTACCCGGTCATAAGCCGCCGCTGGCACAATATCTCTACTATCAGTATCTATAACAATCACATCAGCAGTTTCTTTCAGTATCTTTTTCTGATCAAAATCAATTCTCACACAACTGCTTATATTACGTTTAGAAAATTGTACTGCTGTATCATTTGCACCCGTTATGTCATCTGCAATAACCGCTAGTTTTATCATCTCTATCACCTTCTCTCTATTGCACCTCGCTGCTATGTATTGCAAACTTCGTGCCAACATGATTTTCCTTGATAATACTGGATTTATTTCTGCAACATAAAAAATACGTTGCATTTCTGCAACGTTTTTAGTGCAATATGCACGCATTATTTTTTTGCTGCTTTGGCATTTAATTTTCGCCATAAGGTAGTTCGATGAATCCCAAGCCTGGCTGCTGCCCGATTATAATTATATTCCTCTTCCCTCAGCACACGCAGTAAGATCTCATGTTCCACCATAGCCAAACTATCTTTCATCTCACCTTTTTCGCGGCTTCCTTCTCCTACTGATTCGCCTTCTTCATCATAGGCTTCAATCATATCCTGCTTGCTAATAATTGGTCCGCTGCTTAAGAGCATAGCTCGCTCTATTGTATTTGCCAGTTGTCTAATATTTCCTGGCCAGTTGCGCTGCTTTAAATACTCCCTGGCTTCCAAATGAATCCCCGTAATCTTCCCATTGATATGTTTCATTTTTTTGATCATTTCTTTTGCAAGCAGCGGGATATCTTCTATTCTTTCACGCAACGTCGGCATATGAATACGCAGTATATTAAGCCGGTAATAAAGATCTTGCCGAAAATTCTTTTCTTCGATTAGTTTTGCTAAATTTTGATTGGTTGCAGCAACAATACGTACATCTACCGGAATAACGGTATCGCCCCCTAAATGCATCACTGCTTTTTCCTGTAATACACGCAGTAATCTTGATTGGAGGGATAAAGGCATTTCACCAATTTCATCTAAGAAAAGGGTTCCGCCATGGGCCAGTTCAAATAATCCTTGCCTGCCACCTTTTTTAGCTCCGGTAAAGGCCCCTTCCGCGTAACCAAACAATTCACTTTCCAATAAATTTTCAGGCAATGCTGCACAATTTACAGCCACAAAAGGCCCCTCAGCTCGGGTACTCACATTGTGGATACTTTGCACCAGCATTTCCTTGCCGGTACCAGACTCTCCGGTAATTAAAATGGTTGATTGCGTCAATGCATATTTCGCGGCCTTACGTTTTAATGCATTACAAGCTGATGATAATCCAACAATATCAGCCATTTTTATTCGAGCCACCAAACCTTTGGCATGTAGTTTTTTACGAACATTCTGTTCTAACTGCTGCAATTGTGATACATTTTGGAAGTTATAAATGCTGCCAATGATTTCACCTTTCACCTTGATTTGATTATATTTAATCGTCAATGTCTTATCACCAATGCGTTGTACATCAGCCATTTTCTCGCTGGAATCATCATTTCCTGCCAGCGAGAATTGGGGAATGACGGTTTGCAGCTGATTGCCGATAGCTTCCAAATGGGATACTTGGAAAATTTTTTCCGCCATAGGATTAAAAATAGTAATTCGATCATTGGTATCCGTTGCAATAATACCTTCTGCTGACGTATCAATCACAGTGCCTAATAACTCTGATTTCTCTTGTTCTTCCCGCCGGATATGTGCAATTAATGCTGCTTCGTTGATGGCTTTATAAATTGCTTCTTTGCCAGACTGAATCAATGCCCCCTGCACACCAATACGTGCCGCTAATTTCGTTGATATTGCATCACCAACAATGAGCTCTACGCCGTTTTCTACTGCAGCAGCAATTTTTTCTGGAGCCTCATTTTCATTTTTCAAAGCAATTTCCACAAAAGTAATGCCCAGCAGCGTTGCTAAATCCTCACAGCCATAAATCACATTTTCAAACCCTGCGATACCGATTTTCTCAGGATACTCAGTGCTTTGCCTTAATGCACGCAGCACATCCATTACAGTGACTTGGATATGCACAGTAGGTATATTTACATTTTTTTTTATCAAGTTAGCCGTACCACCACGGCTAACAACTACTTCAACACCATCTTCCACCGCCTGCTTAACAATAGCAATGCATTCTTGCAGATCTCCCTTGACTACCTTAATGAGATGTGACGAATCAGCAAACCGTTCCGCTACCACTTCCTCTGCCAACTTTGCTAAATCCGCAAATGGCGCTACAAATAAAATCCTTGCCTCCACAATTGACTACCTCACTTTTAAATCCAGTAATTAACCATCAATCAAAAAGTTTTCAACAAACAGCTCGTAGAAATTTCTATTACTCTTATACTAACCTGAAACTTGCTATCAAGTCAAAATAAGTAATACTTGTAATAGGAAGAATAGCAATCTATAATTTATTTATGTTTTTACCGCAACAAATAGAAACAATCCCAACAGATCAACCACCCATTTCGAAGGTATATCTACGCACCATTAAGAAGGAGCTGCTACTATGATTTATCTCATCATAATAACAGATATACAAATTTAGAAGGGAACCACTCATTGGCGAGTGATTCCCTTCTAATCTATCCTCTTATATTATCCATTGCAATAGATGACTTGTACCAAACTCTTTTAATCCGCTTGATTAAAAGAATTTAAAAATTCCACGTATTTTTCTTTGGTCAACAATGGTTTATAATCATGCAATATGTTCTCTGCTGCTTGACCATCGCCATACAATAGGTCAATAATCGTCATCGCCAGTGCCTGGGCGGACTTAATATAAGCCGCATGAACATCAGCCACAACATATTCCTTACTATGCAGAGCACCTGATACACAAGCAAGCCAAGGATGTATCGTCGGCATAATATGAGAAAGATCACCGGTATCGGTGCTGCCAGCTTCATGCGTCCCGTCAATCACCTGGGTTTGTCCGTATAACACTTCCGCATTGCCTCTAAATACTTGATTCAGATCCTGGTTATTGTACATTGGCAAATAACCGGGTAAACTTTGAATAGACACTTCAGCGCCTACTGCATCCCCACCAGCGCGCAGGGCACGGTCAATCTTTCCATTGCTTTCTTGCAGTGCCTCCATAGTGGCAGCACGAACATAACTTTCCATGCGCACATCTTCGGGTATTACGTTGACTAAATCACCACCTTGGGTAATGATCGGATGAAACCGTACATAATCTTGTTCACGGAAAGTCTCCCGTTGGGCATTGACTCCCATTATGCCTAACATGGCTGCATTCAGAGCATTAATTCCTTCTGAAGGCGCCATTGCGGCATGAGCAGCTTTACCTCGATACTTAACCAATTTGCCGATAAATCCATTACTGGTACTGCCAAGACGGATGAAACTATCAGCCTGGGTATTGGTGAGTAAATGAATTTGCAGGGCCATATCAATATCATCAAAAGCCCCCAGGTGAATCAATTCCTGCTTACCGCCAAGATACGTGATTTTACCTTCTTCACGAAGCTTATTGCGATAGGAAATCTCAACATATTCTTCTGCCGGAACAGCGAAAAGCACTACATCTCCAGCTAAGTATTCCATGGCACCTGTTTCCAGTAAGGCTCTGCCTACAGCCATCAATATTGCAATCTGAACGTTATGACCACAACAATGAGCAGCACCACTTAAAGGATCTGCGCCAGGATGGGCAGCGCAAGTAACAGCATCAAGCTCACCTAGTATGGCAACGGTACGGTTAGATTTTTTACCTTTGAGACGTCCCTTGACACCGGTAAGTGCCACCCCTTTTTCATAAGATACGCCTAATTCACGAAATATTTCTTCTACCTTGGAAGCAGTCTTCGTTTCTTTAAAACCCAGCTCTGGTTCTTTATAGATAGACTCTCCCAACGCAAGGATTTGTTCTTTACTTGCTTCTATTGCCTGACAAATCTTTTGTTTTAATTCTTCCTTTTTCATAGCCTACCTCCAGCACCAATTTTTTTATATTAAATCGCGCCTTCCCATTTTAGGACAAATTGGGCAATAATCGCAGCAAATAAAAAAGTCCCCGTCATCACAGCCAATGTTACCGGTACGATTTTCCAAGATAACTTTTTAAATAACTCAATATCTTTCCCCAATGATAATCCGGCATAGGCCAAGATAGGAGTAGTAACAGCTAAAAATTGTACCTTTTTTGTTATTTGGATAATCCATGCGCTGCCAGGAAAACTGGGGAGAGAAATAATAATGGCAACAATGGAGATCCAAAAAACCATAGGCAATTTATTCAGTCCAGGCACTTGGCTGACAGCCATTCCAATAAGACCAATCACAATTATGACAAGAACACCTAATAGGGAACTATACCAATCTACTTGATAGCCAATGACATTACCAACTGCCATAAGCAATCCTGATAGTATCATGGCAACGGTCATATTCTGCAATTTATTCATTATACCTTCTCCTTTGCAGTCTCTTTATCGCTCTGAAACTTGCTTAAAAAATTATACAGTTTGGTCGCCAATGGTAAAGAAAAAAAGAGACTTACATAAATGCCCAAGATAGTAGACATTAAGTTCGCTGCCCCTGCATAGGCCCGAATTTGTTGTTCCATCTCCGGATAGGCTGCAATAATGGAACCAACTGAAGCCGCCATCATGCTGCCGCTGCCTACACCTGACCCCATAGCCAATGCATAGGGATGAAGAATTCCCAATTTGGCAACAACCCCTGTTAAAATCGACAGCCATACTGCGCCAACTAGCGTTCCACAGATATACGTGGCCATTACACCCCGTCCTTCTGGCGAATCAAGTCCGTACTTCTCTGCAATAATGGCAATATTGGGTTCTCTCGCAACAGAATACGTAGCGCCAATGGATTCTCTCCCCATCCTTAAAAATACAGCAATTGGCAAGCCTAATATAACCGTGCCGAAGAAATGGCCGATTTCTTGAAGGAGCAGCGCTCCTTTCGAATGAAATAACAAGGATAAATTCGGTCCAATATCCAAGCCAATTTTAACGATTAAAAGCATCATAGCAATGGGCAAAATCCCAGCAGCCACTTCCATTTGCTTTGTTGATAGAATCTTAAATTTAGGAAAACTGATGATGCCGCCAAGTACCAATGCATGCAATAGCGGCAGCAAAATAATGAGACCATACTTTATAATTCCAAGGTTCTCTGACATAACAACAATAATAAGTACTAAAAGATGAATTTTCCAATTACGTAAAATATCCACTACATCACTCCCAAATTATTTTTAGAAATTTGTTTTTATGATATTTTTTCTTTTGCAAATCACCTCTTTTATTTAAGGAATATATACGGTATTTTTCCTAAAATGATTATATAGCAGCATGATTAGAAACAGCAAGTACCTTTGTATATCTTCAATTGTTCTAAATGGAAAATAAGAGAATACCATGCAAAAAGCATATGGTATTCTCGACGAATCAATGTTTTTCATTTTTATACGAGGCTATTTGGTACAGTTTGTTTGGCCGCCCTCTTGCTGCTGCATACTCTTCGCCAACCTGCTCAACTAATCCAGCTTCACAGAGACTCGTTATAATCCTTCGAACATTCCGCTCGGTAACCGACATCTGAGCAGCCAGTTGAGAAATTGAAAAGGAGCTCCCCCCCATACGTTGTACAATGTTTTCTATTTTGCAGTACGTCTTAATTCCCACACTCACTCGATTTAGCTTCTTTAGCAGCTCCGTATCATTGGAATAAAATTCATAGCTTAATGCTTTGTTGTTTTTAACTACCTCAACCATTTTGCCATCATCCTGCACAATAACAATACGTGCTCCCTTTTGCTCTTTAGTGTTGCGAAGTGCACGATGAGCGTTGATCTCACCAGCAAAAACGGTTTCCCCAAAACCGATACCGGCTGTAACAGGAACATCAATATTTATTGCCAATAGTAATTGCTCAATTGTATCTTGCAGCATGGTTATTTCCCGCTGCACCGCCCCGCGGGAGCTAAAAATTTCATATACGCCCGTTCCTTTATCCAACAGATAGCCATCCAAACTCTTGCAAAGAGGCAATAAAATTGCCTTTAGCCTTAACTCTAAGATTTGCAGATCATAGGGGGTCTTCGCTCTTGCAATAATTTCTCCATAGCTGCTAATTTCAATAATCACCAAACCCACTTGGGTATTCTTAAAGTAGGATGACTGTACTTTCTCAATAATAATTTTGATAGATTGATAAATCTCTCTTTCACTTAACGTAAAGTGATAAACAGGAACGTCTTCTTTTTGCAATGCATTCATAACACTGCGCAAAGCAGTTATCACTCCATCAATTTTCCCCTCCCGCCACAATTGAAGATGAAACTGAATAATCTCTTCTGGGTCATATTGGCGGTTGTAATACTTAATGTAAACATCGCTCCATGGTATTCCCGTAGCACGGAGTAATTGCTCTATATCTACTTCCGCTTCAATGAAATCAACAGAAATACGTTCTAAAACCACTTTGTGCTCAAAGGCCATTTGCAGACAGCATAGGTAGAATCCTCCACCCATTGTCTGGCAATAGGCTACCGTATCATCCGCTTCTATATACTCCTGGGCAATGATATAGGGAACGGGACCAGAAAAAAGCCAGCCTTTCACCTGGCTTCGATGCTCCTGTAAAATCCTTTGGATTTCCATCTCGTCGTCATAAGGAAAGGGTATAAATTCAACTTCATGACTGACGTCTGCAGCCACCTCCAGAATCCGCTCCACAGTACGTTCGGGACCGATTACGCCAATTCTATGCATATATGATTACTCCTATCTTTTCTTTTACATATGTAAAAATTCGTAATAATTGAATGTTCAGAGTCTTTTCGAGTCAGAATGTTGCTCTTCTTACTTTTCAAGTCTTTGTGCTTTATTAAGATAATCATACCATAGAAAGAGCAGAATTTCCCCTAAGCCTTGCTGCATTGAAAAGAAATACCCTATAAAGTAGACATCTCCTTGTCTACTTTATAGGGTATTTTCCTCTAGGTTATGAATAGCATTATGCAACTACATCAAAACCCACTTCTTCTATCGCTTGGTGAAGGGCGGCAAGCACTGCAGAACCAGTCACTACCGCTTCTTTTTTCTCTAAATTAACAGCAGCGCTCGTAACTCCTGCAACTTCTTTAAGAGCCTTCTCGACGGCTGCCTTACAATGTCCGCAAGACATACCCTCAATTTTTATTATGATTTCACCCGTTTGAGCCATTTTTATTCACCTCCTCTTCCTCATTATGCCATACCCCCGTACAGTATAATAAAAAGTATATAACAATCATTTTATCTAGTCAAGACCATGATCATAGTACTTAACTTTTTACGATACTCAGCCTTTTGTGATTTCTACCGATAACACCCGCTTTTTGAATGGCTTTTTCTATATTTTTCTTTAAATTCTCTTCATTTTCCCTATCTAAACCAACTCGCTTCAAATCCACAGCTCTTGCAATTACTGTAATTTTTTCTGGAAGATTGTCTATGATCCCAAGCTGCTCAAGACTTATGGGGAGTCCTAATTCATCAATTTGATTTACAAGTTTTTCTACTTCAGCATCAGATTTTTCTTCTAAAATCAGCTGAACGATCAGTCCAAATATCACTCTCTCACCATGAAGGCTGTCTTGCGCCTCCGGGAAATGGGTAAGGCTGTTGTCTTCTCTCCTTAAAACATTTTCATTGCCTTCTACAGCATAACTTCCTCTTTGGCTTATCTATTTCCTTTTAAGTACCACTATTATTTGCAATATTGATTATTTAAATTAGGAAGATTCATCTGAATTTATACACGTTACATATTAGAATTGCGTAATATATATAAGGGGAAAGCCAAATATATGTAAAAGGAGAAAAATGTATGAAAATTCGAAAAGAAGACTTTGTTGACTGTGTCGGATCAGTAACTATAGTAACAGATGACCGTATTATATTTCAGGGACAGATCAAGAGATTTGAAGGTCGTTATTGCAAGCAGGAATGGCCGAAGGTGGAAGTGAAAGCAAAATTGGAAGATGAGCCTGAATTTATTGTACTGTCACTATCTTGCGAACCTGCAATAATAAGAGATAACGCCACAATACAGACCATAAATCCCGAACTATTTCGAGAAGGTGATATTGTTAGAATCAATGTAGATGAAATTATCGCCATTGGTCCAAGCAATGGTTGTATTGATGACGTTGATCTTGCGGAGGAAGAATAAAAAATATTAAAGTTTGTGAGAAAAGCACCCTTCAGGGTGCTTTTCTTATTGCAAAAAATAAACTACGCAATAGGAACAGAATTACGCAAAATAGGCTTTTAATTCCTTTAGTGAATCAAATATTAAAGTTGGATGTATCTCAGACTTCTGCAAATCTCCTAACTTAGTTTCACCTGATAAAACCAGAATCGTCACCAAGCCATTTCCTTTGCCAAGTGCAATATCCGTATATAATCGGTCGCCAACCACAGCAATTTCCTCTTCTTTGAAACCTGTATCTTTCAAAATATACTGCAAGGTATGAGTTGTCGGCTTACCAAAGTATTCTGGTGAAATCCCAGTAGAAGCTGTAATCATGGCGCATATGGACCCGCAATCGGGAATAAAGCCATCCTCCGTTGGACAATTAAAATCAGGATGAACCCCCAAGAAAATCGCCCCTGCGCGAATAAACTTACAAGCCTTGGATACCTTCTCATAAGCTAAGGTTGTATCAAAACCTACAACTACTACATCCGGGTCTTCTTCTACTAAATGTATATTGGAATTTTGAAAGTCACTTGTTAAATATTCATTTCCCAATAGAAATACTTTTTTCCCTGGCATTGCTTCTTGCAAATGACGGATAATGACATGATTTGAAATCAACATCGCATTCTCTTTTACATCATAGCCCATATGATGAATTTTATTGATATAGAACTCTGCATTTTGGGAAGAATTATTGGTAAAAAATTTAAAAGCAATCTTATTTTTTTCTAGTGTTTCTAAGAATTCAATGGCACCATCTAATAATTTACCACCTAAATATACCGTTCCGTCTAAATCCAGAATAAAGCATTTTACCTTATGTAAAATATCTTGTGCTTTACTTTTCACTGCCATTCCATTCATTTATGCTTCTTCCTTCTTTAAGTAATCATGAACCTCATGAGCAAATTCTTCTAAAAGTTCAAGGTCAGATAATAAATTAAGGATGGTATATCTTGTCCGAACTTCTTTTGCCATCAGAATGCCATTGATGACATGTTGCTCATCAATGCCGACTTCCCTGGGACGGCTCGCTCCTCCAGCATGTTTAAGAATGGCTGTAATCTTTCTTGCCGAAGGCATACACTTAACGATATCGATAATTTCATCCATATTTTCTTGGATGGTATGAATCCTTGCAATTCTCTTAGCTACAGAGTTTCGTTGTTCTTTTTCATTGATATGAATAATTTCCTGAGCAGCTTTTTGATAGAGACTTTCAACACTTTTCTTCCATTGCTCCTGATCAAATGAATTGGCTTTGCTAATAGCGTCGTCAAAATCAATCGTTGATTGGGCTAATAGTTCACTCAACTTTGCCGTAATTACGGCAGCGATCCCTACCTTTGTACCATGCAGAACAGCCTTCTTATGTTCAAATAAAAACATCATCTCCCAATAATGGGCTAAGTGATGCTCTGAACCGGAAGCGGGTCTTGAATTGCCGACAAAGCTCATGGCAATCCCCGTCACTACCAGGGCTTCCATCAAGTTTTTAATGGCACCTTCGTCTCTGCTTTTTATTCCTTCTACATTATTGATACATTTTGTCATGGATTCCGTAACCATTTTTACAACTACATCACAATAATATTCACCATTAATCACTTTACCCAATTTCCAATCGGTTAAAGCTGAATATTTTCCAACAATATCCCCAAAACCAGCGATAATCATATTCATAGGTGCTTGCTTTACTATAGTAATATCTCCAATGATGGCTTTGGGACAGACACATTCAAAAGAGGTTTTAAGATTATCAACAATTAAGGCGGCTCCAGTGGAAGCAAAGCCATCCATGGAGGGGGCTGTTGCTATAATAATAGCTGGAATGCTGATTTTGTGGCTGACAAATTTAGCTAAGTCATTGAGTGTACCTGTACCTATGGTAACAATTACATCTGTATCCTTTTCCACTTGAATCAGCAATGTGCCTACGGCTGCTTCGTCAGGAACCAGCTCTCCCTCTCCTTGAAATACAAACTTTTTGTATGCAAAGTTTGCTTGCCTTAAGGCTGCTTCTACCTGCTTGCCAGCGACTTCATCCGTGTGAAGATCGGCAATGACCAATGCTTTTTTATATTGAAAATCTCTTAAGCATTCAGGCAGTTTATCAATCCCATCCTTTTCGATTAGGATACGATCTATCGCAACGCGATGGGCTTCTTTGCATTCGCAATGTATTTCATTGCCTAAAAAATCTTCTATTTCTAAGCGCTCAATCCTATCTAGTGTTATATTCATCTTTGCTGCTCCCTTATCACCAAATTTCCTTTTAAAACATATAAACGAATCGAACCACAAAGACACAAAGTACACAAAGGGTTCTATTTATATTTGTACCTTTGTGGTTGATAAATTCTATAAGAAACACTATAGCTCTTAAAATATACCTAAAATTCCTGTAACAGTACCTAAGGCTATTAAGATACCCATTAGCTTAATAGGAGAAACACCCTTTTTGACCATCGAAAGAACAATTAAAGTTAATGCCAGCGGAATCAATCCTGGCATGAGTTTGTCAAGCAAATCGGTCTGTAAGTTAAATTTCACTTGACCTACATCGAAACTAATTAAGGTTTGCAGGGGAATAAACCGTCCTACCAGCCCTCCCATGACAAGAGTTCCTAAAATCGATGCACCTTCAATTACCTTATTAATCATGCCGCCTTCTAAAATTTGCTCCACTGCCTTCTTGCCATAGGTATAGCCATTCATCCACATGGTAAGTTGAACGGTAGTCATAATAGTAAATTGCGCAATTAAGAAGATAATGGGACCTGCAAGATTTTGATTATTGGTAATGCCAATGCAGATCGCAAGCATAATGGGAGTAATAATCCCTTGGGTTAATGTATCCCCAATGCCTGCTAAAGGTCCCATTAAACCAGTCTTAATCCCATTGAAAGCACCATCAGTAATAGGCTTGCCATTGGCTTTTTCTTCTTCCATGGCAATGGTAATTCCATGAATCACAGCGCCGCATATAGGCTCTGTATTGAAAAAGGATAAATGCCGCTGTACTGCTGCCTTGGCATCTTCTTTATCAGGATATAATTTTTCGATAACAGGCAGCATGGAATGGGCAAATGCAGTAGCTTGCATTCTTTCATAGTTATAATTGGATTGGGCGAACATGTACCATCGAAACCAAGATTTAAGCACATCATTCTTCGTTAATGTCTTTGCAGTTTGCATGCTAACTTACCTCCTTCAAATTTATACGTTGACATCTTTTTTACCGGAATAGCGTATGGAAGTTACTGTCAGGGCTAACACAACACCCATAATGGCAATAATCAATATATCCTGTTTGAAATACACGGATAAAATAACACCTAAGACAAAAAACGGCATGGTAAAGGAATTGCCAATTAATTTCAAATTCATTGCGATACCCAGAGCAGGCAGCATGGCACCAATTACCGTAAACACATGCAGTACGCTAGGACTCATCACTCGCAGCATTCCTGATACAGCATCCGGTCCATAGAATACTACCAAGGTGGCAGGAATAAAACTAACTAAGAATAGCAAAATCTGAGGAGGAAATACATTGATAAAGGCTAACCGCCTTAAATTGCCTTTTTCAACCTCTTTATCCGCCCAATGAACAAAAAAGGAATTCACCGTCATTTTAGCAATCCAGAGCACCGTTGCAATGGTTCCTAAGGGTACTGATATCGCCATGGCAGTGGCTACATCCAGGTTAGAAACTAAAGCAAGAGCCGTTCCAACGTATCCTGCAAAGGAAGGGTCACCCATTTGGGCACCACCGGCTGAAATAAAACCTAAATAAATAACATTGATGCCCGCACCAATTAATGCTCCTTCCAAGGGCTGCCCTAAAATGATACCGGTAATAAATCCAGCTACCAGCGGTCGATTAAAGGTAAAGAAACCAACATAGGTAAACCAGGGACTCCATGAAAGATAATAAAAGACACCGATTAACGCAGCCTGTAAAAAAGAGATGTGCATACTTTTTTCCTCCTTTATTTTGTGTGTACTCTCGCCAAAATGATCCTATAGACGTAAACAGTCAAAAGATGAGTATAAGATAAGCATCATATACTTTGAAGATTAAATCATCGTTGCCATTGGCATTTTATTTGCATCAGGAACAATTTGTACAAAAACATCCACGCCAAGAGTCAATAGTTCTTTAAATATTGCTTTTTCTTCTGCCGATATCGAAATATTTCTGTAGAGCTGCTTTCTGCCCTGTGTTGCTCCCATACCGCCCAGATTTAAGTCGGCAATGTTAACTCCAGCCTCTATAAGACCAAGTACGGTTTTGGGCGTCTTAACTAAAATAATAACTCTTTCGCCAGCATCTTCTCCTGCTAGTGTTACAGCGGCATCCTGAGTATTAAAAATATCTACTTTTATAGAAGATGGTGCCGCCATCTTTAACACTTTTACCATAAAAGAATCTTCGGCTACCTCATCATCCACGACAATAATTCGATCTGCTTTGGTGATTTTTGTCCAGGCTGTAATCACCTGACCATGTATTAATCGGTCATCAATTCGAGTCAGAACAATATGTAACATAACATCCACCTCTTCTTACTTATTAGTTTCATCAAATCGTTCAATTTCTTTAAAAAGTTCTCTGATTCCCGTGATACCTGTCTGGATACATACATTCGTTAACTCATCTAATCCATAGGACTCTCTCATACTAAAAGCCTCAATGATCATTGGTAAACTGAAACCAGCAATACACCTAAAGTTACTGGTAATGGTGCTGCTCGCTTTGGCAGTATTGTTATAGGGACTCGCGCCAAATAAATCAGCAAATACCAGCACCCCCATTCCTGTATCTAATGCTTGGATGGCTGCATTGACCTTCTCGCAAAACGCTTCAATACTATCTCCGCGATAACATCCCAGCGCCAATGCCTTTTCCTGCTTCCCCAAAATTAGTTGAGCAGTTTGTAAAGCTGCTTCACCAAAATTTTCATGGGTTACTACTAAAATTCCAATCATTAAAATCCTCCTTTCTTTGTACTAAGTATTACTGCAACTCCTATGCCAACTATGTGTCTCATTACCTGCCAGTCAGATGACAAACAGCCTATAGTCTAGGATATAAAGGCAGAGTTGCTACATAAATTAAAATTTAACCTTTGGGCGCATTCCCTTTTTAAGAATGTGTCTTAAAATGTGTCTTAGTCATATTTCATGGAATGTGTCTCAAAATCCAAGACACATCATTATATGAAAAACACTTCGCACCCTTTAAAACATGTAGAACAAATCGAACCACAAAGACGCAAAGGACACTCAAGAAAAGTTCCTTAAAAAAGGGCATCGGATATCTTTTCTGACACTCCTGTGATTTATTTCATGACCGTTGCTCACTAATGCTCGCAAAATGACAGGTAAATGAATACTCCTTATGAATGAAAAGAAGCTCAAGAGTTTACATTTCTCTTAAGCTTCTTTGCGCTATTCTTTTAGTTCGATAGGATATTGAAATGCCCATCCATCATTTCAACGACATAGGCTAATTCAGTATTGGGAATCTCAATGCCAAATGCCTCTTCCACGATAATGAACGTATCTTTAATCGTCTTGAAAAGAGATTCCTTGGACTCCTTAATATGCAAGAAATTTGTATAGGGTAAGGGTTCATTCCTTATGATTCTTTCAATCATGCAAGAACAATGAAATAAGAATTTGATCCTGATGCTTTCATCAATAACTCCATTACAGGTATCTGCAACCTTTTCTAATACTTCATTGAGTAATCTTGATGCTTTCCCTACATTTAAGAACGTGAGAATTTCTTCTAGCATAGCAATAGCACGCTCTTGATAGATAATGGGTGAGTAACCAAATTCAACTGGTGAGTTATCCACTTTTATTCTGCCGCCAATTAACGGACTCATTCCATTTACACTTTCCACCAACATATCAAGACTGATATTCGGTAACATAGCTTTTCTCGCTGCTTCGATCACCATAGGGGTACTCACCATTTTAACGACTCTTGTAGGTATGCCTGTTCTTTCTGAAATGATTTCGGAAAAGGTGGTAAGAGAACCCATATCGACTAAGAGCAGCACGCCTCGTCCCTTATTGATCTTTTTTACCCTTTCAGTTGCCTTGTCCAAAATTACTTCTACCTTTTCTTCCAAAGGCATGTCTATCGCATGAATACATTCATAACCTAGAAGGGTTTGGGCTACTTGAACCATATTGGTAGCTGTAGCATACCCATGAGTGATAACTAATACCTCAATATTTTCCTCACTCTTTTTTACATGCAGGGAGTATAGCAGCATGGCGGTAAAAGCAACTTCATCGTCTGGGATATGGATTGCCAATTTCTCTTCCAGCTTGTTTTTAATCTTTTCGGCAACAGCAATTTCTAGCTGATGCTCATCATATATTTTTTTGATATTTGGATGGATGGAGATCTGCCCTAAGCGCAGCCTTTCTACAAGAGTTTCCATATGTAAGGCTAGACTGTATATTACTTTACTATCAAATGACAATCCCATAGCCTCTTTTGATTCTGCCAAAGATTCCTCAATGATATTGACAATCTCGGGAGTAACGATTTTTGCCAAAACTTCTTTTTCTAACAACAGATTATGATCTTGGCTTGCAGAAAAAGAATCGTGAAAGCGATTTTGGATCTGCTGATTCATGCGTTCTCTAATTTCATTTACAGAAAGACCCTTTTCTAGAAATTTCTGCGCACTTCTAAGGATTACATCATAAAAGTCCTCTTCGGTTTTATAATCGTCATACAAGAGCACGTTTTTTAGACTTGCATGTAAGTCTTCCTTTGCACCGTTAAATGTTATAGATTCGAAATCGTTTAAATTAAAAACTTTTGCTATTTCCTGCCTCTTATTATCAATGGTGAAAAATCCTTCTTTTAAGCGCTGTGAGAGCTGAGATAGTTTTATATGCACATCACTTTGCTGCTCAGTGACATATTCTACAAATGCATTGGCACACATAAGCTGGATATCATTTTTTAATTGTCCTATATTACCTGGGCATTTGTAAATCAGCAATACTTTTAGGACCTCTTTTGATACCGTTACAGGTATTTTAATTTTGACAGACTCTTCTCTAAAAAACTGACAGATAAGGGTCATTCGTCCTTTCAATGAACGCTCTGCTAAACTAGGAAGCATAATAATTACCGGAATTCTTCTTAGCAGCGTACCAAGGATCACTTCCTTAGGATCTTCAGTCGTAGCGGCAATGATCAGTATGTCAGCCTTACGGGTATTTTCCGATTCCCCCAAGCGACGATAACTGCCTCTATCCATCAATGAAAACAGCATTTCCTGTCCCTCTGGCGGCAAACGATGAACTTCATCTAAAAACAGAATTCCTCCATTTGCTTGATCCACTAATCCTTTTTTCTCAATATCTGCGCCCGTAAAAGCACCTTTTACATTACCAAAAAGATGTGAAACTAACAGCTGCAGATTTTCCGCATAATCAGCACAATTAAATATGACATAGGGAGCACTGGCGGAAAATCGCCCTATCTCGATTGCATAACGATACATGATTTCCGCAAAAGTTGTCTTTCCGATTCCAGTAGGACCGATTAATAACGTATGTAATCCTTTCGGCGGATACAGAATCGCTGCCCGCGCCTGCTTTACCTGATTCTTTAAATCATCTTTAGAACCCACTATTTTTTCAAAGATATCATCTTTCGGTTTTACATGATTCTCTATTAATTGATGTATCTCATTTTTATTACAAGAAACTGCCTCTTCTTTTGCATTACAAAGCAGCGATGTTCCTATTATTAGCTTTCTAAAATCAGTATCATTTTTAATGATTGGATCTTTTATCATGATCTGTGCATTTGCTTCCAGCCAAATTCGATCCAGATAACGCACAGGTTTACCTAAGATTTTAATAACCCTTCCCTCAGCCACAAGGCTATTTAGTTCCGTGCTAACATTATTCCTGGTAATGTTTAGCTTCTCTGATAAAAGGGTTGTTTCAAAACCGATTTTTTCTAGTACTTTATACTTGCTAATATCAATCTCCTGAGTGAGCGTTCTTAATTTTAAATAGACTTTCTCTTTTCTATGCATCTTATGTTCTAGACCATAAGATGTATCATCCTTTGACAATAGATCCCCCCCTTGTTCCCCATCGTCTACACAGTACTGTAAACACATTAGGAATTATCTAAAAAAACAGATAATTCACATTCCCTGTATTCCACACATTTTCTCAAATCCCCTCTGTCCTGGATAAAATCAATCATTTCACATTTGTTACGTAATAGGAGCTTTCACAAAAGGGACTGTCTTTCATGCTTTTGTATTTTAAGACAGTCCCTGTAATCCAACCTTTGTTATTTTAAATAAAAAATACCTTGACATGAAATTCCAACAAAGTTTATAATTTGACTTAAATCAATTAATGAGGTGATGACCATGGCACGTCCTCCACAAGATCCCCAAATACGAATAGCCGAGATCCTGGATGCTGCTGAACCGCTGTTTTATGCCAATGGCTATCATGAAACAGCAATCAGTGACATTGTAAAAAAAATGGGAGTTGCTCAAGGAACACTCTATTATTACTTTAAATCGAAGGAGGAAATATTAGAAGCACTGATTAATCGGCACATGTCCACGTTCACATCGGCATTTGCGCCGATCATTTATTCCGAAAACATTGCCCCGCCCCAAAAAATTGAATCCCTGCTACAGGCTATATTCCGTACCATTCAATATAAAGAAGGGTTATTGTTTTATTTTTTATATGATGATCGGACTTTACATCTCTTAGACAAATTATCACGCCAGGGTAACCAGTTAGTGGCACCTTTTTTGCTGAAAATTATCGAAGAAGGGAAACAGCAAAACTATTTTCATGTTTCTCATCCCAAAGCAGCAATGAATTTGATTATGGCTATTATTGATTGCCTGATTGATGCAATTTATGAGAAATCACCTGATGATTTACTGACCTGCCAGTTTAAGCTTGCAGAAGAGCTCATGGCAAAAGCATTAGGGATGAAAGAAGGCACGATACATATCGTTATCAACGATTCAGAGCAATGAATATAAAAAACGCCATTCAGTCAATAACTGGATGGATGGTTTTATTTAGACTAATTTCAACACCACGGACACATTCGTTAAGCAGCTTTTGCTGTGTATTTTCGTTGACGAGCATCATTAACCTATAAATTAAGGAGGTATCGCAGATGTATAATACGATCATTCATGGTATACCCGTTGAATCGGATCCTTCCTTATCACGGGAAGAAATCAACAAGCTGGTTTGCGAAGTCATTCAATCCTGGACCTGGGAAGGCAGAAAACTGGGAAAAGTCGAGATTATACGTGATGGACAATGGATGCAAGTCCACTCTTATGAACAACCTTTTGTCCAACTTGTCCCCATGAGAGCAACATTGCAGGAGTGAATCATGCAGCCATTCCATTGATTTAGAAAAGTTCAATATTAAAACAAATAGAATCTTTTTCGGGATGTTCAAGAGCCAAGAAAATAACCTGCTAACAGAATCTTAGCAGCTCGGGAGGTCAATCAAATATGAACCATAAAATTTTATTATCCCTCATCTTGCTTTCGTGTCTTTTTGTCAGCACTACAATAGCTTCCGCAGCTAAGCCTATCATCAACGCTGATACCACCTACTACGATGTAAATACCGGGCTCTATATGTTAAAGGGAAATGTATATATTGAAGTTTCCAATCGCATCATAACGGCGGGCCAGGCAAAAGTCAGCCTGAGTTCACTGGAAGTCTGGGGCTCAGACGGCATAACCCTTACACAAGATAATATTTATCTTACAGCCGGCAGCGTTTACGTATATGGCAGTCAGAAGAAGGCTATGCTTGACGGCGGCGTGACATTTAAACAGCCTAACTTAACTATAACTTCTGATACAGCAGACTTTAACTGGCGTACTAAACTAGGGATATTCAACGGTCAAGTACAGATTACCCAAGGTGATAACACCTGGTCAGCAGACTCCGTAACCTATAATATCGAAACCAATACGCTGCAATAATCTCATCAGTCTGCTTTAACCTGCAGCGAAATAGTAGATGCCGCATTCAAACGAGTTATCCGTGTGGCGGTAATCTGAAATGAATTTGCTCCCATGGAGGCTTATGATGAAGAAGCTAGTACTGTTCTTGTTCAGTTTTACGCTATTATGGTATCCTTTTTTTGTCCACGCTGACCCAAGAGAAGACTATGAAGAAGCTTATAAACTATATATTGCCGCCGGAGCTAGCGGAGCGGCTTATAGCGATCGAATCGGCGAGTTGGCCACCCGCTATTTAGCACAAGGCGGCTGGCAGATTGATCATTACGTCCAGACGCAGGGTCATACCGGTGCCCGCTTTCTTATCGCAAAAAAAGACCATTCAGGTGGTGCTCCAGAGTATCTTCTTGCCATTGTTGGAACAGAAAACAACAAGGATCTAAAAACCGACCTAAAGGTTGACAAAATTTATTTTGCAGGTAGCAATACCAAAGAATTCACAGTCAATGCCAATAAAAAAGATGTTCCCAACACAGAACCTAAGGTTCATAAAGGATTTAATGAATTTGTACAAACGATTCCGTCTGCCGTCTTGCATAATCCCCAGCACTCCCGTCTCTCACTTCCTGATCTGCTCATGGCTGATAAAAACGCTAAACTGTATCTTACCGGTCATAGCTTAGGTGGTGCGGCGGCAACATTGGTCGGAGCAAGGCTCCTCAGTATGGGAATAAATCCGGAACAAATTGAAGTGATTACTTTCGGCGCACCGGCCGTGGGCAATGCCGCGTTTGCCGCCAAATTCGAACCAATTCTTCACCTGACACGAATCGTCAATGCGGGCGATCCGGTAACTGGCGTCCTGCAAACCTTAGTTGGTGGCTATCAGCAGTTTGGTCGAGAAATTAAATGGACTTCGCCTGGCACCGTGGGTGATCCCCATAAATTGGTCAGCTATGTCGATTCTGCAATAAAAAACTATTATGATAAGCGCAGCCAGGCCGTAAAGGCCGGAATGGAACTGCCCGCCGAGCCTGCTACAAAACAGACAGACCTCGGACGCGTCTACATTGCCCCACTCCAAAATAACCTTCCTGATGGTTTAACAGCAGACTTCTGGTATATGCATGAAGCATTAAAGGATGAGTACCGAAAAATACTGCCAGACTATGTTATAGCCAATACACAGACATCCCCTAATGCATGGCGGGAAGCCGCTGTCGCCTCTGGCTGTCGATGGGCCATTATCTCTGAGGTAAGCGCCTTTCGTGTAAAACAAGAAAGAAGCACCTATTACATAACAGTAACCCAGGCTGTGTATGATGTCGCCACCGACATGGTCGTTGACAATGCCATTTTTTCAACCGGGACATACAACCTAACTCCCCTAGAAGCATTCTTCCATGCTTTCAAAGGAATAAATATCCGGCAAAATAATTAGCTCTTGGGTTACCATTGGTTTGATATAGAAATACAAATTGCTGCAAAGTTAACTACTTTGCAGCAATTTTTCATATATCTTTGCTTTTAAGATGCCAAAGTGACAGATATAAAAGATAACCACTGTGCCATTGTCTTATCCATAAACTAGTGACTACTATTGCCATATATAAATATCTATATCCAATAGCTTCCTTTATTGAAAAACTACCAGTGACACCCACTCTATATGAATTCGCGCTTATTGCCCAGTTTCCCAGCTTGATGATACTCCCATGATATAATCCGCATCTCTGTAAAAGAAAGCCGTATAATAAACCGTAATATTTTTGTCACATTTCTCAAGTATAATTAAAATCAATTTTAGAATAATTGGAGGATTAACGTATGCCATCAACCTTATTTCACATTTTCATACAATCTGACTGCTTTATCGTTCCAGATTTGATTGATTAAGCTTGTACTTTCAAAGGAATATTAAATGGAAGTTTGATACTATAAAATGGCGAATAAAGTAATTCTGGAGGTTTAATTGTGAAGAAGTCAGTTCAAAATTTTCAAGTAAGTGAGCTACAAATTCCACAAAACAATATAATGAATTTTAAAATACGACAAGATAATTGTCAAAGAAATTTTGTATTGCAAAAAATACATTCTTTTTTTGTGAAAATAGATGCTTTAAATATTGAGTATATTTCTCGCAGATGGTAAGCGGGTTCTTAAGCCATCCACTAATCTGACTGAGCCCTTTGTATTGGACATTTTAGAAAAAGTCTAACACAAAAGGCTCAATTCATTTAGAAGACAGACGACTCTCTTGTTGATTACTGTTATAAAGTCTGGCTGCAAAGCATCATTAGGATATATATTTGTTTATATCTTCTTTAATCAGTGCCAGCAACTCATCTTGGTTCTGCTCTTTATTCAAAAAGAAATGGTCTCCAGATAACACATGTAATTTGCATGATGACGTAGTATTGTTACTCCATGACTGCATGTCCGTTTCTGTAACACGATCTTCTCTCTTACCATGAAAAGCAGTAATTGGTATATCAAATAGCTCTTCCTCTTTATACGTAAAACTTTCTACAATTCTCAAATCTGAAAAAGCTCCTCCTATTAGCTTCCTAGCCATATCTTCCTCCACAACTTTTCCTTTCATTCCTCCTATTTCATTCACTATTTCTTTTAATTGGGCAGGTGTAAAACATTCTATATCACTTAGGGAGGGGATTCCTTTAAATCCCATAGATTTCAATAAAGCAAGTCTTCGTTCAAAGTTGGGATTCGGTGTAGAACTAGGTGCAGTAAACCCTCCTACGAACAAGTGGCTAGGTTTATTATTGCTATTTTTCCATAAATAGTAGGCTAACCTGTAAGAGATTAGTGCCCCAAAACTATGTCCATAAAAACCATAAGGAATATCTAATTCAGGTTTAATCGCTTTTTCCAGCACACATATTGCATCACTAATATTATCTATAGGCTGTTCCTTTATTCTATTTTCTTTGCCAGGCAACTGGATAGGACATACTTCAATATAATCTGGCAAATTTGCTTGCCACGTACGATACAATGAAGCCCCAGCCCCGCCAAAGGGTATGCAAAAGAGTCTGAACTTGGCATTTTCTTTGATAATCCTATGGGCATACCATATACTTGCTTGATTTTTTTCTTTGAGTTTGCTTTTCTCTACTTCCGGTTCAACAATGAACTCTTGAAATTTAGTCTTCAGCGTAACAGCCAATTCCTTTATACTTGGACCCTGCAGTATGTCCTCCGCTGGAATCTTTATGCCTAATGACTTATCAACCATACTTATAAAATTTACAGCGACAATGGAATCCATTCCCAAATCTCTTAATGGTTCGTCAATGTCAAGATTTTCCGGCAGCATTCCTAGTTGCTCAGCCATAATTTGTCGCAGATAACTTTCCATTTCTTCAACCTTAAGAATTCCTAATTTATGTCTGCTTTCCACGTTTTCAGGCTCAGCAACGATCTCCTGGAATTCGGTCTTCAAAGTAGCAGCCAGTTCCTTTATACTTGGTCCTTGGAGTATTTCCTCCGCTGGAATCTTTATGCCCAACGACTTATCAACCATACTTATAAAATTTACAGCGGCAATTGAATCCATTCCCAAATCTCTCAAGGGCTCGTCAACGTCAAGATTTTCCGGCAGCATACCTAATTGTTCGGCCATCGTTTGCCGCAAGTATTGTTCTAATGCTTGCGTCTTAGAAGCTCCCGTTTTACTTCTTATCTCATCCATGATCCAAGAGCTTTTAATGCCGTCTACTTCATCACGAGTCAGCTTTAAAACTTCCATTCTTTTTATATCTAATTTTTTTACCTTTTTTCCTCTTGCCTGTACGAGAATAAGCCCATCATCATCAAAAAGCTTATATTCCCCTTGTATATAATTGTTCTTTTCACCATTCTTGTCTAGTATAAAGTGACACCATATCGCTTTGTCTCTATTGCCAACGCAATTTAAGTGGAATTCTTTCATCTCTACAACCATAAATACGGTACCTGGTGGCAGACAATCGGAACCAGCAAAGACGAAAAGCTGCGCGCATGCATCTAGCACGCCAGGATGGATACCTATAGAGTAATTATAAATCTTCTCAGCTTCAGTGAAAGGTCTAAAGCGTGCAAGTATTTCTCCATCCCTATGCCAAACTTGATCCACCCATTTTACACTATCACCAAGGCGAAAACCCTGCTCATGTATTTTCTGATAAAACTCAGAGGCCAGATACTGCTCGCTTTGCTCCATAATATAACTTAATTCTTCAACGGCTAGTCTATTATGCTCAATATCCTTGTTTATTTTAAGGCTTCCTGTAACATGCAGAGACCACTCATTCTTGTCTATTTCCCGGCTATTAAATTGAAACTTCATAAAACCATTTTCATCTTCAGGGCTAAAAAGCAAATTGACAATTCTACTACTGCTTTCAGTGAACCTCAAAGCTGATAAAAATTCCATATGATTCACCACATATGAGCTTGTATTGAAACTATCCTTAACAGCATCACACAGCATTTCCTGGTAGTATCCTACATGTAACACATTATGGTTATCCTTTAGTTCGGCAAAATTATCAGTATTCATTATATATTCAAATTGAACTTCTTTTAATGGTGAAGAAATACGTTTGCCTTTCAAAGGTACTGAAGTATTTTTTTCAGAATCAATTCGGTGTAATAACTTGTTTCGATTTTCAAAATTCGCCTGACCATCACTCAATGATACTTGTGAATCTTTAATTGCCTCAGGTATCCAGAATCGCTCCCTACTAAATGGATACGTAGGTAGGCTAATTCGGCGAGGCTTAATCTCTCCATAAATTTTGTTCCAATCAAAGACTAGCCCTTTGACCCAAATATCCAAAAGCTTTGTATATTTCCCTTTGCTGATCCAATTATCAATCGCCAATTGCAAATCTTCATCGGCAAAAATAGCCAGAGTATCTTTATTGCATTTCACCTGCCCCCGATACATCTGGACTATTCCATTATTACCTTCTACAAAACTCTTGAGTTTGTCATTAAGCTCTTTGATTGACCCCGCGATCACAGCCAAGCGTTCTTCCATGGCTTCGCGACCTACCTGGAGGGTATACGCCAGATTTGCAAGGTCAAGATCCGTGAATTGCTGTTCTTCAATTGCGATTAACAATTGCTGTACTTGCTCTTTGAGCCGAGCTTCATTCTTTGCAGATAACACCACAATGGCAGGATTTTGAGTAGTAATCGCAATGCGAGGTCGTTCCTGCTCCTTCGCGATATATTCTTCTATCACTACATGAGCATTTGATCCTCCAGCACCAAATGCTGAAATACCGGCTATCCTTGGATATTCCTTCTTTTCTCCGTTAATCTCAATCACTGGTCGCTTCCATTCTGCAAGTTCCTGCTGCACTACAAATGGTGTCTTTGCAAAATTGATATTGGGATTCAAGTCCTTAGCATGCAGACTTGGAACAATCTTTTGGTGCTTCATTTGCAATACAATCTTAGTAACTCCTGCAATCCCAGCTGCTGCTTCTAAATGCCCAATATTGGATTTTGCCGAACCAATGGCACAAAATTCGGTATCTTGTGTGTCTTTTCGAAAAGCCTGGCTTAATCCCGTAATTTCTATCGGATCTCCAAGTTCCGTTCCTGTACCATGAGCCTCTATATAACTTGTTGTCCGGGCATTTACCCCAGCTTTATCCAGTGCCCTACGAATGACATCTCCCTGAGCTGCAGGATTAGGAACAGTATACCCATTTGTCTTACCGCCATGATTAATACTGGTTCCTCGGATGATAGCATAAATATGATCCTCGTCAGCGATTGCCTGAGATAGGCCTTTGAGTAAAATAGCTCCAACTCCTTCACCAGGTACAAATCCATTTCCGCCTTGCCCAAAGCTCTTGCAACGTCCGTCCACAGACAACATTTGCTGGGCGCTAAGTCCGATATAACTTGAGGAATGAAGGTACAGATTAACCCCGCCTGCAATTGCCATTTCACATTCTCCACGGCGAATATGTTCAGAGGCTTCATGAATGGCTGTTAATGAGGCAGAACACATTGTATCAATTGGCATACTGGGCCCCTGCAGATTCAGCAGGTAGGAGATTCTATTTGCTACAGAACTGAAGGAAGTATGGGGAAACACTATTTTACCCTGTTTCCATAAATCAGGGGCATACAACTCAAAACCAGTCTTGGTAATTCCCGCAAAAACACCAATTCGCCCGTTATATTTTACGGCAAGCTGTTCTTTTGTATATCCTGCATCTTCAAACACTTCCCAACAAGACTCAAGAAACAATCGTTCCTGAGGATCCATATTACCGGCTTCCCGAGGCGAAATATTAAAAAACTGAGGATCAAAATCGGCAAACCCATCTATAAAGCCGCCCCATTTGCTATAGCTTTTGCCTTGTGCTATAGCTTCTTGTTTACTCGGATGGAAGAATCCATCCAAAGACCAACGCTCTGCTGGAATCTCTGTAATGCAGTCTTTACCTGATTTTAAATTCTCCCAATAGTCTTTGAGGTTTTTTGCCTGGGGATAACGCCCGCTCATACCGATGATGGCAATAGGTTCTTGCTCTCCATTACTTAGAACATTATTGGCAAAACTGCGATTTTGCTTCCTTCCTGCTTTCAATGATGTCAGTACAGGAATTTGACTATCTAGATGCAATGCTGGTGAGGACTTTTTCAAATTTTCCGGTTCCAGTATTGATTGAGCCTGATCCCCGAGCCCAGTCCACCGCATACATATTTGTGAATAGTCAGCAACAAGATATTCTGCCAGTGATGCTAAATTTGGGTACTCATAAAATAAGGTTTTTGATAACTCTCCAAAGATACCGGCAAGCTCATGATTGAGCTGGGTAATCACGATGGAATCAATCCCATAATTTTCGAGAGACTCTTCTGCATCAATTCTGGCAATCCCCAGCTTGGTTACTTCTCCTAACAGAACTTTAAGTTGGTGTACTGTTTTTTCTTTAAGTATTTCTGGATCAATTTGTGGCATCGCTGCATTCGACAAATGCAAGTCGGATTTGGCAGGAGTATCTAATAAATATTCTTGTATCCTCTCTAAGTCACCTTCCATCACCATCACCTGCTCTTTACCTGAAGCCAAGCTTTGATACAAAGCCCGAATACCACTTGAGGTCTGCATGGTAATAATGCCCACGCTCTGCATCATCATCTTCTCGGTTTCTTCATCAATGTGCATCCCTCCATCTTTCCACAACGGCCAATTCATCGCTAGCGTTTTTCCATGGCGCTGCTGTTCAGCCACCAGAGTATTGCGATATTTCGCATAAGCGTCCATGAAGGCATTAGCTGCAGCGTAGTCAGCCTGACCTGGATTGCCCATAGGTCCTGCTACTGAAGAGAAGAGAATTAAGAAGTCCAAAGGGAGATTTTTGCTTGCCTGATCCACGTTTACCAGTCCTGTAACCTTTGGCAGCATAACTTCTTGCAGTTCTTTTTTGGTCTTTTTGATAATAAAGTTGTCTCTAATGATTCCAGCACCATGAACGATGCCATTTAGGGTTCCAAAGTCTTTTTGAATACTTTGAATTAAATCAGCAACTGCTTCTTTTTGATTCACATCAACTTGTCTGTATTCGATTCTGGCCCCCAGTAACCGTAATTCCTGCAATTGACTTTGTTTGTCTTCTTTCAGGGGGGATCGTCCAGTGACAATCAGGGTTACCCCCTTAACACGCTGAACAATCTCTTTGGCAAATATAAGCCCTAATCCTCCAGATCCTCCTGTAATCAGATATATGCCCTGATCTTTCCAAGGGATTACCTCTTTCTCTCCGGGAACTTCCAATTTACTCAAATTGGAAACATATCGTGTGCCGTCTTGATATCGAATATAGTTATCGATTGGGCTTCGACTGTTCTCTTTCAGTTTTTCTATGATTCCGTAGGAATCTTCTCCTGCTTCTACTTCAATCAACTGTCCTATTATTCTGGGATTCTCAAGCTTGGCTGTTTTCAAAAGCCCGGAGAGTCCGGAGAGACCGGAGAAAAGTTGCTGCTCCTTTTGAGAAGAAACCACAATCTGTATCAGCACCTTGCCTTTAGGTTTGCTTTCAAGAATGCTTTTGATTTCTTCAAACACTTGGATAGCATAGCTTTGAAACCTCTTATCAATTCCATCTTGTTCATTTGTTACAGTAATGTAGCGCACACCACCCATTTGGGTTTCAATGCTTTCTCTGGATACATCATCCCGCTCACAAAGCATTACCAGATGCTGGGCATAGTCAGGAGCTGTGACTTCCCGGCCAACAGCTTGTTCTTTCCAGCTAGGATAGAACATCACAGTCCCTACATCTGTTGAAGCCTCTACTGCATCCATTTCATCGTCCAGTCTTTTAGTTGAATATCCTTTCATCCGTACACAAACCTTTCCCTGTTCATCGTATAAGTCAATATCAAGTTTTTCCCCTTGATTCCCTGCCACACTACCATCACTATATCTAATGAAAGCCCACATGGCAGAAGTGCACTTACTAAATAACTCCAAATCATTAAGAGCAAAGAGCTGAATTGGCTTGAGCTCATCATTGCCTATCCTTAGGCAGATTGACGCTTGCAATACAGCTTCCATTACACTTGGATGCAGCACATAGTGATCTTTCGTATCGGCTGCAGACTGAGGTAAGGATATCTTAGCCAGCACTTGACCTGATCCCACATACACCTTTTCAATTCCCCTGTATCCCAAACCATACTCGATCCCCATCGCCTTAAATGTCTCGTAGCATTGATTCGAACTGAGGGTATTTGGGCTGCACTGTACTTGTAAGGTCTCTAGATCTACAGTTGGGGCTTTTGCAATCCCACTTAGCACAGCAGTACCCTGACTGTGTACTATAGGCTCTTTATTGCCTTCTACGGACTTGGTATAAATTTCATAGGATATTTCTCCATTACCTTCGGGATATAGTCCTATATGTACCTGTATAGGCTGTCTATTGACTGCAATGGATCTTGCCCAGACAATATTCTTTAGCCAGAGCCCTGTTTGTTCTTCTTCCAAGGTTCCTGCCGCCTCAGCGACTGCCGCGCGAACCATCTCAAGATAGGCCGCCTCAGGCAAGACGCACTGACCTTTCACTACATGATCTGCCAGGAAAAATTCTTGACCTGTAAAGTTTGAACTAAATCGTTGTTCAGAAAAGTTCGAAGTATTTTGATGCAACAGCGGATGGATAGCTGCTGCCACAGAGGATTCTGTTGTGATGCTAGATTTTACTTCTGGAATCCAATAGCTTTCTCTGGCAAAGGGATACGCCGGCAAACTGATGCGACGAGGTTTGTAATTGCCATATAACTTCTCCCAATCAAAATTCAATCCTTTCGTCCAGAGATCCATAAGTTGAGAATATTTTCCGCTTTTAATACAATTTTCAATTAGCAAGTCTTCATTACCTGTAAACATTGTCAATGTATCTTTATTACGTTTGACCTGTCCTCTATAAAAATCCTCAATACCACTCTTTTCTTGCAAAAAGCCCTTCAGTTTCTCTTCAAGTTCTTTGATAGATAACACCGTCATAGCCAAGCGCTCTTCCATAGTTTCGCGTCCCACCTGCAGTGTATAGGCTATATCAGCCAAGCTGTTCTCTTCGAATTGCTCCTCTTGGATTGTGGCCAACAATCGCTCTGCATACTCTTTAAGTCTATCTTCCTCCTTGGCCGACAGTACAATGATTGCCGGGTTATGAGTAGTAATAGTAATAGAAGAACGCTCCTGATCCCTGGGAAGATATTCTTCAACCACGATATGGGCATTTGCACCTCCCGCGCCAAAGGAGGAGATACCAGCTCGTCTTGGTACTTCTCGGCCATCAATTAAGGGGCGTTTCCAATGCTCGGTTTTTGCTTGTACAATAAATGGAGTTTGAGCAAAATCAATATTAGGATTTAAACCCGCTCCATGCATTACATTTCTTACAAGAGTTTTATGCTTCAACTGCAAAAGGACTTTCGTCAGTTGGGCAATTCCTGCAGCAGCCTCTGGATGACCGATATTTGATTTTACAGAGGAAATTGAGCAAAAACTTGTATCTTTTGTATACTTTTGGAAAACATCGGTTAACCCTGTTATCTCAATTGGATCGCCTAATGCCGTCCCAGTTCCATGGGCTTCAATACAACTAATACTCCGAGGAGAGATTTGACTGAGTGCCAGCGCTTTTTCTATTGCCAACGACTGCGACACTGGGCTGGGAACAGTATAGCCATTGGTCTTGCCTGCATGACTGGTAGCACTGCCTTTAATAACGCCGTAAATAATATCCTGATCTTTTATTGCATCCTGCAAAGGCTTTAAGAAAACTGCACCAACTGCTTCTGCAGGAACATAACCTGTCCCCCCCTCGCAAAATGCCCGGCAGCGTCCGTCAGAAGCATTGAATTGCCCTTGTGAAAGTAAGATATATTTACTCGGATGAAGTGATAAATTTGCTCCGCCGGCAATTGCCATACGCGACTGACCGCTGCGAATACTTTCACAAGCCAAATGAATTGCATACAGCGATGATGAACACGCAGTATCCACAGTCAAGCTTGGTCCAGTTAAGTTCATTACAAAGGACACTCGATTCGCAATTGAAAACATTTGGCTGTATGCAGGATAAAGCTCTTGCTTAGCACGCACCGCGGATTCAGCTGCTAACAGCTGATAATTATTGAAGGTTGCACCAACAAATACTCCTATTTGATTTCCATATCCATCTTCTCTCAAAGATTTTCGAGTATATCCGGCATCTTCTAAACACTCCCAGGCCACTTCTAAAAACAATCGTTCTTGAGGGTCCATAAGCATAGCATCTCTTGGCAAAATATTAAAAAATAATGGATCAAAATAATCAATACCTTCTAAAAATCCACCCCACTTGCTATAACTAAGCCCACTTGCAGCAGCTTTGGCACGATCCGGTTCAAAAAATCCATCCAGTGACCAACGTTGGGGAGGTATTTCTTCAATACAATCTTTGCCATCATACAGATTTTTCCAGAATTGATCTAGAGTTGCAGCCTGTGGATATCGCCCGGCAAGTCCTATTATGGCAATATCAGCCCATGGGTGGGTATCTGGAACAGATGAACTCACTTGCCTTTCCCAAGGTTTTGCTGAGTATGTCGAGACCATAGTAGGAATTTCTTTTGTTTGAGATCGGTGGTGCTGTGGCAGTGTTGGTACATTAGCTTTACTGACCAAGGCCGAAACTGCGTCAGGATAGGCTTTTACAAGATAAGCGCCTAAAGTCCGGATGGTATTATATTTAAAAAACATGGTTGCATCTAGTTTCCCAATCCATTGCTCTATTTTTTGATTGAGAATGGAAATCATTATGGAATCCAAACCTAATTCTTCAAAGTGTGCATCCGCATCCAATCTGTTAGCCGGAATCTTAGTAACGCCTTCCAGCAATACTTTAAGCTGGTCTATGGAAGCTGATTTCAAGGTCTCCGCATCAGTGTTGGTGAGTACCTTCAAATGCTCTTGCGGCTGAATTGTGATATCATCTGCAGCATTCAATCTAAAATCCTCTCCCTTCATTACAGGATCTGCGGCAAAAAGCTCCTGTCCCGTAAACGCCGATCCGAAGCTTTGCTCAGAAAAATTTGAAGTGCTTTGATACAATAATGGATTAATGGAAGTTGCAATAGCTGGACTTGTTGTGTTGATAGGTTCAACCTCGGGTACCCAATAGCGTTCCCGCGCAAATGGATAGGTAGGCAGACTAATTCTTTGGGGTTTGCTATCACCGTATAGTTTATTCCAATCCAACACCAATCCCTTGACCCAAAGCTCGAGAAGCTTCCCATATTTCCTCTTAGTAAACCAGGCATCAATCGTTTTTGCCATATCTTCATCTGCAGCAAAAACAGCAAAAGCTTCCTTGTTGCGCCTTACCTGGCCTAGATACAAGTCCTCTATGCTTTCCTTGCCTTCCACAAAATTCTTTAATTTCGCCTCAAGTTCTTTGGTCGTTTTTACGATCATAGCCAGACGTTCTTCCATAGCATCACGCCCGACCTGGAGAGTATAGGCTATATCTGCTAAATCAGCATCTGAGAATTTCTGCTCCTGAATGGCGGTCAATAATTGCCTTGCCTGCTCTTGCAGCTGTTCTTCATTCTTTGCCGACAGCACGATCATTGCAGGGTTTTGGGAATTTATTATCATCTCTGACCGCGCCTGGATCTTAGGGACATATTCTTCAAATACGATATGGGCGTTAGCCCCCCCAAACCCGAAAGAACTTACGCCAGCCCGTCGGGGAAGATCATTGCCATAAGCATCTTTTAATGCCTTCCATTCTTGTGTTTCCTGCACAATATAAAAGGGACTATTATCCAGATTGATATAGGGATTAAGGGTATCGCAATGAAGCGTTTTCACCAGTGTTTTATTTTTAAGCTGCAGTAAGACTTTAATCACGCCTGCAATACCAGCAGACAGCTCCAAGTGGCCAACATTGCTTTTCACCGATCCCAGCCCGCAATGTCGGCCTGCTACTTGAGCATATCCTGAAGTCTCATAAAGCTCTTGAAATGCCATTTTCAGACCATTAACTTCAATTGGATCACCAAGTTTAGTACCTGTTCCATGGGCTTCAATGTAAGTAACCGTCCTTGGATCAATACCAGCCTTAGTATATGCAGCTTTCAATACTTGCGCCTGAGCCTTAGGATTAGGCGCCGTCAAAGAATTGGCATGGCCCCCATGGTTCTCGGCAGACCCCCGAATAATTCCATAGATGTGGTCTCCTGCCTGCTCTGCATCCTTGAGCTTTTTCAGGAATACCATTCCCGCTCCTTCCCCCCTAACGTAGCCGTTAGCCTTGTCGGAAAAAGTTTTGCATCGCCCATCTTCAGAGAGCATTCCGGCTTTATTAAAGCTGATATGAACCTCTGGCATCATGATAGTATTTACACCACCAACGATTGCCATCTCACAAGTTCCATTCTCTATGGCGCTTACCGCCCGGTGGATGGCGATTAATGAACTTGAGCACGCGGTTTCAATAGGTTCACTGGGCCCATGAACATTTAAAAAATAGCTCATTCGGTTGGGTCCTACCGAAGGCACGATACCAGTATTAAAATAACCTTCAATTGTCCTATTTGCCTGAAAAACCAGCTGCATATAACCGGTACCTGTTGTCCCCACAAAAATGCCTGTGTTGGTTCCCGAAAGACTTTGAGCCGAATACCCAGCATCTTCAATGGCTTTCCAAACATAGGTCATCAATAGGCGCTGCTGGGGGTCCATAAACTCGGCTTCTTTGGGAGATATACCAAAGAATAATGGATCAAACTCATCTATACCATCAATAAAGCCGCCCCATTTAGCATTTGTTTTATTTCTATCTTGTTTAGGATCACCATAATACTCCCGCCAATCCCAACGCTCTTTAGGGATTTCAGTGATACAATCCTTACCTTCTGTAAGATTCTTCCAAAAATCATTTACATCTTTGGCCATAGGAAATATACCACTTATTCCTACAATTGCAATAGGTTCAGGACTGATAGTATCCGGCTTCGATGAGTTCGCTGCTTCTAATGTGGGTGCCGTCACCATTCTTGCAAACCGGGAACGTTTTTTTCTTACGCTGAATAGAATTTCTTCCACTTCTTCTTCCTTAACTTGCACAGGGGGTTCAGCCTTAATTTGTACGCCCATTTTTGTTTTAAGCACAGCTTGGTGTTCTTCCACCAAATATTCTGCAAAACTATGAAGGGTTGGATATTCGAAAAATATAGTAGGCGTTAGTTCAAGACTGTATTCCTGATTCAGTTGATTGGCAAATTCAGTAAATGTAATCGAATCAAACCCATATTCACTCAGATCGGCATCCGCATCAACATCCTCGCTCTTAACTTTAAGTAATTTGGATACAGCTTGCAATAAAACGGCCTGCACGTTGTCCAGTATATTACCCATATCAGTCCCTCTTGTAGAATCAGATGCTATGGGAACTATCTCTGGTTCCACTTTAAATACTGCTTGGTGTTCTTCCACCAAATATTCCGCAAAACTATGAAGGGTTGGATATTCAAAAAATATAGTGGGCGTTAGTTCAAGACTGTATTCCTGATTCAGTTGATTGGCAAATTCAGTAAATGCAATCGAATCAAACCCATATTCACTCAGATCGGCCTCGACATCAACATCCTCGCTCTTAACTTTAAGTAATTTTGATACAGCTTGCAGTAAAACGGTCTGCACGTTGTCCAGTATATTACCCATATCAGTCCCTCTTGTAGAATCAGATGCTATGGGAACTATCTCTGGTTCCACTTTAAATACTGCTTGGTGTTCTTCCACCAAATATTCCGCAAAACTATGAAGGGTTGGATATTCAAAAAATATAGTGGGTGTTAGTTCAAGGTTGTATTCCTGATTTAGTTGATTAGCAAATTCGGTAAATGTAATCGAATCAAACCCATATTCACTCAGATCGGCATCGACATCAATATCCTCGCTCTTGACTTTCAGTAATTTGGATACAGCTTGCAGTAGAACGTTCTGCACATTATCCAGTATATTACCCATATTAACCTCGGTTGTAGCAGAAACTTTCGATTGCTGAGTGTTATAAGTTGTCATCAAAAGTTTTTGTTTCATTCGTGCCAGTTTGCCCTCCATCACCATCACCTGCTCCTTACCAGAAGCTAAGCCCTGATACAAGGCTCTAATACCGGTTGGTGTCTTCATGGCAATCATGCCCATGCTTTGCATCATCATCTTTTCGGTTTCTTCATCAACGTGCATACCGCCCTCTTTCCACAGCGGCCAATTAATGGATAAGGTCTGACCTTGCCGTTGTTTTGCATCTACCAGAGTATTACGATACCTTGCATAGACGTCCATGAAAGCATTAGCGGTTGCATAATCGGCCTGACCTAGATTGCCTAAGCTTCCTGCTATCGAGGAAAAAAGAACAAAAAAGTCAAGATTTAAATTCCGGCTTGCTTGATCCAGATTGACTAATCCAGTGACTTTGGGAGATAACACTTTTAAAAACTCATCCCTTGTCTTTTTAATAATAAAGTTATCTCGGTTTACTCCCGCACCATGAATGATACCATCAAGTCTTCCATATTGCTTTTGAACACTATCGATTAAATCGCTAACAGCCTGCTTCTGGGTCACATCAATTTGCTTATATTCTATTCGGACGCCAACCTGCTCTAATTCCTTGATCTTTTCTTGCTTGTCTTCCCTAAGCGGGGATCGTCCTGTAAGGATCAATGACACATTCTTTACTTTATGTGCAATATCATTCGCAAAAATGAGACCGAGGCCTCCAGCACCTCCTGTGATGAGATAGATGCCTTGGTCTTTCCAAGGTATACCCACTTCTTCCTGAGATGCTTCCACTTCTCTCCAACCGCTAACCAATCTTTTTTCTTCTTGATATTGAATTTGATTCTCAAAGGGACTTTGGCAGTTTTCCTTGAGTTTTTCTATGATTTCTTCAGAATTTGTCCACCGGTCCACTCCGATTAGTTGTCCTATAAGTTTAGGATTTTCAAGCTGAGCGGTTTTCAAAAGCCCGGAAAGTCCAAAGAAGAGCTGCTGCTCATTCTCTGTACAAACTACAATCTGAACTAGCGCCTTACCGGTAAGTCTTTCTTTGAGAATGCTTTGAATTTCCTCAAATATTTGAACGGCATAAGTTTGGAATCGTTCCTCTATACTGTTCTCCTTAGATTGTAAGACAAGGCAATGCACACCCCTCATTTGGGTTTTAATACTCTCCAAGGTAACACCATCTGGTTCACAAAGTACCACTACATGCTGAACATAGTCAGGTAATACAGCTTCTTGAACAGCAGTTTGTTCCTTCCAGCAAGGTGTAAGCCGCAACGTTTCGATAGTTTCTGAGGAACCTATAGTACCCACTTCGCCTTCCAACATTCTTGATGTAAATCCTTTCATCCGCACACAAACATTTCCTATTTCATCACATAAATCAATATCAAGTTTCTGCACATTATCCCCAGCTTTGCTGCCCTCACTATATCGAATTAAAGCCCACATTGTTAAAGAACAATTACCGAAAATTTCAATTTCTTGTAATGCAAAGGGCAGAGCGAGCTTTAAGGGGCGCGTACTATCGCCCATCATTAGACCTAATGATGCCTGTAAGGCTGAATCCATCAAACTGGGATGCAGAACAAACTGATCCTGCATAGTAGTAATGGTCGATGGCAAAGACAATTTTGCCAAAACTTGGCCCGATCCTATATAAGCTGTAACAATACCCCGATGTCCCGGACCATAGTCAATTCCCATTGCACTATAGGCTTGGTAGAATTGACTAGAAGAAAGACTTTGATTACAATGAGCTTCTAGTTCCTTAAGGTCCAACGTTGGAGCCTTCCATGCCGAACTCAACACTGCAATCCCTTGACTGTGTACTACAGGTTCTATGCCCGCTTTTTCAGATTCACTAGAAACTTCATATGTAATCTCTCCATTATCTTCAGGATAGAGTTCAATATTTACTTTTACTGGCTGTTCCTCTACGGTAATAGGTCTAGACCAAACTATATTTTTAATCTTAAGCTGGGTCTTATCTTCTTCTAAATCTCCTATGGCTTGTTTTACTGCCTCTCGTGCCATTTCAAGATAGGCTACCCCAGGTAAAATCCGTTTTCCCTGCACTACATGATCCGCAAAAAAAAACTCCTGACCCGTAAAAGTTGAACTAAATCGTTGCGAAGAAAGATCAGAAATATTTTGATGCAACAAAGGATGAATAAAATCAGATTTCGCAGAAATAACTTGAGTTTGTAATTGACGTATTAAATCTTTTGCGTCTATTTTTGCCAACCTCTTGTTTTTCACTTCATATAAAATATACTGAAGAAAATCTTTCATATTTACCTCCTACTATTGTCAAATCCCATTATTTTTGCTTTTTGCAAAGCACTATCAATGCTTATCGTATTATTCATTACCTCATCCAGTAGTTGATCAAAAAATGCATCATCAAATTGAATGTTTTTTTGATCAACTAAGGAAGAAATCTTACGCTGTTTGTCACTTTTCGGAACCCAATAGCGTTCCCTGGAAAAAGGATATGTTGGTAAACTGGTACGATAAGGTTTAATTTTCCCATATAGCTGATTCCAATCGAAATTCAAACCATCAACCCAGAGTTCTAGGAGCTTCCCATATTTCTTTTGAGAAATCCAATCACCTATAGTATTTGCCATATCCTCTTCTGCTGGGGAATTAGTCAATTTTGCTTTCTTACGTTTGGCTTGCCCCCGATATAGATTAGAAATCCCACCTTGGTTTTCTACAAAACTCTTTAGTTTTTCCACAAGTTCTTCACTTGACCCCACGCTCATAGCCAGACGTTCTTCCATTGCTTCACGTCCTACTTGAAGAGTATAAGCCAGATCAGCTAATCCAGTCGCTGAAATTTGTATTTCCCCAATAAAGTCCACTAATTGCTGTGCCTGTATTTTGAGTTGCTCTTCACTCTTTGCCGACAACACGATAATGGCAGGATTTTGAGGAGTAATCACAATTTGAGGTCGTTCCTGCTTCTTAGGAATATATTCTTCAATTACTACATGAGCGTTCACGCCACCAAATCCAAAAGAACTTACACCCGCTCGCCGCGGAAGTTCTTTGCCCGCCACATCTTGTATGGCTTTCCATTCCTTAGATTTTTGGACTATATAGAATGGACTATCTTTAAGATCAATGTATGGATTAATCGTATCGCAATGCAGGCTTTTGACTAACGTTTTATGTTTGAGTTGCAATAAGACTTTAATCACACCTGCAATACCAGAGGCAATTTCCAAATGACCAATATTGGTCTTGACAGAACCGATTCCACAATGACTATTTACAACCTGGGAATCGCCTGTACGTTGATACAATTCTTTAAAAGCAGTCTTTAACCCATTGATTTCAATTGGGTCGCCAAGTTTAGTGCCTGTTCCATGTGCCTCAATGTAAGTGACAGTTCTAGGATCAATTGCAGCCTTAGTATAAGCAGCTTTCAATAATTCTGCTTGAGCCTTGGGATTAGGAGCCGTCAGGGAGTTGGCATGTCCGCCATGGTTCTCGGCAGTACCGCGAATAATTCCATAGATGTGATCGCCCGCCCGTTCGGCATCTTTAAGTTTTTTCAGAAAAATCATGCCCGCTCCTTCACCTCGAGCATAACCATTGGCTTGATTGGAAAAAGTTTTGCATCGTCCATCTGGCGAAAGCATACCCGCTTTACTAAAACTTATATGATAGTCAGATGAAGGTATTGTATTAACACCACCAGCAATCGCCATTTCGCAACTTCCACTTTCAATAGCACTTACTGCCCGATGGATGGCGACTAGCGCACTGGAACAAGCGGTTTCAATCGGCTCACTTGGTCCATGGAAATCGAAAAAATAACTAGTTCGATTAGGCCCCACGGAAGATACCATACCTGTTGAAGAATACGCTTCAAATGCTACATTATATTTAGCAAGTAATCGGCTATAGCCAACATCCATAGTACCTACAAAAATACCTGTATTCGTTCCGGAGATGCTTTGTGCTGAATAACCGGCATCTTCAACAACTTTCCATACATAGGTCATCATTAGACGCTGCTGAGGATCCATAAGTTCAGCTTCTCTGGGAGAAATTCCGAAAAAGAACGGATCAAACTCAGCAATACTGTCAATAAATCCACCCCATTTGATATTTGTTTTATTGGCATCTTTTTTCGGATCACCATAACATTCCTGCCAATCCCATCGATCCTTAGGAATTTCTGTGATACAATCCTTACCTTCCTTCAGGTTTTTCCAAAATTCATTCACATCTTTAGACATAGGAAAGCTACCACTCATTCCAACAATTGCAATAGGTTCAGGAATGGTTTTATCTGGTTGTAATGGTTCTGATGCAGATAAAGCCACCGTTCTTACAAACCGAGAATATTGTCTTTTGCTGGTTAGAATTTCTTCCACTTCGTCTCCCATGGCTTGTATAGGAATTTCAACTTTGGTTTGTGCTGCAAATCTTGATACAAATGCAGCTTGATGTTCTTCCACCAAATATTCAACAAAACTATGAAGAGTTGGACGTTCAAAAAATATGGTAGGAGTCAATTCAAGCTTGTATTCCTGGTTAAGCTGATTGGCAAATTCGGTGAATGTGATGGAATCAAACCCATATTCGCTCAGCTCGGCTTCAGCATCAATATCCTCAATCTTAATATTGAGCAATTTAGACACTGCTTGCATCAAAATTACTTGCACTTTGTCCAGCATATTATTCGTATCCATCCCAATTGTAGAATCGGATGCAGCAGGGCTCTTGGATTGTTGATTTGAAAGCAGTTTTTGCTTCATTCGTATAAGCTTGCCTTCCATAACCATTACCTGATCTTTGCCAGAGGCCAAGCCTTGATACAAGGTTCTTATGCCAGTATTGGTCTGCATGGCGATCATCCCCATACTTTGCATCATCATCTTTTCGGTTTCTTCATCAACATGCATCCCACCATCTTTCCACAACGGCCAATTGATGGATAGCGTATGACCTTGTCGTTGTTTTGAATCCACAAGAGCGTTACGGTACCTTGCATACATATCCATAAAAGAGTTAGCCGTGGAATAGTCGGCCTGCCCTAGATTACCTAAGCTTCCTGCTATTGAGGAAAAGAGAATAAAGAAGTCAAGCTTTAGATCCTTGCTTTCTTGATCTAGGTTCACCAGTCCGGTTACTTTGGGTGCCAGCACTTCTAATAGTTCATCCTTAGTTTTTTTGATAATGAAGTTATCTCGCTTCACTCCCGCACCATGAATGATACCATTAATATTCCCAAAGTCTTTTTGGATGATCTGGATCAAGCTGGATACGGCTTCCTTTTGAGTCACATCAACCTGCTTGTATTCGATCCGGGTACCCAAGCCTTCTAATTCCCTAAGTTTTGCTTGTTTTTCCTCCCCCAGTGGAGATCGTCCTGTCAGAATAAGCGTTGCGTTCTTGACGTTATGTGCAATTTCGCTGGCAAAAATAAATCCTAAACCGCCAGTACCTCCAGTTATGAGATAGATACCTTTGTCTTTCCAGGGAATGTCCACTTCTTTCTGAGAAGCTTCCACTTCCCTCCAATCGACAACCCATCTCTTCCCTTCTTTGTATTGAATCTGGTTATCATTACTTTGACTGTTTTCCCTCAGTTTCTCTATGATTCTTTGAGAATCTCCCCATCCAGCCACGCCAATCAGTTGTCCAATGAGTTTAGAATTCTCAATTTGAGCAGTTTTCAAAAGCCCGGAAAGTCCAAAGAAGAGCTGCTGTTCATTCTGTGTAGAGACTACAATCTGGATTAATACCTTGTCCACAGGTTTTTCTTTGAGGATACTTTGCACTTCCTCAAATACTTGGACTGCATAGGTTTGGAATCGTTCCTCTATGCCCCTCTGCTCAGATTGCAAAGTAAGGCAGCGCACTTCCTTCATCTGGGTCTTAATGCTTTCCTGAATCACCTCATCCGCTTCACAAAGTATCACTACATGCCGAGCATAATCAGGTAATGTAGCTTCCTGAAAAGCCGTTTGTTCTTTCCAGCAAGGTGTAACTCTCAGCGTTCCGAGCGTTTCTGTAGAATTTGCCGAACCTACTTCGCCCTCCAGTATCCTCGACGAAAATTCCCTCATCCGTACACAAACATTTCCTATATCATCACACAAATCAATATCGAGCTTCTGTACTTTATCCCCGGCTTTACTTCCTTTGCTGTAACGAATCAAAGCCCACATAGTAGAAGTGCATTTACTAAAAACTTCAAGCTCCTGAAGTGCAAAAGGTAAGCACAGTCTCAGATCACCAGAGCCCATTAGTAAGCTAATCGACGCCTGCAAGGCAGAATCTAATAAACTAGGATGCAGGACGAATTGGTTTTGGGTTGCGGAGACAGAAGCAGGCAAGGACAACTTAGCCAATACTTGATCTGGTCCTCCATAGATCTTCTCAATCCCTTGGTGACCTGGACCATAATTAATTCCCATTGTGCGATATGCTTCATAGCATTGGCTGGATGAAAAACTGCTTTGGCTGCAGTGAGCTCGTAAGACCTTAAGATCAAGGGTGGGAACTTGAAAAGCTGAACTTAATACTATATTACCTTGGCTATGTACTATAGGCTCTACATTGATATCCTTAGAATCACTATAGATTTCATAGGCAATATTTCCATTATCTTCAGGACATAGTCCAATCTTTACCTCAACTGGATGAGTCCCTACGGTAATAGGCCTAGACCAAACCACATTTTTTAGTCGAATCGGAGGAGTTTGACCTTCTTGTGACCCCCCCACTGCCTGTTCCACTGCCGCTCGTGCCATTTCAAGATAGGCCACCCCAGGCAAGACCCTTTGCCCCTTCACTATATGGTCCGCCAGAAAAAACTCCTGACCCGTAAAGGTCGAACTGAACCGTTGCTCAGAGAAATCAGAGATGTTTTGATGCAATAAAGGATGAATAGAAGCTAGATTCGTTGTATTTTTTGCTGCTTCTAAATGTAAACAAGGACTTTTTACTTCCATAGCTTTGTCAGGCAACCAAAATGAACTCCGATTAAAGGCGTAAACAGGCAAAGGAATATTTTTAAAGGAATTTTCGGGATATAATTTTTGCCATTGAATTCCCACTCCCTGCGTCCATAGTCCGACTAATGATTCTTTAAGAGCTACAGAGAGTTCTGCAGTCGGATTAAAGGTGATTACTTTGCTTGCTAAAGGATCAGAGGTTAGCTTCCCAAAATTTACATATGTCATATCCGGTAAAAGCGGTAGATCTTCCAATACCAACATCTGTTCAAACCAGTTTTGAATATCCGGTATTACGATCTTTTTTTGACTGTATTCGTTTAAATAGCTATAATTAGTTTTGTTATTAATCTTGCTTTGCCGGATGTTTAAAGTTGTGGCAATCGCGGCTAGGTCAGGATTGTTACTCAGTAATAATGTGATCAAAGTTTCTTTAGGCATTACTTCATCCAGTACAAGATCTAGCAATTCATAGAACCTCTGATCTGTTATCAGCTTCCGTTCAGATAAACTCCACTTTTGGTTGAGTTTATATAAAGAACTTAGCATAATAATCATTAATAACAGTTTTCTCCCACTGAAACCTTCCTCTCCTGGAACTAAAAAGGTTTCATCATTAAGCAGTTTTTTAACATCTAATTCTACCGACTTCAACCTGTTATCCCATTGTTCTAAATACTTAACAAAAGTAAACTGATTTGTTAATAGCGAATTCGTTTTTTCTAAATAATGTGATACTATTTCATCAGAAATGTTTAGTTCACCTATCAAACTTCCTATGTATTGGGCATCAAGAATATATGGATTTAATACTTGTCGGTTAATTGGATCATAATAAGGAATAATCGGTCGAGTAAATTTTAACTGGTCTACTTCTTTTTTCCCGCATAAGACTGCTAAAATTTCTTTTATATCGATTACGCCGCTAATAGCTAAACTAATCCATAGCCCTTTCTTCAAACCAGTAATCAAATTCAAAGAGAGTCCTAATTCGATTAAAGTAGAAATAATGGCATAATTCAATATAAATGAATACAAAGTTACATACGGCTTTGGCCAACTCTTCTGAAAAAATCCCTCTCTGATCTGATGATCTACGTCAAATTCATCTAATGAATCTAAAACCTGATCAAATTTCTCTTTAAAAATAGGGAATTCTTTAATAGTCTCTGCCAAATCAGTATCATTCCATGAAATTTCACCAACACGCAAGCACCAGGATTCGTCTGTTATCTTATTAACAGAAACAGCTGTCAATTTTTCCAGAAATTCTATTAATTCGGCTTTATTTTTAAGCAATTTCCCGCAACGGTAAGAAAAATCTTCCCGAGTTAGCAGGGTCAAACAAATGTCTTTAAAATCAATTTTTGAAAAGCTATCACTTTTGGTAAATTCTTTCCAATTATGTAGTACATCTTCCAGACTATGGGGATTCTTTGCTGAAAGTACAAATGGATAACTTGATCCGGCAAGAGACTCAGATTCAATTATTTGTTCAGAGTATTCTTCAAGCAAAACATGACCGTTGACGCCTCCAAAACCGAATGAACTAACCCCTGCTCTTAATGGCTCTCCTTCTTTTCGACTAACCCAATTGGTCAGACCACTAGCAATAGAAAAAGGAGAATTTTCAAAATCAATAATCGGATTTATGGTTTTCATATTTAAACTAGGTGGAATTTTCTTATGGCGCATCATCATTAAAACCTTAATTACACCCGGCATTCCCGCCGCTGCTTCCAAATGTCCCACATTTGTTTTAACAGAACCAATTTTGCAAAACTGTTTTTCAATTGTTGATCTCTGAAACGCCTGTGTTAAAGCTTCTACTTCAATGGGATCCCCTAATGAGGTCCCTGTACCATGAGCTTCTATATAAGTAACTGTATCCGGGCCAAATCCAGCATCTTCATACGCTGCTAAAATTACATCCCGCTGCGCCTCCACCCGGGGGGAGGATATTGAAATTGCTTTCCCGCCGTGATTAACAGCACAACCTTTTATTACTCCGTAAATATTATTTTTATCTTGAACTGCTTTATCTAAAGGCTGTAGTAATAAAACACCAATACCCTCTCCGGAAACAAAGCCATCGGCATCTTTATCAAAAGTTTTACATTTTCCGTCTTTACTTAACATCCGGTTTTTTGACCACATTAAGTACCTTATAGGGGAATAATGTAAATTAACTCCTGATACCAGTGCATAATCACTGTCCCCAATGGCTAGCGCTTTTTTAGCGTCGCATAGTGCCACCGTTGCTGAAGCGCAAGCCGCCTCAATTACTTTGCTCTCACCACTTAAACCTAAATAGTACGATGTTCTGTTTGCCAGCATAAATTGATAATTTCCTGATCCTGAATATAAGTCTATATCATTTTCGGAAGGAGACTTCAGATAGGAATCCAATGCCATAGCCCCTACATATACGGAGGTCCTTTTTTTTTGTAATTTTTTCAAAGATATCCCGGAATCCTCGATACAACGCCAAGTTTCCTCTAATAGTATCCGTTGCTGGGGATCCATATTGTCGGCTTCCCGAGGAGAAATATTAAAAAAATTATTGTCAAATTTATCAATATTATCCAGCAGACCACACCATTTACTAATACTTTTACTATCATCACCAGTTGGAGAATAATGTTCATCAAAATTCCAACGATCAATTTCCCGAATTGAATTAACTCCTTGTGATAAATTTCTCCAAAATTCTTGATAGTTTTCTGCTCCAGGGAATCGGCAGGCTATCCCGACTATGGCAATATCATTACAATTGCCTGTACTATTTGTTTTCTTGCTTTCATTCCCATTCTTTTTAACCTGACTTTTTGGTTTCCGCTCTTTCATTGACTCACCCACTTTTCTAGTTTTCGCAATTACTTAAGTCCCAAAGTTTCCTATCTCCTGAATTTTAACGAATATTTATTTCATAATTGATACATAATATCGGAATAACTGTTTAGAAAACCATCTTCCCTAACTCTGCTAATTTAAGCACTTAGGAAAGTATTAAAACGTTGATCCAATAGTTCCGCTGTTTCATGCATTAGTTTTAATGCTATTTCGTCAACATGCCGTTCTTGCCAATTTTCTAAAGTTGTTCCTCTAACCCATTGATTAAAAGATCCTAGTGCCGGACCGCAATGAATTTGAAAGTCTACTTTAGATTCAGTACTCCCACTTAAAGCCAGACGACTACTATAGCCAAAATACCATCTGAAAATCAAAGCCATCTTGTGTTTAGGGTTGCGTTCCGCTTTTTCGATTTCTTGAGCTGGATAAAAAGCTTTGACATCATTATAGACTTCTTCAAAACTTCTTTTAAAATATCTCTCCTGAATCTGCTTCTTAGTCTTTTCATCAATTTCATTCAAGGAGTTATATTGACGGTATAACTCAAATAATTTGTTAGCCCTGGCTGAAAAAAATAATCCTTTTTTTAACACTTGAACTTTAGCACCCAATTCAAACATATCCCCAGCTGGTGCATACTCCGTATCCTGGACATTCATTTCTTGCAATAAATCTTTTACTGCATCACTGGTAGCTGCTTCTACCGTGCATTGGTTGATCGAACCTGTTACGATAAAGTCTGCACCTAATATAAAAGCTGCTGCCGCGGCCTGAGGAGTTCCAATTCCACCGGCGGCTCCTATCCGAACCTTCTTATTATACTGATATTTTTCCATCATATCGTCTCGTAATTTGATTACTGCTGGTGTTAGTGCATAGGCTACGCCACCATCTGTATGACCGCCAGAATCGGCCTCCACACAAATATCATCCGCCATAGGAATTTGGGTAGATAAATCAGCTTCCTCCTGTGTAATCTTATTTTCGCTTACTAGCTTAGCGAGAATTTGTGCCGGAGCCGGACTTAAGAATGCTTGTGCCACCTCCGGCCGAGATAATTTGGCGATAATCTTGTTTGAAGTAATAACTTTTCCTTGTTCATTTTTTTTTAACCCTTTGACACGATATTTTACTAAGGACGGCGTAACATTTATAAAGGCCGCTGCTTCCACGTTTTTCACACCATAATTTATATAAAGATCAATTGTTTTTTCTTCCATTTCAGGATTGTTTGGATTATGTAATAAATTCATCCCATAAGCTTCTCCTGCTAAGAGCTCCTTTTGAATATATTGAATTGCATCTTCAATTTGCGACAAGTTCAAGCCTCCCGTACCAAAAAAGCCTAGCATTCCTGCCTTGCCCATTTTTACTACTATTTCTTTGGACGCTACTCCCCGATACATTCCACCGGTTACATAAGCATATGTAAGGTTATAATCCTTTTTAAACTCAGAACTCCCTAAACATGAAGGTAGAACATTTTGAACTTGCTTTTCAGCACTTTTAATTACCAATGGCTCCGCTTCTCTTTTAATCCGTTGAACTAATCCGGTTAAAACTTTACCTGATCCAATTTCTTTAAATTCCATTTCTCCAAGCCCCATCAAATATCTAATACTTTCTGTCCATTTCACTGGATGTGTAATTTGTTCCACTATATTTTGTTTAATATCAGATTGTTTATATGGTCTGGCATGAACATTGGAAATTACAGGTATCGCTAATTGGAAAAATTCAAAGCTATTTATAAAGGTTTCAAATTCTCTTTTAGCCCCTTCCATATAACGAGAATGAAAAGCTCCGCTTGTTTTTAAGGTAACAAACATTTTTACGTCCTTAATCCCCTCAAAAATAGGCTGAGCATGTTCAATGTCAGTTTTCAAACCCGAAATTACAATTTGAGTCGGTGAATTATAATTTGCAATATCTATACTCTGCAAATTATTTTGTTTTAAAACATCAGCTATTTGCTCTTCATTTAACCCAATCACTGCGGCCATACCACTCCCGGTAGCATGACTCATTAGCTCGCCTCTCTTTTGCACCAGTTTCAATCCTGTTGCAAAATCAAATGCTCCTGCCGCAAATAATGCATTATATTCCCCTAAACTATGACCGGCAACAAAATCGGGCTTTATCCCAGTTTCTTCAATTCTTTTAAGATAGCTTAGTGCATTTACTACATATAAAGCAGGTTGAGTATATTGGGTTTGACTTAAATTTAAGTCTACATCTTCCAAACAAAGTTCCTTAATCGAATATCCTAAAATTACATCTGCCTCTGCCGTTAATTCTTTAAATTCATCAAAAAGTGTTCCCCCCATTCCTTTACTCTGGGAACCTTGACCAGGAAAAACATACGTAATCATTTCTTTTCTATCCCCTTTCATAATAATTTTCTAATTAAAACTCTCTTTTAATCTTTCAAGTTTTTTAATTTCCTGACTAAAAGGAGTTAAAACGTCATAAGTTTGGGATATCTTTAATTTCTTAATTTTTAACAAAAAAAAACCACAAAAATTTATCATTTACAAATCTCCGTTACTATGCTAAAATTAATGCGTGCATATGTAAAATATGCCAAAGCAGCCCATAAATCAGTGGATTCCCGCCAAAGAAGCTTACTGATTTGTGGGTTATTATTCTTTCACGCTAAAAATACGCATACTAAAAAAGCATACTAAAAAAGCATACCAAAGCAACCACACATATCAAAGGATTCCCGCCAAAGAAGCTTACTGATTTGTGTTTGTATATGGAAATAATAACCGTTTTTATTGTATTTGTCAACCTATTTACATATTTGTAACATTCTGACATCTTTCAATTAAGTGCCAAGGGGAAAGGATTTGTTAACATCTCTATACTTTTAAAACTAAAAGAGAAGATGCCCATAATCTAGTAATCAGATAGATTATGGGTATCTTCTCTTTATTAGCTTTCTACATTATAAGCCTTATCCTATCAGATGCGCAGCACTACTCCGCAGGGGTTTATCCAAACCTTTCATTCACGATTTGAATAAATAGCTGTGCAGCTTTAGAAATATATGCATTTTTCTGAACCGCTACACACATTGTCCAATAGGGCTCATATTTTTCATTGATATAATAGTAGGCAGGTTGATAGATACCAGGAAAAATTTGCAAATATTGCAGCGGAACAAAGGTTATGCCAATCCCTTCACAAGAAAGCCGTCTTGCAGTTTCATAGCTTTTGGTAGTCAGTATAATCATTGGATTGATATTGGCTTTTTGTAAAATAGAATCCGTTCTGTCACAGCCATTCATCTTCCTTTTCTGTTTGTCAGCTCAGCCACAAGGCTTTGCACTGCCATCATCCGCCCTTGCATGAACGATCAGTCGAAACTTAATCTTTCAAATACATATTAGTTTTATATCTGGTATAGAGAAAAACTATATCGGATATAAAATAATAAGTATTTGATTATACCTTATCCCTATTATACAATGACAACATAAAAATTGGTATTTTTTTGACATTATGTGCAATAATATGTAACAAAAAATGCAACGATTAGCAAACAAATTAAATATATTGGCAAACCTGTTGAAAAGCAGGGACGCAAAGCTATGGGTCTACAGTCGTTACACGATCAAGATTGCCAGGCCGCCATGCTTAGTCACGCATGTAGACGGTCGGGATATTCCTGACCGTCTTTTATTGTTTAAAAAACTACCAACGAGGAGGTATGAAAGATTTCACCATTACTATTTTAATTGATTTAGATATTCGAATACGCCGATTGACTAAATCAGCTTGGAAAATTTTTAAAAGGAGAGGGGAAAAATGCAATTTATTGAAAATATGAAAGTCCAATTAAAATTAATAATACTAGTCTTTATCGGTTTTTTATGTATGGGGGTTGTCGGATATACAGGGTATCATTATCTTAGACAGTCAGATACGAATATGAATTTGATGTATAAGGACCGATTGGTTCCAGTTAAACTGGTAAATGAAAGTGCTACGAATGTCAGAGGATCAATCGCAGCAACAATAGAGCTGATGGTTTCAACTGATGAGAAAAAGAATCAAAAGTTAAGAAGTAATATTGATAATCGCTCAACCCTAATTAGGAACGCACTTGCAGAAATTGAGAAAATTCCTACAGACTCACAAGGTAAAGAATTATTAGATAAAGTACAAAGCGCTCTAGAAAAGCAGATTTCAGCGAGAGATCAAGTTATTAAGTTGACACAGGAAAAGAAAAATGCAGAGGCTTATGCGGCATATGTTAAAGAAGTAGAACCATTGACAAATGACCTTACTGGCAGCTTACGAAATCTTATGGATTATTACACCGCATTATCAGAGCAAATGAATGCAAACAATCATGAATCGGTTGTAAAAGCAACGCAGATTATGATTAGTATCATTTTAATGTCTTCTTTACTATTAGGATTATTAGGCTGGTACATTACCAAGATTATAACAAAACCCTTACATACGATGGTATTATTTTGCAATCAATTATCTGCTGGTGATTTTAGTGACAAGCCCCGTACATTTTCCAGTAAAGATGAATTTGGACAATTGGCAGATGCCTTGGCAAACACACGTGCCAGCATCCGTACATTGATGCAGCATGTCAATGACTCTGCGGAACAGGTGGCTGCCTCTTCCGAAGAATTGACTGCCAGCGCTGACCAATCATCTCAAGCTGCTAATCAGGTTGCCGGGGCCATTACCGATGTAGCTAATGGAATGGACGAACAGTTAAGTGTCGCCAATGGCACCTCGGAGATTGTCATAAATATGTCAGCTAGTATCCAGCAAGTTTCAGCTAATACAAATCAGGTGGCTGAACAATCGTCTTTAGCAGCAGAAAAAGCCAACGAAGGTAACAAGTCCGTTGATAAGGCAGTAAATCAAATGGCCTCTATCGAGCAGACGGTCATCTCCTCTGCACAAGTAGTTGCCAAATTGGGAGAGCGTTCCAAAGAAATTGGACAGATTGTTGATACGATTTCCAGTATTGCAGGACAAACGAATTTACTGGCTCTAAACGCTGCCATAGAAGCTGCACGTGCAGGAGAGCAAGGACGGGGCTTTGCTGTAGTTGCAGAAGAAGTCCGTAAACTTGCGGAACAATCACAAGATGCAGCGAAACAAATCGCCTCTTTAATTGGGGAAATACAAGGAGATACCGACAAAGCTGTAGATGCCATGAATGATGGCACCAGGGAAGTTAAGGTGGGAGCAAGTAGTGAACGCTTCCGGAAAAGCCTTTCAGGAAATAGCTGATCTAATATATAAAGTCTCGAATCAAATAAAAGAAATATCTACTGAGATAGAACAAATGGCTGTTGGCAGCCAACGGATTGTCGAATCAGTAAAACAGATCGACACACTTAGTAAAAAAGCATCGGGTGAAGCCCAGACCGTATCGGCTGCGACCCAGGAACAATCAGCATCAATGCAGGAAATAGCCTCCTCCAGCCAAGCGTTAGCTAATTTGGCAATGAATTTACGGCAAGCAGTCGGTAAGTTTCACATTTAAGCGCCAATGTCGGTAGTTACCGCGTTAAGCGCTTAATGAGAGAGAATAATTTCATCTGCTTGATATATGGAACTTTTGCAGAAATATGTCAAAGAGAGACATAATTCACCAAATAAAGGCGAATTATGTCTCTAAATTTTTCCCAAAAAGATTTGATTTTCCTGTAAAGTGATCTAAAAAGTAACTGGATGTGAATCATTGTAGATTCAATAGGCTATGAGGCTAAAAACTTTTTTATTTATATAATTTCACTTTATCCACTGCGTTAAATAAATTCATCTTGAATTCAATAACTTCACGTGCTGCTGCTATACATGGCGGATAAATAGCGTTGGGTTCATACCAACCTTCATTATCTTTTAACACTTCACGCACCTTTTTATAGTAAGCTGCTTTTACGTCGCTAGAAATGTTTATTTTAGAGATTCCGATTTTTACGGATTCCGCAATCTCTTCATCTGCATTTGATGAACCTCCGTGTAAAACTAATGGAACCATAACAACATCTCTTATCTCTTTTAATAAATCCAACCTAAGTTTTGGCTTCATTCCTTTCGGGTAAATACCATGAGCCGTTCCAATAGCAACTGCTAATGTATCAATTCCAGTTTTGGCAACAAAGTCTTTTGCTAACTTAGGATCAGTGTATATAATCTCGCTTGCTCCCCCCTCAGCAGAGGTCCCAGTAGTCCCTATTGTTCCTAATTCTGCTTCTACTGAAATATGAATTGGATGGGCTGCTCCTACAACTTTTTTGGTTATTTCAATATTGTCTTCATATGACAAATGGGAGCCATCAATCATTACGGAAGTAAAACCACATTGAATTGCACGCATTACTTGTTCAAAACTTCCACCATGATCTAAATGAATAACCATTGGTACTTTGGCTGCGTTAGCTTCTGCTTTGCAGGATTCAACAAAGCTATCTCCTAAAAAGGATAATTCATCTGGATGAATTGCTAAGATTACTGGACATTGCATTGCTTCTGCACTTTGAACCACTGCTGTTAAAATTTGTCCACTGCCGATATTGAATGCAGGTACTGCAAACTGATTTTTCTGCGCGACTTTCAACAATTCTTTCATATTCATTAACATGTGCGTCTCTCCTCATATTTTATATTGATTTATCACTTGATCCTGCTAATCGAATATAATATCTAACTTTCTCAATACTGTCTTTTTCTACTTGGTGAATTAATTCAAAGTAGTTCTTATCAGGGGTTTCTTTAAATTGGACTTTCGTGCTTTCTGCGCACGCATTGAAAAAATCACAGCCAACATTGATCTTATTAATGCCAAACTGTACTGCCTGCAAAATATTATCTTCACCAGAACCTGATCCTCCATGTAAAACAAGAGGTACTTTTGTTTTATCTTTAATTGCTTTTAATCGCTGGAAATCAAATTTTGGCACAATTCCATCTGGATAGTTTCCATGAGATGATCCAAAAGATATCGCTAAAGCATCAACTCCTGTTTCCTCTGCGAAGAGCTTTGCTTCATCGGGGTCTGAATACATTGCAGTTTGTGTAAAAGAACCATCTTCATTGGTTCCCATGCAGCCAATTTCGCCTTCGACACTTACATTGTATTCTTTGGCAAATTCCACAATCTTTTTGCTGAATTCAATATTTCCCCTTAAATCATAGCGAGAAGCATCCACCATTACAGAAGAAAACCCACTTATCATTGCCTGGGTTAAATATTGATACTCTGTACCATGATCCAAATTTAAAGCAACTTCTCCATCGGAACTTGCTGCTAACATTTTCACAACGGGAGCAATTAAACCACTATCACAATGTCTTACTAAATGATCTTGTACTATATTTACGATGATTGGTGCTTTTTCAAGTTCCCCTGCAGTAATGACAGCTCTAATCGTTTCTAGATTAAAACAATTAATTGCCATAACTGCATAATATCCTTCATTTGCTTTTTTGAGCATTTCTTTCATTGAAACGTACATGTTTCACCCTCTCATCTAATTTGATCTGTGATGTTAAGTTCTGATAAATCTACGCTTTCATCTTCTTCATCAAAGAATGAATCGTCTGAGGCCGTTTTTTTCGTTAACACTAATATTGCAGCCGTTATCACTGTGCCAATGGATAAGGCAGCTAAAAATCCTATTGGATTCTCCATGGCAGGCACGATAAACATACCGCCTGAAGGCACGGGGCTTCCTACATTCCAAAGCATGGAAAATCCGCCACCTATGGCTGCCCCTATGGAACAAGCAGCGATAACACGAACTGGATCTCTGGCTGCAATGGGAATAACTCCTTCCGTTATCATCGCAACGCCCATGGGGAATGCAATTTTAATATTTTCTGCTTCTTCTTTTGAATATTTTTTCCTTGCTATGATCCATGATAATGCAACGCCGAATGGCGGAACCATGGATGCAAGAATTTTAACAGCTTCTGGTCCATATATTCCTTCTACTAATAAACCATCTGCAAATAATGAAGCAACTTTATTTACTGGTCCGCCAAAGTCAAATGCTGCCATCGCGCCCATTCCTAAACCGAATATAAATCTTGAGCCACCTTGCAAACCTTTTAATACCTCTGTTAGTGTTGCTGTTAACCAAACGATGGGAGTACCAATTACATAGAACATAAGTAAGCCTACAATCATAGTTGAAATTAAGGGTAAAATCATCATTGGCATTAGACCTTGAGCCCATACTGGTACTTTCAAATTATTTTTTAAATATTGTACGAAATAGCCAACGATATATCCTCCTAACATGCCACCTAGGAAACCAGCACCAATTGCATTCGCTATTAAGCCCATCATTAAACCCGGAGCAATACCTGGACGATCAGCAATGGAATAGCTAATAGCACCTGCTATTACCGGAACAATTAAACCCATGCCAAATACACCCAGAGAAACCAGCGCATCAGCAATTGAATACGCTTCTTTGTAATTTTTTATGACTGATCCGCCTGAGAGATTTCCAATAGCAATAAGAAGTCCCGCTGTTACAACCAGAGGCAACATATAGGAAATACCCGTCATTGCATGTTTTTTAAGTTGTAATTTTTTGAGCATACTATCTCTCCTCTAATTATCCATATTTAATTATAGTCCTAAGTCAGCCTGGATCTTTTTTATGATTGATTTTGGCGATTTAATAGCAATATTGGTTGGAATATTGAGAATTTTCTTGCCTGCAAATCGTTCTTTACCACCAACGTTGATATCGGCTGCTACGATTACGATATCTGCATTCTTAATATCGAGATCCGTTAATTCATCCTCCGTTCCTATTGTTCCCTGGGTCTCAATGTGAATTTCATGCCCTAACTCTTTAGCCGCTTTCATTAATTTTTCTTTTGCAATATACGTATGAGCAATTCCTGAAGTACAAGCTGCAATTCCAACAATTTTCATAACATCCCTCCCCTTTCTTTAATTATCTGCCTGAAAATATATCTAAGATTTCTTCAGGTGATTTAGCCTTTAATAACTTGGCACAGACATCATCATCTCCTAAATTACTAGCTACTTTTGCTAATATCTTTATATGAGTGCTATTTTTATCTTCTTCAGTAACAGCAAATAAAATAATAAAACGAACCGGCTGATCATCCAGGCTTTTCCAATCAATATCAGCTTTCGTTCTCCCAATAGCCAGTGATGTTTTGTTAACAAATTTTGATTTTCCATGGGGAATAGCGATGCCATTACCAATTCCAGTTGTTCCTATTGATTCCCGATAAAATACATCTTTTAGAAAGTTCTCTCGATTTGATATCGCATTTACCTGAAACAATAAGTCCGTTAACTCTTCCACAACTTCCTCTTTTGTGGTAGCCTCCATATCCAATTTGATTGTTTCACTTCTTATCACTTTTGATAAATCCATAATTCTACCCCATTCCCTTCAAATTTTCATTAAAAAGCGTTGCACATCGATAGTGCGAGTGCATTCTAGCAGATAATTCATTTCATTTTTTGCCTCGTATAAGTGATAGATCTCCATGACTATATCTTTTACGTGTTCATAATCAGGATTGAGAATATAAAAATTTTATACGATTGCCGTCTTCCGTATTGTTCACGATTTGGATTGCAAGTCGTTTAACATTGCAATTTCCAGCCAAGAATATCTGTATTTCTTTGCCGAATTCAACTTTATAAAACGATAATTTTTGTGCATTGTTATTTTCTAGATCATTAATAATGAATGCATCTTCTGTGTTAATGTAAATATCAGTAGCAGAAATTAATTTTTCAAGATTTTCTAGTTGTAAATCTTGCTTAGTATTTTCAAATGAATCTTCAATTAAGATGCTCTTAATATTTTTAATGTCTTTTTCATTTAATAATGCTGAAACAAGCATATATGGTTTTTCTTTAATCGTTAAATGAACTGTTGAGATAATAAAGTCGATATCATCTAAATTGATCGTGCTTAATTTATGTTCTGATATTACATCGCCAATCTGCCACTGGGGAAATGCCCTTCTCAATCGAGTTGTCAATAATTGTGAAGTACCATAGCCGCTATGGCAAACTACAATTACTTTCTTATAACTGATTCCTCTTTCAATGGCTGCTTGAAAATAAGTCACTAAATATCCAATTTCATCAATACTAATAGTATTTAAATTGTATTTTAAGGTAATCAAATGCACTACGATCTGGCATATGCTTAACATTTCAGTAAATCGTTCCTCAATTTCTTTTAATAATGGATTTTTTATTTGAATGTTATATTTAAGACGATTTAGCATTGGTCTAATATGCAATATTAATCCATCATGCAGCAAAGGATCTTTGGTCAAATCAAAGGTTAAAATATCTGAGACCATTTTGATTAGAGAAGTAGTTATATCAATGTAATTCACTTCCTGGTCTTTTTTAATAACTAATGAATTCCCCAGTAGTCGTTGTCCAACTCCGCATGAAACCAGGTATTGATAAATATAATGAATTTCTGAGTCATTAATATTAATTTTACATTTTTCATAAATTTTTAGCGCTAGCTTAGCAGCACTTTCGGATATTAGGTTGTCAGTAGACAGAAACATGAAGCTGCTATTATTCTGCCCTTGGATTTGGTTGCCTTCACTTACTCTTTTTATACAGATAAGAATATGGGTCAATAAATTAATAAAATATGGATCACCAATCGTATATTCCAATGTTTTTTCTAAATCAATCAATATTTTTTCAATATATAAGACTAAATCAATATCAAAGATCTTAGATAATCCCTTTATTGTCTGTGAATCAAGCCTAGAGATGCTCCTTTCATCAAGGCCATCACTAGTATCATTTAGTAATTCATTGGTAATGGACGCAATTGCTTTTCGTATATTTACTTCTGATCCATTAATCTTTGTGCCTTCCACACTTCTATTGAGTGTAATATCATAGCTTTGCAGCCAATCCCCTATGAACTTTAAATCATTTGCAATGGAGGCTTTGCTAACATAGTATGTATCTGCCAATTTTTGAATGGATGTATTTTGATTTGATTTCGTAAGCAACAATTTCAAAGTTTCTATTCTGCGATTTTTGATTGACAATGGATCGAATGCTCCTAAATTTGCATTGATATCATTTAGTAAATCGATTTTTTGATGATTACCAATCTTTATTTGTATACCACTCCCCGGCTTGCGAGTAATCTCAATATTTTTATTTTTCAAATAATTTTCAATAAAATTTATATCTTTGGATAGTGTTTTATCAGATACTTTAAGAACTCCCGAATAATATTTAATTGGTTTAAAATCATTTTCTGCAATAAGTAGTCTGATTAATTCTTTTTGTCGTAAATTGAATATAGACACTTATTCTTCCTCCTTATTACTATCTGCACTACTTATCTCGTGTTAATAGTAACATACGTATTATTTCTTTAAAATACTAAATGCCTTCCGTTATGATACAGAAGGTTTAATACCTAACTACGTAATTTTAGCGGCAGGAGGATCAAGCCGTCGTTACTCATAAACTCAACGCCCCTGACCGACTAATAAATTCAGAGTAATTTTTATCAAAGATATTATCAATGCCAGCGGCGATTTGGATAGTAGACATTACAAAAATAGTTGAAATTTTTTATTATCCCCTATAAACAGACAGAATTTTCTTGACAATTCCTAGTAAGAAGTGATAAAAGTAATAGATGGTATAGCTTGTCTTACTAAAAATTGAATATCGTTACGTCAGGTGCCCGCAAGGGCTTAATAGGGAAGACCGGTGTAATACCGGCGCGGTCCCGCCACTGTAACGGGGAGTGAATCCGCAAAGATGTCACTGGAGCGCAAGCTTTGGGAAGACGCGGGTAAGCAAAGATCCGAAAGCCAGGAGAACTGCCTGATTGTTAGTCACCGTTATACTCACGAGCGATGAGGAGGGGATTTAGAGAGAACAATCTTTTTTGGCTGTTGCAAAGGTCAGAATCGAATATGAACGGAATCTTTTATGCTTTATAGCCCCTTTCTGAATTTCAGAGAGGGGCTAATTCGTGTGTATTAAAATCTAAGGAGGAAATCTTTGAGTGAAAAAGAAAGCAAAACTAATAAATGCCAATAAAGAAGTTTTAATAACAATGCTGCTTACTAGTTCGATGCTGCTGGGCGGAGGCAATTCCCTTGCTGCCGAAGAAGAAACATCGACTCCTACTTTCACTTTGGATCAAATGATTGTAACCGCTACTAGAACAATGAAAGATGTGAAAGAAGTTCCAGCCAGTGTTGATGTGATTACCGCAGAGGAAATCGCTGCCAAAAATGTGACATCTGTCACGGAAGCATTGCAAATGAAAACAGGTGTCTACATGAGTCCAATCGCACAGGGCGGAATCAGTATCAGAGGTTTTGGCAGCACTGATATTCTGGTTCTCTTAGATGGACAGCCGATGAATTCTGGTTGGAATGGAGTTATGAACTGGGAGATGATCCCTGTAGAGCGTATTGCCCGTATTGAAATTGCTCGGGGAGCAGCATCATCTTTGTATGGAGGACGCGCGGTTGGCGCAGTTGTAAATATTACTACAAAAGATAGTGAAAAAGATACCAGTATTGATGCTGTTGTTTCCTATGGAAGCAATAATACATGGAAAAAAAGTATGTATTTTGATCAAAAATTAAATGACAAACTATCTGTTGGAGCAGGATATGAAAAAAGGTCCTCAGACGGCTATCGCGGTTATTATCGAACCGCTAACGGCAGCGCAAGTACAACGGTAAACCCAAGTACGATCAAAAATGTAAATTTACCTAAAATATCTGATGGGTCATACCTTATTGGCGGTCGTGGTGAAAAAGAATGGGAAAATGAAAACCAGTCTTTTCATTTAAAATATAAATTTGATGATAATAAATCGTTGAAATATACGTATATGAAAAGCAAAAATGACTATTCTTACAAAAATCCTTTCACCTATGCTTATGATGCAAATGGCAATCCAATTTTTAATGGAACTGTAAAGACCCAAGATGGTAGCTATGTGAAGTTAACTGCAGGCAATTTTTTGGGATACGTAGGAAGAAGGGAAACTGATTTACACACATTAAATTATCAAGATGATGATCATAAAGTGCAGTTAAACATTGGATTTAGCGATACGAAAAAAGATGGATTCAGCAGTGCGTCTTCTTCGGTAACAAATATTAATTGGGAAGGTAAAGGAACAAACTCTTTTTATCCAAACAAAACCTATAATATTGATTTTCAAAAGGCATGGGAAAATATTGGGAAGCATACAATTGTTGCTGGCTTCAATGGAAAAGAAGAGTCTTTTGATCAAACAAGATACAATCTGACTAACTGGAAAGATCATAATTCAGTGACCAGTTTCTATGAGAAACATGGAGGAAAAGCTAAAAATATTGCTTTATTTGTGCAAGATGAATATAAGATTTCTGATCCTGTAACAATGTATTTAGGAGTCCGTTATGACCATTATAAAAAGTATAACGGTTATTCTCATTACTATGATGCCGGTGAAGTATTGAACCCATCAACGAGTAAAAACCACGATAATGGCAGTTATGATGAATTGAGTCCAAAAATTTCTTTTGAATATAAAGCGAATAAATCTACTAGCTATTATACTTCCTATGGACATTCTTTTAATCCACCACTCCTTTATCAAGTATATCGGTACGGAGGGGGAGGAATGGGTGATGTCATAGCAAATCCTGATTTAGACCCTGAAACCTCTGATACCTTTGAAATTGGTATGAAAAAATCGTTAAATGAAAAAACCAATTTGGGGATTTCTTTATATCATGTAAAGACTGATGATAAAGTTGCCTATATATCTCACTATCTGCCAGGAACATCCATTGTAGATTTTAAAAGATATGAAAATGCAGGTACTGAAAAACGCAGAGGTGTAGAATTCGATTTTACTCATAAATTTAGTACAAATTGGAATGGCTATATTAATTACGCATGGCAAAATGGTAAAATCACAAATGCTAGCGGCAAGGAAAAAAACGACTTTGATATACCAAAACATTTGTTACATACCGGCATTGAGTATAATAAAAACAAATTCAATGCTATTTTAGACGCACAATATGTCAGCGAACGGCAAGCCCCTGATACAAGTACGGGAGAATACGGCTCAGAGGATGCTTTCTTCGTGATGAATACTTACTTCAATTATAAAGTAACACCTAATACGACATTACAATTTAGTATCCAAAACCTTTTTGACAAGGAATTTTATGCTAGTGAAGCAACCTCTGGAAGAACGTATAGCGTAAGTGTGCGCTATCAATTTTAATGTTCTTAAAAGTTAGTACGATGAGTTACGATAAGATAGGCATCAAATTGATGTCAGTTAGCAGCGTCGTCCACTCATATAAAAGGTAGACGACTTTCTTGTGGATAAACCTGTTAATAACATGTGAATGGTTGTTGATAACTTTCATTGCGTTCCTCTCGCGTTATAAACAGCTCATTTAAAGTTTTATGAGATTATAAGTAAAGAGTGAATATTAACAAAAAAATAAGCCATGCATAGGATGTTTCTTCCTAAACATAGCTTCAAGACATATTGTTATACATCAATACATTCATTTAATCATGGAATCCTGTTTTCTGCATGATTTCGCCCTGTCGTTTTAATTCTTCAATAATGAAAGCACCTATTTTCTTTAATATTGTCATAATTATCACTCCTTTAGTTTTACCAGTTATTATTCTTGATGTAAATATATTTCAATCAATAATCATTGTCAATTAAAAAGTTTATTCTATTAAAAAACGCAATTATGTAAATTATAAATATTAAATATTGCTGGAATTGTTTGTAAATACTAAAATCGTCTCACCCGAAGGCAAGACGATTAAATTTCTTCATCCCCTTAAAACACAATTGGAAAGTCTTTCTTTAGTCGCTTTACCTTTAATTCATCTACAGCAGTGTATTTTTCTTCGGCTACTTCTCGAATCTTTTCCTCGATTACCAATTGAAAAAGAGCAGATTCTACATCTTCATGCTCACTTCCCAATACTGAGTTTATTTCTTCTGCTGTCATTTCGCCGTAGTCATATAATAAACATAGGATATCAGCTTGTAGAAATTCTAGATACTCCATAAAATCTCTCCTGCTCAATTATTTATTATTTAGTATATCCCAATTCATCTATCAATAAATATGGCTTAAAATACGGAATGAGAAACACCTCAAAATGTATCTGAAATCTAACAAATCCTTAAGCACTTAGGCCTAAGGAATTATTTTACACACTCTCCCTTACGAAATTATAATGGAACCAATTGAACTTATTTCATTTATATTGATTGCAATCAGTTCTCCCACGACATACGATCCAACAGCAATTGTTAATTGGATAAACAGAAATTGCAGGCCAGGTCCATTAGTATCATTACAATGACGCACCTCTAAAGAGTTCCTACGTATACTACACCTGAGTTCGTAATAACCGACACGATGGCCCCCAAAGGAAATGTAAATGAATCAATATTAGACATTGATTTCTTCTCCTTCCTTTCTGCTGAATATAACTATCCGCATATTATTTTATGCATGATCACCATTAAAGGTTACATAGCGTGTTAATCTCTCTATCAGAATAAAAATCACCAATATGACGCCCAATCAACTTCGACAACTATTCCGCTCATATAAAGCATAAGATAATTTGCATAAAAAAAATAACCAGAACTAAAAAATCCTGGTCATAAGAAAATATAAAAATATGAAAACAACGCCTTCGTCTCATTTAAAATTATAACTACAATATGCCTCTTATTATTTTACTTTCACATTTTTTAACTCTTCGCAAAAAGCAGGTCTGCGCATGTATTCGAACATCAAGTGCTTAACCAAATCAGCCGCAATATGATTGCCGCCGATTTTTACTAATAATCGTAAATGAGAACAGACATTTTTGTAATGAGATCGTTTCGAACTACGAGCTGCGTCCTGAAGGATCTCTTCTTTAAAGAGCTCATAGACCTGCTCCGGGTATTTTGCTAGTAACGGACGGTAGAAATCCACAATACGATGGGGATTCTTTTGAACATACTCTAAAAGCTTTTCCCATTCCTGCTCTTCAATAATAGCAGACGTATAATTGTGCATATATCCGGATTGTTTTGCAAACTCCACCAAAATACCAGGATAAATTTGCGCCCACTCAGCCGAATCATACATAGTCTTTAATTTCTGATAGTAGGTAAATTCACCGGATAATGCCAACTCACGGCTCACTTCCCGCATTTTATCCAATTGCTTAGTTAGTCTATACACCTCAACGCGAAACTCTTTCCACTTTTTTATCAGCCCTGGCAACTTGTGATCGTGCTCTTCACCTTCCAATGCTAACATCTCTACCCTATCATAATCTTGTACTGCCAGTGCCTCCTGTATCGCTAATTCTCGAAAGCGGGAAAAATTTCGATGTGCATAAAGAAAATCTACAGCAGCTTTTTTACCATCAAATTTATCAATCAGTTCATATTGCAAAAGGGCAATCGCTTCAGATTCATATTCGTGAAAAAAAGCGTCTTGATCCTTTTCTTCCATTTCCAGAGAAATTTTCCTCAGGTATTGTTCGAATTGCTCTCGCTGCCTAGGATTTGTGATCACCGCAATGCAAAAATGCAGCAAGTCCATTCTCCATTCGGACCAGTCATGATAACGTCTTTGACCCGCTTCGTGAAGAATTTTGAGAAAGCACTTTTCTGCCTTTGGTCCTGGGGGAACCGTATCAGTAATTTGCACTAATACATCCTGTACTTCATAGATAATTGTGCCCACATCTCCTGCTGAATCATCAGCAAACTGCAGCATACCAGTCATTTCACCCATCACACATAATGCCAAATCCGCAGCAAGTTCATATTCTTGTTCATCACATGCTCTCCGTGCCCGCGCCACCACTTTGTAAGCTCCTTCAACAGCACGCTGGCAATTCCGGTAACTAATAAAACCATTATCATCTTTTGCTTCCTCAATATAGCGCCGCATTAAGCGAATCCACTTTTCTTTTTCGTCACTTCCAGAGTTAAACTCTGCTTTGATCTCATCGGCAATGGTCAAATCATTTTCCGCTATGTCCAGAAGTAAATTAATGAGTTTTTCCTTCGGTTGGCGAGACAGGCTGCTTTTAAGCTGTTCCCTAAGACTTGTCTTCACTGGTAAAACGGTTCCTGTTTTTTTCTCAGAGCTTACCTTTTTAGCAGCCACAGTGTGCACTTCTTCTTTGCGCAATGCTAAAAGGGCAGCTACCATATGCTTGCAGTACGGGCCTCCAGTATAAGGGCAGTTGCACCCTACTTCTACTATTGTTTCTTGCTCATCCAGCTGTACGGCAACCAAATAATCGTCACTGCCGGTGACAGCAACCACATATCGATGATCCTGTTGGTTCTCAATAATCCCAGTTCTTTTCTCTTGATAATACTGCCGCCCACGCTCCATAATAATGTCATCCACATATTGCTCAAAATCATTTAATTTCATCAATGCACCTCTGATCTCAATTATTCCTATATAAAGCTGTCCTCATTTTAATCTCATCGGCAATTTCCTTAGGCAGTTCCTCATACGCAATAATATTCTTATACAACGCATAAGGTAAAACCAGCTCTGGTGATAACATTGTGTACCGTTTATAAAGCTCTCTCGCTGCACCATTATGAAACTGATGGATTGCCTCTTCCAAGTCCCAAATACCCAGTTCATTCTCCTGCCATAGTGTAAATTTCCCTGCTAAATTCTCCAATTCTTTTCTCAGCTCTCGCTCATAAGCTTGATTGGACAATTCTCTCATTTTCTTAGAAATTCCTTTTGTATGTCGCAAAAAAATCACTCCCACTTGAATGTAATGTTTGGCAAATTCTTGCGAGTTATTTGGTATATATTGTGTTTATTTACTATTAAAACACAATCTCCTGCAAAAAGTAAATCCACTTTGCAAAACCTAAAGAAGATACCCCTAGTCATAAACTAGATTAGGGGTATCTTCGCTTTATTGAGAGTATTGTAAACATGATTTTACCAATACAGGGGTATGTGAGTGAAAATCAAGCTTATATCTTTTTAACAAATTCAGATTTTAATTTCATGGCCCCAAAACCTTCAATTTGACAATCAATATTATGATCGCCATCAACCAAACGTATATTTTTTACTTTTGTACCTATTTTTAAAGCCGATGAGCTTCCTTTTACCTTAAGGTCCTTAATAATTGTTACAGAATCACCATCGTTTAAAGCATTTCCGTTTGCATCTTTGATAATCTTTTTTTCTTCACTGTTTTCGCCTTCTAAAGTCCACTCATGACTGCATTCTGGACAGATCAGAAGACTTCCATCTTCATAAGTATACTCTGAATTACATTTTGGGCAATTTGGCAAATCCATCATAATTTCATTTCTCCATTCATTATTGCTCATGTATTGATATAAGAATTACTTTTAATTTTCTTTTTATTTCGTAAAAATAGCAATTACGAGTTTGTAAATTTATGAAAACGTAGCAATCTCCTTATACGCAAATATACTATCATAGTTTTCTGGGATTGACAAACCTTCCTATCGTCTTTTTTGAAACGCGAAGACGGAAAGGAGTCTATTTGTTAAATCTTTTTCTATACCCGCATTTTCTGCACAGTTCTTCCACCACATGAGTATTGCAAAAACCAAGCCTTATATTTTCTGCTCTTTTTGCGTGTATAATATCAGAAAATTGATTTTCATGAATATTACCTAAGTTAATGGTCCCTTCCCCATCAAGACAGCAGGGTACTACTGTGCCATCAACTAAAATAGCAACTTGATTCCTTAAACCAAAGCAAGAGCCTGGTGTGAAATCCTCTTCCTCGTTTAAATCAGGCCATTTAAACTCATAATCCTGATTGAGATATACTCGCTCTCTTAATTTCAACGCTTTGGCTTCAGACAAATTTCCCTGTATTTTATAAGACAGTTTAAAATTCTCTTCAATTTTATAAAGGATCTCTACATTTCTTTTTCTTTGATCCGCTGTCAGCAACGCTTCATCCAAGTTCCATAATCGTAAGGATATAATTATGTTCGACTCTGCTGCTGCCTTGTTAGAAAAATTTAAAATGTTATCAATATACTCATCCTTCGATATGGACTTCTGATTTCCATCAAAACTATGAAGTGAAAAATTGATTTGTCTCACTGCAGGTTTTTGAATCAAGGTTTCTGCTACGGCAGCGATTAAAGTACCGTTTGTTGTAATGTTTACTTTAAACCCCTTTTCGTGACTTATATCGAGAAGACGTCCTAATTTAGGATGCAATAAAGGCTCCCCCATTACATGTAAGTAGATATAATCTGCAAAAGGTTTAATCTGATCCAGAATTTCTTTAAATGCAGCTTCTGACATACATTCAGGTTTCCTTTTGGTTTCAGGACAAAAATCACATGTTAGGTTACAAACATTTGTTATTTCTACATATATTCTTTTATATTTTTTCATAAGTTGTAAGCTCCAATTCTTTCTCAATGCAATCCAAGTAAATCACTAACGCTGTTAGATTATGACTAGTGTATCCTATTCACTATACTATAGTAAAGCTGAGTCTGTCATTTGATTTCTCCTGCAGCCTGTGGTGCAGCAAGCCGATTAGCCTGACGCATAATGTGTCAGGCTAATCGGCTTGCTTCTGCATCTAACTATTGATTTGACTGCATTTGGAAGATTTTAATATTCCTCCTTAGCTATTTTGACCACTAAGTGAGCTATTAATTAAGAAGTATGTACCTCATAATTATTTATCTAAATCTTACTTCAAAAATAGCGCTAGGTATATTCAGAATATCTTATAGATTGCATTAGTATTTTAAATACTTGCCGCTGATGATCCCTCTTGTATCATGCCAATCATTTCTTTAATCAAATCCCTCGCTAATAATGCATTCATTAGGTGATCTTGCGCATGGACTACTAACAAGTTCATTTCTTGCTTTTCACCTTTTGCTTCCGTTTGCAATAGATTCGTTTGCAAGGTATGTGCTTTTTGTAATTCTTTAGTTGACTCTTTGAGGCATTCAAAAGCCTCTTTATGTTTTCCGATTCGCGCAAAGCTTAGAGCCTCGAAACAATAGCTGCGTGCATTTCCTGCATGTAAGATAAGAGTGAAAGCAATGTGTTCCATTTCCACGCTGCACCTCCCATATTTGGTTATACCGAGAATCTAATTAAGAATATCATCTTGGTTTACTCAGAAAAATTAACCTCATTATCCTTATTTCGCGGCATTCCCATATGTACTTTATACCAAGCTGCATACATGGTCGGCAATACTAACAGTGTTAATATGGTAGCAACAAATAATCCAGCAGCAATCGCCACTGCCATTGGTCCCCAAAATACACTGGAGAACAGGGGAATCATTGCTAAGATTGCTGCTGCTGCCGTCAATAAGATAGGACGGCAGCGAATGACTGTCGCATCAATAACTGCATCCCACATGGATTCTCCATTTGAAACCAGTTGTTCAATTTGGTCTATCAAGATTACTGAATTACGCATAATAATCCCGGATAAGGACAAAATCCCCAGCTGGACAACAAAACCAATTGGATGTCCCGTAAGTAAAAGCCCCATAACTACACCAATGATGCCAAGAGGTGCTGTTAATAATGTCAGTACCATTTTAGGTATATTTTGCAATTGAATCATCAAGAGGATCATGATTGCTCCCACCATCATAGGTATGGGCTCAGACATAAATCTCGCCGCTTTTATACTATCTTCCAGTGATCCGTCTACTTCAATGGTGTAACCAAAAGGTAAATCAGCACGTAACTCTTTAAGAGTATCATAAACCTCTTGCGTAACGTCATTTCCCATAAATCCTGGGTTTACTTCTGCCTGGATGATAACCATAGACTTCAAACCTCGTCTCCACAGAATTCCATCTTCCGAATCATAACTTATTTTTGCTATTTGATCCACTGGGACATATTTTCCGTTACCGATATGAACATTTAAGTCTTTAATACGAGAAATGTCATTTCTATCTTGCAGGGCACCTTTAAATACCATACTAATGGTTCTATCCTCAACACGAAAATCTGCAATGGATGCACCAGATAATTGTGTTTGCAGCGAAGACGCTAATGACTGTGTATCGACTCCAAGTTTTCTTGCCTTATCCTGATCAATCTCAAAGTGTATAACTTTACTTTTCTCATCCCAGTTAAAGTTTATATTCCTTACACCTGGATGTGCTGCCATGGTATCTCGCATTTTCTGGGCTATTACTCTGACTTTTTCAGGATCATAGCCTCGAACTCGTATCATAACAGGATAGTCTGCCGAAGGGCCGTTGGCAATCACTTTCATATGCCCCCGTACGCTAGTCATCTTTTCATTTAATATAGTATTGACTTTCTGGGATAATGCCTCACGAGCCTTAGCATCTTTGGCAACAATAATAAACTCCGCAAAATTTGTTTTATTAAAAGTAGGTTCAAAGCTTAAGACAAAGCGAGGAGCGCCTTCACCTACATGATATGTATAGTAATCAATAGCAGGATCACCCTCTATGCGTTTGGCAAATTCTTCAGCAACTTCTTCCGTAGCTTTCAAAGAAGCTCCTTCCTGCAGCTTCATTTGAACAATTAGCTCTGGCCTGGTAGATGCAGGAAAGAACTCCTGTTTAATCAGACTCATTGCTAACACCGCACCAAGAAAGCACGCCACGGTTCCTAATAACACTTGTTTTTTATGATTTAAACACCAAATTAGAATTCCTTTAAAGTATCGGTAAAATTTAGTATCATAAATATCGTGTTCCTTTCCTTCGGCACCAGCTGATTCCACCTTAATGAACAGATAACCTAATAAAGGTGTTACTGTGCCGGCAGCGACCCAAGATAGCAATAATGCCAATACCACTACTGTGAAAATACTGCCGCAATACTCAGCGGCACTTCCTTTTGCAAAAGCAACAGGAACAAAACCGGCACAAGTAACCAGGGCACCTGTTAACCGAGGATAGGCTGTTGCAGTATAAGCATAGCAAGCAGCATTAAATCGTGTCCAGCCTTGTTCTAATTTTACAGACATCGTTTCAATTGTGATGATGGCATCATCAACTAAAAGCCCCAATGCAATAATGAGAGCACCTAGGGATATTTTCTGCAGATCAATCCCCATAAAATTCATAAAGGTAAAAACGGCTGCAATCACTAAGGGAATACAAAGAGCTACGATGACACCTGAACGCACCCCCAGGCTAAGAAAGCTTACAATTAATACAATAACCACTGCTTCTCCTAAGGATTTTACAAATTCATCAATGGATGTTTCTACAATCTTCGGCTGATTCACGGTCTGATTTAGCTCTAACCCCACTGGCAGCTCTTTTTTGATTTGTTCAATGGCATTTTCTAAATTCTTGCCTAGGGTCAGTATATTCCCTCCCGGCTCCATAGCCAAAGAAATTCCAATAGCAGGCTGTCCGTTATAAAACATTTTAGGGTCAGAAGGTTCTGCATAACTGCGTCTGATTTTGGCTATATCCCCTAAGCGAAACGTATTGCCATTAGCTTGAATCGGTACATTGCGAATGGCCTCCACATCTTCAAACATTCCTGTAACGCGTAAATAAACATTGTCGGAAGCTGTTTCATACATTCCTGAAGCAGTCATAGCATTTTGTGCTTGGAGCGTAGAAGCGATGATACTTGGATCAATTCCCAATTGAGACAGTTTGTTATTTTCTATCTCAATATATATTTTTTCGGTTTGCACTCCAAGGAGTACAATCTTTTTTACGCTAGGAATATCTAGGAGCAGGCGGCGAATCCTTTCTGCCTTTTGCCGCATTTCCTCATAGGTATAGCCATCACCTGTAAGAGTATAGACTACACCATATACTTCATCAAATCGATCATTAAAATTGGGAGCCAAAGCACCTTCAGGAAGGGTGCTTTTCATATCATTTATCATATTACGAGCTTCCAGCCATGTGGACCGGACATCTTTCTTGAGAACCGTATCTTTTAAAAATACGTAAGTAATGGTTTGCCCCGGAGTAGAATAGCTTTTTACATAGTCAAGGCCAGGCAAATCCTGCAGTTTTTTTTCAATTTTATCAGTGACCTGCTCTTCCATCTGACGAGCAGTAGCTCCTGGCCAACTCACTTGAACAATCATTTGTTTTATCGTAAAATCAGGATCTTCCATACGCCCCAGTTTGTTATAAGAGACGATCCCCATAATAAAGAATAAGACAATAAAGAAATAAATAAATTGCTTATGATGAAGAGACCATTCCGTAAGATTAAAATTCTTCATAACGTATCACCGCTAATACGAACTTTTTGCCCTTCTTTTAATTTATGCACTCCTGCTGTAACAATCACATCTCCATTTTGGAGACCTTCCAGTACTTGGACCTTTCCGTCACCAAAGGCACCAATTTTAATGTGACGCAACGTTACACTTTCATTATGTAGCACCCAAACTCCAGGAACATCACCATTTTGATAAATTGCGGTTAGGGGAATATAAACTGCGGCTTGCCGATTCCCCCCATTAGCTGCCGTTACCGTAGACGTCATCCCCAATTTTACTTCTTGAGGAGGATTCAGCAGACTTACCCGGACTTTATAGGTTCGAGATACAGCATCAGCCATAGGAGCAATTTCTCTAACAGCAGCATCGACACTAACGGCAGGCAATGCCCAAAAAGAAACGTTAAGCTGTCCCATGTTACGAAATTCATCAATACGATTTTCAGGAACACTAATTTCAACTTCCCGCTCTCCATCCTGTACGATAGTAACTACAGATTGTCCTGCTGCAACAACCTGCCCTGCTTCTGCTGTTATACTAGATATAACGCCTGCTTTATCAGCATATAAAACACTATAATCCAATTGATTAGACCCTTGAGCATATTGGGCAGAAGCCTGACGCAGGCTTGCAACAGCCACATCATAGGCACTTTTGTATTGATCAAGTTGAGCTGCACTAATCGCTCCACCTTCGTATAATTTTTGGTAGCGATTAAGATTACTTTCCGCCAACTTTACTTGAGACTCAGCGGAATAGACTTGCGCTGCATTACTGTTGACCGTCTGCTTAACATCTTTGGCGTCTATTTCCATAAGCACATCTCCAGCATTTACAACACTACCTAGCTGTACATGCCGTTTTACTATTTTCCCGCCAACTTGAAAAGACAGCTGACTTTCAAAGCGCCCCTTAACTTCACCGGAATAGATATAATTTTGAGCATCGACCGCAGCACCAACAACTGCAGTACGAACCAAGGCCACCTCTTCCATAACTACAGCAGATTTAGAATGTCCTTTGACCATAATTCCCGCTGCTACAGCTGCCAAAAGAATACCTGCAGCCAGACCATAATATGTTTTCTTACTTAACTTCTGCATCTTTCCACTCCTTTATATAAGTACAACTAAGGTTAAATATTATTTTAAATTAAACATTTATTTAATAAATTCTAAAAAAAAGAATTTATTAAAAGACTTTTTTTATGCATAGTTACTTAAAACACCTCTGAGAAACATTTCGATTGCTTCTGCTATGTAATATTCAGCCTTATCCTTTTTTGTCTCCAAAAATTCATCAGCAAGATGATTCGTCATAAAATAAAAATGTAAAAGGCTTCCTAACAGTACATTAGCGCAATCAGGCTTAACATCTGACCGGATTTGCCCATTATTTATTCCTTCTTGAATACATTCCGTTAAGAAATCATGATGGCGCAGAATGCCCGGCTTTACAATACTTTCATAGCAGTTTGTAGAATTTATGATTTCTCCATAAATTAGACGATGATTATAAGGATAGGATTTATGTAACTTTACAAATTTTTGTGAAAAACGTCTGATCTTTTCGATGGGACAATTTTCTTCATTGCGAATTGAAAATATTATATTATCTATTAAGTCAAACTGAGCTTCCAGTATAGCAGCATAAAGCTTCTCTTTTCCACCAAAATAATATGAAATTAGAGCAATATTTACTTCGGCAGCCTCTGCAAGTTCTTTTACAGATACTGCAGAAAATCCTTTTTGTGCGAACAAAGGAGCTGCTGCAGTCATTATTTTATGAACTGCTGGCTTATCTGTCATTATTTCCTTTTTCACTTTTTCCCCCATATTCTTTCAACTTCAATCCATATTAAATGATCATTTAATATGGATTATACTTCCTATTCATAAATTTGTCTAGTAAGAAAGTTTTTCTGGCATTGATATTAAATGCAGGAAATTTATAGTTATTTATGGAAGATAGCGTTTTACGATATTAAATTTTATACGGGGTGTAGCAGATGAGTAGTATTAAACCTCAAAAAACACATAAAATTATCGAACAAAAAATCGAGTTCTTAGTACCGGGCATGGAATTAGCTCGGGATGCCTGCACAAGTGACGGTAAAATATTAGCAAGTGAAAGCACGATTATTAGTAAAGCTTTAATAAAAAATCTACAAAACTGGGATATTGACAAGGTATCAATCATTGCTGAAATAACAGCAAATCCCATAACCGATCCTAATATTCAAAAATTCATGAACAGCTATAATCAATCCGTAACAACTGTTCAAAAGACTTTTGAAGACATTCGTCAAACGCAGGAAGTTCCCATTGAAACATTTACAAATACTGCTGATGATATTGTTGAAAATATATCTGCCACGGGCAATGCGATTGACCAATTATATAATTTACCCCAATGTGATGATTATACTTTTCGTCATAGTGTTAATGTAAGTGCAATTGCAGCCCTTATCGCCACATGGCTCAAATTTCCGCCTGAAAGCGTTAGTGCCATTGCTTTAGCTGGACTTCTGCATGATGTAGGAAAATCGCAGCTGCCGACAGAGATATTAAATAAATCCCATCGCCTTGCACCTAAGGACTATGAATTGTATAAAACTCATACTACCCTTGGATATGATCTAGTAAGCAAGATACCAAATATGGCACAAAGCGTACTTTCTGGTATATTAGATCATCATGAAAGAGAAGATGGTAATGGTTATCCCAATAAACTAACTTCAGAAGATATCCATCCTTATGCTAAGATTATAGCGGTTGCTGATTTATTTGATGAATCCTTGACGATTAATTGTGACACCCCTGGTGCGTTAAGCCCTTATTCCAGTTTGGATAAATTGCGCCAGGATATTTACTCCATTGATGCCAAAACATGTATTACTTTTACTGAAAATATGATGAACTTTCTCTCTGGTAATCTAGTCGCTCTCACAAATGGTGAACAGGCACGAGTCGTTTTCGTGAATAAAGATAAGCCTTCCAACTCAATTGTGCAGCAATCTGATGGTAATGTCATTGATTTATCTGAGACCGCTGATCTTTGCATTCATTACATTATCAGGTAGTTAGATTTCATACACGCCATGAAAAGCCATAAGCCAATTAGCCTGACGCATAATTATGTGTTGGACTAATCGGCTTTGTTTAAGTGATTATTTCTGCTAAACTACCGGTATAATAATTCCGCCGGACGGCTTCTTGCAAAAGGCCTATCAAATCTGCAAAAATAATAAAGTGCTCAAGAGATACTCAGTCTGTTTAATCCTGTATCTCACGGATCAACCTTTGGCGGCAATCCCCTCGCTTGCGCAGTTGCCATGGCCGCTATTGTCGATTGGGCATTGGAGCGCCTTATTGCCTGTTTTGTTAAATAACTCAACATTTCAAGTTAAGTGTTAAAGCGGTTCTATCAAGCAAGCGCCTATGCTTACATCATCAGAAAAATGAGCTGTCTCAAAATAGGTATTTTCGAACCTATGAGAGACAGCCCCATTCTATTTTAATCAAAAGCATCTGGCGTAGTAGTGCCTACCTCCTATTTCCAAACCCACTTTTTATAATTCACTAAGTTTTGAAAGATGGATATTTTCTCTTCCATACTGGCCAATGGATTCATGATTGAAATATACGCATCAATGGCCTGAGGAGATAGTACCAATGGCTTTAACGCAAGGGAATCCTGGCAGACTTGATCTGGAGCCAGGGTTTCATTACTTAACAAGTACGTCCAGTAATTATTTCGAGCAAACGCCAATTTAGAGTACAAATCAATACAATATCGATCAGTGGTTGTTGTATTTGCTACATTCAGAAACGCAGCGGGTTGAACGGAAGATTTTGCGTAAACGATAAGGGAACGAGCTAGATGAGCTACAACCAATGAAAGATGATTCCAGGGATTCTCTGAATTGGCGGTTAGTAAGTCACCGAGGCTTTTCTGAACCTGCCTATGCTTTAAATAACAAGCAGCCAACTCACTAAAGCCTTTTTTGATTTCCTCCAATTTATGGTGGCAAATTTCAAAAGCCACCAAGTCTAAGTTTAGAGCGTTGACCAGATCAAAAATTAGATGCTTCACGTCACCTTCCGGGTATTTTTGTACCCTTTGAATCACCCGATGGTAGGGCAATCCGTAAATGGGGCCATTCAGTATGTAGGTCAAGACGTAACGAATGGATGGAGATTGATATTGCCCCAGTTCATAAATGGCCTCTATAAAATTAAAATAACAGGTGTCCATTACCAGTAAATCGATAAAGTGCCCACCTTCTTGGCAGGCTAGGTGAATGGCCTGGCTCATTTCAGGCAGCCCCATCAGATAAGGTATCTCTTGACTGTAATCCGTCATAGAGCCAGCAAACTGGCAGCCGTGCCCACCAAGTACCAGCATAGTTTGCTGAGCAGGGTAGTGTTGCCTTCCCCATTTGATAAAATCATAGAGACTCAGGGGATCCGCCATATTTTGATTCCCCAAGTCCCCAAGTAAGATCGATTGATCTTTCATTAAAAAGTAACGTCTTACACCAACCCAATTTTCATTGGTGCCAGGTAATGGAATAAAGGGTCTTATGATTCCGACAAGGCTTCTTTCCGCTCTTCCGATCTGAATAATAACATTGGTATCATCATTAGAGCCGATACTTTGAGCCTCTAAAAAGGTTCGCCACATTTCCGGCTCCAGGTCATTGTTACCGTTGGCGTAGATTAAAATCGTCCACTTTTTTTGTATGTTCCCTTGCATCTCTCTCACCTGCCACGCCACCAAATTTGCTTATGAATATTTTTTCCTGCAAAGCTTTGAACTTGAAGGTAGCCTCTGTCTTAGTAAATTTCCTTCCTGTGACAACTTTCTACCACAAGGGGATCCCGCGCTGGGGTATGATTGCCGACACAGGAATGAAGCACGTAAATTGATCGGTGCCGCTTAATACTCCAATGCCAGCGTCTACATTTGTGATCACTCCACCTCGTATTGGCGCCGCCAAGATCGTAAAAGTCGCAGTCAACACTCTTGTTGACAAAGCGGGGATCGTCAATCCGGTCCAAATAATCAATACGTTGGTATCTGAGTATGGTCCGATCGGCGGCCCAATTAAGGAATTCACTGGATTCGTTGTTATACTGCTGATCTGCACATTCGCAGGTATGTTAATAGCATCCACTACTGTAACGCCGGTGGCATTGGTAGAAGCACTGTTAATAACCGCAAGAGTAATGGTTACGGTTTCTCCGACAGTGAAACTGGTGTTTGGAGGAGTGGGAGTGGGACATACCTTGATAAGGTTTAGCAAAACCCCAGTTGACACAGGGATGGTGCACGTGAATAGATTGGTGCCGCTTAAGACTTCAATGCCGGCATCCACATTTGTGATCACATTTCCTTGCGATGGGGCGGCCAAGATCGTAAAGGTCACAGTCAACACTTGCGATGAGAAAGCGGGTATGGTCAATCCGGTCCAGGTAATCAGTATGTCGGTATTCGAGTATGGCCCCGTAGGCGGGCTGATTAAGGCTGCTAATGGATTCGTTGTTAAACTGCTGATCTGCACATTCAAAGGTATGCGAATCTGATCCACGACCGTAACGCCAATGGCATCGGTAGATTCACTGTTGATAACCGTAAGATTAATGGTTACCGTGTCTCCGACAGTAAAGCTGGTGTTTGGAAAAATGGGAGCGGGGCATACCTTGGTAAGGCTCAGGAAAACCCCAGTTGACACAGGGATAGTGCACGCGAATAGATTGGTGCCGCTTAAGACTTCGATGCCTGCATCCAAATTTGTGATCACATTACCTAGCGATGGGGCGGCCAAGATCGTAAAAGTCACAGTCAACACTCTTGTTGAAAGAGCGGGTATGGTCAATCCCGTCCAGGTAATCAGTATGTCGGTATTCGAGTATGGTCCCGTAGGCGGGCTGATTAAGGTTGCCAATGGATTCGTTGTTAAACTGCTGATCTGCACATTTGCAGGTATGTGAATCTGATCTACGACCGTAACGCCGGTGGCATCGGTAGAGTCGGTGTTGGCAACAAAAAGATTAATGGTTACCGTGTCGCCGACAGTAAAGTGGGTGTTCGGAAGAATGGGAGTGGGGCATACCTTGGTAAGGCTCAGGAAAACCCCAGTTGACACAGGGATGGTGCACGTGAATAGATTGGTGCCGCTTAATCCTCCAATGCCTGCATCCAGATTTGTGATCACGTTACCTAGTGCCGGGGCGGCCAATATTGTAAAGGTCACAGTTAACACTTGCGATGAGAAAGCGGGTATGGTCAATCCGGTCCAGGTAATCAGTATGTCGGTATTCGAGTATGGCCCCGTAGGCGGGCTGATTAAGGTTGCCAATGGATTCGTTGTTAAACTGCTGATCTGCACATTTGCAGGTATGCGAATCTGATCCACGACCGTAACGCCGGTGGCAACAACAGCGTCGCTGTTGGTAACTGTAAGAGTAATAGTTACCGTGTCTCCGACAGTAAAGCTGGTATTTGGAGGAGTGGGAGTGGGGCATACTTTGGTAAGACTCAGGAAAACCCCGGTTGACACAGGAATGGTGCACGTAAATAGAGGGGTTCCACTTAATACTCCGATGCCGGCGTCCAAATTTGTGATCACGCCACCTAGCGTTGGGGCGGCCAAGATCGTAAAGGTCACAGTCAGCACTTGTGATGAAAAAGCGGGTATGGTCAATCCGGTCCAGGTAATCAGTATGTTGGTATTCGAGTATGGTCCTGCAGGCGGGGCAATTAAGGTTGCCAATGGATTCGTTGTTAAACTGCTGATCTGTACATTTGCAGGTATGTTAATCTGATCCAGGACCGTAACGTCGGTGGCAGCAGTAGAGCCGCTGTTGGTAACTGTAAGAGTGATGGTTACCGTATCCCCGACAGTAAAGCTGGTGTTTGGAGGAGTGGGAATGGGACATACCTTGGTAAGGCTCAGGGAAACTGCACATGTTGATATTGTGATAGTGTTAGTGTCCAATGTAACAGCACCAACGCTAGCCAGCAATCTACCATCCACTGTTGCGGCGGTCGTCGCTGTGATGGATGCCAAAGCCAGGATATTTCCCCTGAAGGTAGAGCCTGTTCCCAGAGTCGCAGAACTGCCAACTTGCCAAAATATATTGCAAGACTGGGCGCCATTGATGAGATTCACGCTGCTGCCCGATGCTGTGGTGAGTGTAGAACCCATCTGGAAGATGAAGACAGCATTAGGATCGCCCTGGGCATCGAGCGTGAGAATACCTGTTATCCCAAGTGAGGACGTAGATTTGTAGACTCCGGGGACAAGGGTTAACCCGCCAAGATCCCCGGCCACGACGATCGCAGGTATTCGTCCGGCAGCATCGTTATATGCGGTGGTCAAGTCAGTTTTTGCCTGCTGAGTGACAGCGTCCCCCCCATGGTTCGTACCGATCAATGTGACAGAGCCAAAGCCAGTTTCTGATGTAATTGGGAACGTACCCACATCGCCGATAATCGTGGTTGGACCAGTGTTGGTAATCCCAGCTCCGGCCAGAACTGCGAAACTGGTGGCCGTCCCAAGGTTTACTGATGGTTGAGGCATAGGAAAAGCACCCCCTTTTTAATCGTTACATTATCATATGCAAGTGGCATATAATTGTTACTGAAATATAATGACGAAACTGTACTCAGAAGATTTGTTTTAGAAGTGCACGCAGACCAATGTCCTTGATACCTCAACAGAAAAATCAAGGACATTGCAATTTAAACAGTATTCATGCTGAATTTTAACATTGGAGGATACCCATTAGTTGCATTTATAAGCAGTTACCTGCACGCTCACCTCAAATAATATCTAATAAAAAAAAGCTACCTCACTATTTTAAGAGTAAGGCAACCTTTGTGGATAGCTATATTATGCGGATGAATTGGATTTTAGCATGTAGTGCTGCAATCGTCTTCAAAGCCGCAGAACAACAAAAGAATAATAATTATGACGATGACAAACCAACAGCCGCCACTACCACCGCCAAATCCCATATTTATTCCTCCTTTTCAACATAATTGGTTTACATTATATTTTATGTTTTTTGAGGATTTTTGGTTACAGGTTGGATATTCAATAAATAAGAAAAAGAGCCGTCCACCTAATTTAAATGTCCCCTATAAAGTAGACTTTTTAATGTCTACTTTATAGGGGACATTTTAAATTGAGACAAGACAGTGTTTTCGTGTGGATAAAGCTGTTAGTAACACACATTTTTGTGGATAACTTTACCATATATGTAATATATATGCCATTTATTAAGATCCAAAACTATTGCAGATCATCGTCAAATGAGCGACCTAATCATCAAGAACATCAAATACTTACAAATTCACGTGTGCTCTTAGAATTCTTAAGAGTACTTATAAGAAATTGTACTATAAATGGCGGGTTGCCTTAGTCATGCTGATATTCTGGGAAACAGACCTATTAAAGATTATTATAAGAAATGACAAAATGCAGCATGGTTAAAGAGGAAGAGGGGTTGGCATATTTATGTGGACGATCCCCTTTGAAACGAATGGAATCGTAATCATCCAAATGATGAGCCTCGCCGTCTACTTCCACCGTCAATTGACCAGACATGACGGTAACAAATTCCATCACCCCCGGTTGGTGTGCCTCTGACAGATACTCCCCTCGAGGTTGTAAGTATCCCCGATAAAGCTCAATCAAACCATGGGAACGAAACAAAGGCTCAGCGACAAATACATCATTTGAACTGATCAGCTTCATCCCATCTTTCTTCCGACTGATGGAGACATCCGATTCGATAGACAATAGAGCGGTTATTGGGATTTTTAGGCCATTTGCGATTTTCCAAATTACGGACAACGTAGGATTGGCTTCTCCACGTTCGATATTGAGTAATGTTAATTTACTAACCCCGATTTGTTTGGCCAAAACATCTATACTAATTCCTTTATTCGCTCGGAACTGCCGCAGATTGATGCCAATATACTTCCCCACATCCCTTTCACCCCAAGGCTTTTCGATGTTCATTTTTTCCTCCCTCGATCAAAAGACCAGCTTTTTCTAAGTCTTTTTTATAATATAATAAACCAAAAGTAAAATTTAATATACCAATTCAATGTTTATTATATTATAATAATCTATATGTAAATTTTATTATACCATTTTAGTACCTATTTTACACCATTGCCTTTTTCGCTTTTGATCAGAGAGATCCCATTAGTATGAATTATTTTTATTCGAGCAGTTAATGTAATGCATGATAAAACAAGGAGCTGTTGTTAATATGGACGAAAAAAAAGTAACCATAAGAACTGGTTTTACCGAAGCTTTACCATTAGCAATCGCTATTGCAGCATATGGTTTATCTTATGGTGTGCTGGCAACTCAAGCTAATTTTAGTTTAGCGGGCACCGTAGCAATGTCCTTGTTAGTGTTTTCCGGCTCCGTACAAATGGTAGCGGTTGCAATGTTAACGACGGGTGCAAGTCTAGCCAGTGTGCTTTTCACCTCCATTTTGTTGAACTTGCGCAATTTGTTATACGGAGCTGCCCTAGCTGAAGGTCTTGCACCTGCTAAAAATTGGAAGTGGCTGTTAGCTTTTGGTGTTTCAGATGAACCTTTTGTTTTAGGAGTTTCAAGGTTTACAAAATATGGACCGGACCCTCTTTATTTTGGAACAATTACTGGTACTTTTTATGCAGCTTGGACCCTCTCTTCGCTCATAGGGGCTTTAATTGGAAACCAAATTGATCCTCAAAGATGGGGATTAGACTTAGCGTTTCCGATTACTTTTATCGCTCTTATTATCCCCAGTCTTAAAGGAAAACCGGTAATTGCAACAGCACTCACTGCAGTAGTAATAGCGTCTGGACTTGAATATTCAATGCCGGGTAATGAATTTACAATTATCATTACCGGTATTTTGTCACCACTTGCGGGTCTTTATTTAAATAGGAGGTCTCAAAATGCTTAATTACTGGATTCTTATCGGATTGTTAGCAGCTTCTACCTATATATCACGCATCATAGGCATCGAAATCATGGCAGGGCGAGAGATGAATGCTACCTTGCGATTATATTTTAATTATGTTCCTATTGGAATTATTTCAGCACTTATCATCAAACAAATCTTAGTACCAATGGATGGTCAACTAGTTATTTCATTTCCGGTTCTTATAGGGTGTCTTTCCACAGCAATAACAATTAAGGTACTAAAAATGTTTCTTCCCTCTGTTATGATTGGAGCAAGTCTTGGATGGTTAGCTCGTTATTGTATGAGTTAAATTGATTCGCCATCTTCAGCAGTATGTCGGAATTCCTGACATACTGCGTTTTCGTCAATTTCACCTGTCTCAAAAGTATTTTGCAGATATTCGGCAATTATACTGCACCCCTTTTTCAAAAAGAACGCTTGCATTCTTAGTTATTTTTTTCTCAAATTCTAAATTCCTTCTATAAAATGAATAGCAGTCTATCGCCCATTCCGGGCTGCAGACTGCTATTTCTTACTATTTTAAAATTCGCTGTTTGATCCAAACGGCGAATCTTTTACAGAATTGGCAAATTCATTGAATGGATCAGAGTAAAATTATGCGCCTTCCTTATAATGACTAATATAATATATAATACCACTGATTATAAGGGCGGCACTACTAAATTAGCTAAATGTAAGTGCCAAGGAGATAAGTATTACAGTCGTGTTCAAATCATTGGAAAGCGGCTCAAAGCCAATTCGACTATTTAATACGAAATTGATTTTGAAAAAAGAGCAAGGGAATATCATAAATCCTTTGCGTCTTTTTTCAAATGAAGAGCCCCCTATCGTAAAATGCTACGATTAGGGGGCTTGGTCTGTTATTTAATTGCTAATATTTGATATATCTTTCCAGGATGACACCAGTCTCCGGATTAATCTCCATTTCGCCACGAATCGAACCATTTGCAAATTTAACTTCATATTTCCGATATCCATCATCTGATTCCAGCTTTACCTGACCAATTTGTGAGCCGGGAAACTCACTCAGTACGATTGCTGCAACATCACTCTCATTCAGCTTTACGGTTAAGCTCCCCCTCTTAGTTTAGTTTTTACTTCTGCTACCATTGCAGTATTTTTATTGCTATTATTTGGAAACAACAACATATGATGTTGTAATTCTGGATTGGATGCTGCCCAAACTGGACGGAATTTCCCTGCTAAAAAAGCTTCGCCGGCAAAAAGAAAGTCCGCCAGTTCTTTTATTGACCGCTAAAGACAGCATTGAGAACCGGGTTGAAGGCCTGGATGCCGGTGCCGACGATTACCTGATAAAACCGTTTGCTTTTGAAGAACTGCTGGCAAGGCTGCGTGTACTAGTACGCCGGCAGACAGATATTCAATGTGATACTATCTCGGTTGCTGATCTAATTGTAAATTTCAGTACCCGCAAAGTAATCAGAGGTGGAAAACAAATCATTTTATCCGGCAGGGAATTCGCCATTCTGGAGTATATGCTTCACAACAAAGGTATCATTCTATCCCGGGATAAAATCGAGCAACACATCTGGAGCTACGATTTCGAAGGTGCTTCCAATGTAGTCAATGTATATATTCGTTATTTACGTCAAAAGATTGATGACGGCTTTGAGCAGAAGTTAATTCATACCGTACGCGGATCGGGTTATGTTCTGCAGGAGAACTTATGAAACCACTGTCAATTAAAACTAAAATCACTGTTTGGTATACGGGGCTGATTGTTTTAATTCTCTGCATTATCTTAGGCATTCTCGCATTTAGCACCGATAGAATTCTGGTTTTTGAATTGCAGCGTGAGCTAGAGGATGAAGTCTATGATATCGTTGAAGACATTCAGTATGTAAATGGAACCTTCGACTTCCATAAATTAAAATATTTTGATGACGGTATCAGCATCTCTATTTATAACAGGGAGCAAGTTCTAATTAAAGGATTATTACCGTCTGGATTTTCTTCATCTGTGCCATTGCACAACAACCAGATCCAAACCATTCAATCAGGTGAAGTCCATTGGCTGGTCTATGACCTTTACGTCAGTACTAACTGGCCGGAAGCATTATGGATCCGGGGAATCGTCTCTCTTAATGCAAGTTATGAGACACGCACTTATATTTTATTAATTTGCGTAATTCTATTTCCGTTTCTAGCCCTATTAGCTGCTTTTGGCGGCTGGCTGATTACCCAAAAAGCGTTTCAGCCAGTCAGCCTGATCAGAAAAACGGCAGCAGATATTGAGAATAGCGGCGACCTGTCCAAGCGCATCCAGCTAAGCGGCAGCAAAGACGAAATTGATGACCTAGCACAAACCTTTGACCATATGCTGGATCAGTTAGAGCTCTCTTTTCAAAAAGAACGTCAGTTTACCTCTGATGCTTCCCACGAACTCAGAACACCACTTTCTGTTATCCTGGCCCACACGGAATATGGCCTGACCCAGAGAGACAACCCCGCCGAAACAGCGGACGCCCTGCAGGTGATTCAACAGCAAGCAAAAAAAATGATGGCTTTAGTATCTTCTTTACTGTTACTCGCCCGTACAGACCATCAATCGGCACAGCTTGATTTTGAGACCGTCAACCTGAGTGAAATAGCCAATATGGTCATCGATGAACTCATGATAACTGCTCAATCAAAGAATATCACCATCCATACCGCAATTGACGACAACCTTATCATTGTTGCCGACCAAACCTCGATCATGCGTCTATTATTAATATTACAAAATGCCATACGTTACGGGCGGCAAAATGGCTGGATTAAAGTTGAGCTCCACCAGCTCAAAGAAGACGTGCTCGGCAGCATTGAAGATAATGGCATTGGCATTGCCTCTGATGACCTGCCTCAAATTTGGAACAGGTTCTATCAGGTTGATCCCTCCCGAAAAAGCGTGGAAGATACCAGTGCAGGGCTCGGCCTTTCTATCGTTAAATGGATTATCGAAAGTCATGGCGGCCAAATTTCTGTGGAAAGCCTTCCGGGACAGGGTACACTATTTCGCTTCTCACTGCCTAACCGGTCCAGACATTACACAAACAAGACTTTAAAACGCACTTAATATTTGTCCACTTTACATGAACAGCAGCTTGCCGCCTATTTCAGGTGGCAAGCTGCTGTTTCTTCCAGCAAAAAGACCTGCTCCGCTGCTTTTCACATGCTCTGCCGTCTCCTGGGTTTGATTCCTTGCTCTAACAATTCCTTATCTAATCGTGCATAGGTAATGTCTCTATATTCTTCGAATGAAATTTCGTGAACTATTTCAGTGATTTTTCCAACCAGTGAAAGATGATATATAGCATCTTCTTTTTGCTTCTTGACTATCACATACTCTTTCCCATCCAAATCTGTAATCAATTTAAACGTAATGTCAGTGCTCTCTGTTTCCACACCCATAATCGTGTCTTTCGTTGTTCTGTAGGTTCTGTACATTTACAGTATCCTCATTTTCCCAGGAATCGCGTCTTTTGCTTCGTAAATGGAACGAAGATCTCCCCTTCGTTGTGGCGAGGAGGAGTCCCCGCCACGCGCTGGTACGGTGCTTTTACCCCAACTGTATACTCTTGTCTTACCTTGGATTGCTACCAATTTATATCCCCCCATCTTCATCCTGTAGGAGGTTTCTTCTATCCGCAGTTCAGGATAGAAGAAACCAGCATACAGTTTGTTTCAGGGGAAATTAAAAAAACGCATATGCGAGGTCTTTTCAACCTACACATGCGCTTTGCTTCGTCTTGACTGCGCGCAGACGCTAAGCCTCTGCCAAAACTCACAATATTACTATTCCGAATAATGCATCCCTTGTTTTCAAGGAAAGATCACGGTATAATAAATTGTCGTCGTAGACAGCTAGCTGTTACGTGTAGGTGCTACCACACCTGCTCGTGCCTGGGAGTGCTTGCAACACTCTCAGGACACGGCGACTTTTTTAATTTCCACCTATTCCTAATTATATTACTTTTTTTAGGGATTGCAAGCAAAAGTAAAGTGAAAAATGAGTTCTGATTTCATTTTTTTTGCTTCGTCATATCCCTATTCGATTCATTTAGTTCTTTTGAAAATGGTTCCGAACCTTCCTGCGCTTTTAGTCTTAACGGCGCTTCAATTCTTCGTAGATTATCTCAAAACCCTTGTTAATAGCAGCTTTATTGGTACGCGCAATGCTCAGTCGGATTCCTTTTTCACGCCAAGAGTTATCGATGTAAAAAGAGTAATTACTTCCGCCAGCGATGAGAATATGACGCTTTTTTAGATTCTCAATAAACCGATTCTCATTTATATAATCTGGCAGCTTCAAATAAGAATAATAGCCCGTTTTGCCACCGATACATTCTATATTATAGGTAGCCAAGTTACGAAAATTGTTATCTAGACATTTCAATCTCTCGGAGAGCTCTTTTTTTATTGATTGGACATGTTTTTTTAGTATATTACTGCGAATATAAATTTCTAACGTGGCTTGTGATATCAAAGAAGCTGAAAAATAGGAATAATAATAGGAGAAACGTGTATGTTCTGTAAAGATATTTAAAAGATCAGTGGGGATAACTACAATTCCCACTCGAATCCAGGGGAGTATTTTAGAAAAATTTTTCAAGTAGATGTGATGATGATGGTCACCATACGCATAGATGGGATCGTATTTGGGATCGAAAGAGATATCTCCGAAATAGTCATCCTCCACAATATATACATCATATCGAGCGGCTAGTTCGGCAATGGCCTTTCGTTGTGCTTTTGGATAGGTTGTACCTAATGGATTGTGGTTACGAGGAACAGTATAAAAAAATTTGATAGGTTCTTTTTTGAAAAGTTCCTCCAATCGATTTAGATCAATTCCTTGCTCGTCTCTGCGAATTCCAAGCACCTGGGCACCAGAAAATTTCAGAAAGTCGATAAAGTATTTATAGGTTGGCTGTTCGATCAAGATCGCATTCTTGCCATTAGGAAAAGGCATTTGTGCCAAAATACTGAGTGCTGGTTGAATACCTAAATTAATAAAGACGTTATTCATCGGAGTAAATACTTGAAAATCAGCTAAGTACTTGACGGATAATTTTCGTAATGATTCTACACCATAGACAGTATGTGATAAGGATAGATCCTGGTATATATCCGTAGCTCTATTCAAGCAATGGTTAAGGTCAGGTATATGCATATCACGCATTAATAAATTACCTGTAGAGAAGTCTACGATCGCAGTATCAATGTTCTCAGTTTTAATGACATTCTCCACAATATAATAACCGCTTTGCGGTAGAGAATAGATGAGATGCTTATTTTTCAGTGTTTCATATGCCTTAATAACAGTACCTTGTGAGCAGCTGTATTTTTCAGACAAGTCTCTGACAGAGGGGAGTTTTTTATGGAGTTGATAGTCCCCGACCTGGATACTCTTTTCAATATCCATGGCTATTCGTACATAGATCGTATTCATACTAACACCCTTTCAACTGTACTAGTGCAGTTCTATTTTATCACAATTGCACCGCTCTTTCGTATGAATATATAATGAATTATGCAAAGAAGAAAGTTCGCATGGTGAAGAGAGTGAAATGAAATTTTGCTCCGAGGAATGAATGCCTTTAAGTATATTGAAAAATATAAATACACTTCTAAATATAAAAAGGAGAATAACGTATATGAGATTTCCTAAAGATTTTCTGTTTGGAGCAGCTTCCGCATCGTATCAGGTTGAAGGCGCATGGAATGAAGATGGTAAAGGAGTATCCAATTGGGACTTGTTTTCTAAAATTCCCGGCAAGACATTTGAGGCAACGAATGGTGATGTAGCAGTAGATCACTATCATCGGTATAAAGAAGATGTAAAACTCATGGCAGAAATGGGATTGGAATCGTATCGTTTTTCAGTATCATGGGCAAGAATTATTCCCGACGGTGATGGTGAAATCAATCCCAAAGGTATCGAATTCTATAATAATCTGATTGATGAATGTTTACATTATGGGATTGTCCCCTTTGTAACCTTGTATCACTGGGATTTACCCCAACCCCTAGAAGCGAATGGGGGCTGGACGAATAAACGGACAACGGATGCATTTGTAAAGTATGCCAATGTTTGTTTCAAAGCATTTGGCGATAGGGTAAAGCACTGGATTACTTTCAATGAAACAGTAATATTTTGTGGTCATGGCTATCTGTTAGGAGCACATCCACCAGGGATATTGAGCGATCCTAAGAAATATTTTCAAGCGACGCATAATGTCTTTACAGCTCATGCTAGAGCGGTCAGTGATTATAAGAAAATGAAGCAATTTGGTGAAATCGGTATTACGCATGTATTTAATCCAGCATTCAGCATCGACAATAATGCTGAAAACGAAAAAGCTACCTATCATGCTAATCAATATTCCACGGCTTGGTATTATGACCCTATTTTGCTAGGAACGTATCCAGAGTATGTTGTAAAGCAATTGGCAGAGAAGGGGTGGACCCCAGAATGGACAGCAGAAGAATTAGATATCCTAAAGGTCGCTGCACCACAAAATGATTTTATTGGACTGAATTATTACCAACCACAGAGAGTCGCGAAGAATGATGTGCAGGAAGACTCCACGCCTAAAAGTCGAGAACAGTCAACAGGTGCACCTGGTAATGCATCTTTTGATGGTGTGTATAAAACCGTAAAAATGGCGGATAAAGTATATACTAAATGGGGTTGGGAAATTTCCGCTGAAGGCTTTTTAGAGGGACTACGGATGTTAAAAGTGGCATACGGTGATGTTAAAATGTATATTACTGAAAATGGTATAGGTGATGAGGATCCGATTATTCAAGATGAAATTGTCGATATACCTAGAATTAAGTATATTGAAGAACATTTAAAAGCTGTAAAAAAAGGTATTTTAGAAGGCATTAATCTGAAAGGTTATTATGCTTGGTCAGTCATTGATTTATTGAGCTGGTTGAATGGCTATAAGAAACAATATGGTTTTATTTATGTAGATCATACTAATAATTTAGCACGAAAGAAAAAATTATCTTTCCATTGGTATAAGCAAATGATTGCTACTCGGGGAGAAGAATTGTAAGCAGGCTAATTGCCAAGGCTCTGCCAAACAGCTATTTAGTGGTGTTTGATACTGCTGGGCGCACTAAACCAAAGCACTATTTGTCAGTAAAATGACAAATAGTGCTTATTTATACTTAATAGAAATTTATTCCGGATTCACTTCAAGTATTTCTTGATTGTAAGTTGCTGTGTCAATCTCATTCATTATTTTACTAGTAGCAACGCCAGCGACCATGGCTCCACTTACGTTCAGCGCAGTTCTTCCCATATCAATTAACGGTTCAATGGCTATCAGCAAACCGACGATCCCCACTGGCAAACCCATTGTGGAAAGCACGATCAGAGCTGCAAAGGTAGCACCGCCGCCAACACCAGCAATTCCAAAAGAACCGATAGCAACAATAATCACAAGCTTAACCAGGAAAGCGAGATCAAGAGGATTAATTCCCACTGTAGGAGCAACCATCACTGCCAGCATTGCTGGGTATATGCCAGCACAGCCATTCTGCCCAATGCTTACTCCGAAAGAAGCCGATAAATTTGCATAACCTGAAGGAACCCCCAACTTATTGATCAGTGCTTGGATAGTCAGCGGAAGTGTCCCCGCACTTGTCCGTGATGTAAAGGCAAAAACCAGCACAGGTAGGACCTTTTTGACATAAGTAACGGGATTGAATCCCATTAAAGAGAGTATTATCAGATGCACTATAAACATAATAATAAGTGCTACATAAGAAGCAATTACAAACTGAATTAATTGGTAAATATCGGCATAATTACTTGTAGATACAAATTTAGTCATCAACGCCAACACTCCATAGGGCGTCAATATCAATACAAAATCTACAAGCTGCATCACGATATCATTCGCTGTCTTTATCGCATTCACAAAAAATTCCGCTGATTGAGGCTTCGCTTTCTTAATGGCCAACACAGCAATACCAATCAAGGTTGAGAAGAAAACTACCGATAATGTATCCGCACTGCCTTGACCTGTCATAGCATAAAAAGGATTAGTCGGAATGATTTCTATCAACTGCTGCTGCACAGGTTTTGTCTTAAATGAGGTAAATTTTCCTTCGACGCTTTTCGTAGCCCCCAGCTCAGCTTCACCTACCTGCAACCCCTCCGCCGTCAAATGAAATGCTAAGGAAGACCCTGCTCCAATAGCACCCGCAATAGCAGTGGTGAATAACAGTATCCCGATGATTAGCCCTCCGGCTTTACTAAGGATTTTAATATCCTTCAGGTTCGTGATAGCCGATGTGATCGAAACGATAATCAACGGCATAACAATCATCTTGAGCAACCGTACATAACCCGATCCTATTACATCAAACCAACTATTTGATTGTTTGATAACGTCTGATGAACCACCAAAAGTATTCTGCAATACACCGCCAAATAGAACGCCAAATATAAGTCCTGCCATGACTCGTACCCCAAAACTCACATGCTTACGTTGCATATAATATAAGATATACACGATTCCAAGTATTGCTAAGATATTGATGCTTACTGCTAAATAATTACTCATATTTCTCCTACCTTTCGTAAATAATACATCCGCGATTAAATTAGATTTCGCAATGACTTTTTAAAATACTATTGTTGATACGTATCTTTCATGCATAGATAACAACTAATTTGCTCTTTTCCCCTTCGATTATCTACCTTCTCCGTAAAAAGAAAAATAAAAAGGCCAAGGAAACGCTTAAGCGTTTTTTCCTTAGCCTTCAGTTTTCTGATCAGCCAATATATATTTTACTCACGTAGTATAACATAATCTTTTATCTATGCCAATATTTTGAGGGGAACTTTTTTGTGTTTAGCTTTAAAGCTCAACCTTTATTACCATCATGTGAATTCAAAATTAAAAAGGCCTTAATCCCTGATCTTTCAAGGATTAAGGCCCTTTTTTGCCATTACCAATGATATAGTTCTCCGTATCATTTATAGCTGCTAAAGCTTTAATTTAAAGTTTTGGAGGACAAACTCCTTTTCTTTTACCACAACGACCGAGCAGCAACATTTGCTAGCTCAGCTAATGGCCCAGGGTATATACCAATAAACAATGTTGCAATCAAACTAATCAGAGCCACAATACGCAGTGATACACTAGCAGTAAACTCCTGCTCATTCTTTGCTTCCTTACTGTACATCACTTTGACCACAAGCATGTAATAATACACCGAAACCATCGACATTACAAGCCCTAACATAGCAATCCAGAAGTAACCTTTATCTGTAATTGCCATAAATATATACATCTTACCGACGAAACCTGCCATTGGCGGAAGGCCTGCCATAGACAACAATGATACCGTCATAACCACCGCCAAGAACGGCGACTTTTGGGACAACCCAGAAAGATCGTCAATCTTATCTGAACCGTATTGGTTATTAACGGCAGTAGTGACAGCAAAGGCACCAACATTGGCCACCATATACAGCACAGCATAAAATAACATTCCCTTGACTCCGGCTGCATCAGCAGCCAAGAGACCCGATAAAATGTAACCAGCTTGCGCTACGGAGGAATAGGCCAACATTCGCTTGGTATTAGTCTGCCATATCGCGACTATAATACCTACAATCATACTTAGGCCAGCCAATAGACTGACAATAGTCAACCAATAGGCTTGTAAATCAGCAAATGCTACTAAGAAAACCCGCAGTAATACCGCAACTCCAGCAGCTTTTGATGCCATCGCCAACATGGCAGTAACAGGAATCGGCGCACCTTCATAAACATCGGGAGCCCACATATGAAAAGGAACAATAGACAATTTAAAACAGAAACCGGCAAGCATAAGTCCTAATCCCAGCAACATAGCCGGACTAGCAGTAAGATGAGCAGCGATTTCACTCAGCACAATGCTACCGGTAAAGCCATATACCCAGCTCATACCATACAGTAAAACTGCGCTTGCTGCCGAACCAAGAATCAAATACTTTGTGCCAGCTTCACTTGACTTACTACTTCTTAAATCAAAGCCAACTAGAATATAAAAAATAATGGTCATCAATTCCAAGCCAACAAACACCGTTAATAAATCATTTGCGGACGCCATAACCATCATACCCACTAAACTTAAGAGTAATAATGCATAAAATTCTCCAGTATTGTGAGTCAGTCCTTCTATATAATCAAAGGAAAACAACAGTGTTAAGATCGTCGCCACGATGAACAACTGCTTGAAAAACAAAGCAAATTTATCGACGACAAAAAAACCATGATACACCGTAGCTGAAGCTCCATGTTGGTTAAAAGTATAAACTAGAATCCCCAATAGACCACAAACTGCAAAATACCCTAAACTACGGCGAGCTTCTTGACGCGGCATCAATAAATCAAAGACGATGATGAGCAAAGCAAGAATTACAACGGCTATCTCACTGGTCAACAGCGCAATATTCATTGAAAAACACCTCCCAGCAAGGTCGGCGTAACATGCAGCTTAACTAGTAACGCCATTACCGGCTCCATGCCACTATTAACCATACCCATTAATAATTGTGGGAAAACACCAACTACTACTAAAACAGTCCCCAGTAATACAAGGGATACTAATTCAACTCCAGAAGCATCACGGCAAGTATCAAATTCTTCACGCCGCGGACCAAATAGCACATTTGCCAGCACGCGCAATATATAAAGCGCAGTGAAAACAATACCGGAAATGGCCAGAAGAGTATGAAGCGGGTAAACTTTAAATGCACCCACAAAGGTCGTAAACTCGGGGATGAATCCGGCTAACCCCGGAAGCCCTAACGAGCTCATACCAGCTAACATAAAGCCAGTAGCTACACGTGGCATTTGATGTGCTAACCCACCAAGACTTAGAACCTGCCGAGTATTTGTTTTGTCATAAACAAGACCAATCATTGCAAAAAATAAGGCGCTCATTATCCCATGGGCAAACATATTTGCAATCGCACCATCAATGCTGATAACATTTAAAGCTGCAAAGCCAATCAGTATATATCCCATATGGGATATTGACGAATACCCCACAATATATTTTAAGTCTTTTTGCGCTATGGTAACAAACGCAGCATACAAAACATTAACCACCGCAAAAAATGCAATAAACGGCGCCCAGAATTTAACCCCTAGCGGTAAAATGAGCAACCCAATTCGAATCAAACCATAGCCGCCGATTTTCTTTAACACTCCAGCATGGAGCATAGATACTCCTGTCGGAGCTGCCGCATAACCGTCCGGTGCCCAACTATAAAAGGGCCACATTGATAAAGTAGAACCAAAGCCAAGCAGCAATAAGAAAAATGTGAAGACTTGAACATCTTCTGATAAATTCCCCATCATATGAGCCTGAGCTAGAACTTGCATACTGAATGTTCGCATCCCTGCCGGAAACGCATTCACATATAACGCGATAACCCCGGCAAGCATGAAGGCTGAACCTAATAACAAGTAAATTGTCAGCTTCATCGCCGCATATTCTTTACTCACTCTTTCCGAAGAACCCCAAACAACTACCATAATGTAACTTGGTATGATCCCTAGTTCGTAAAACAATAAGAATATGAACAAATCCTGGGATACAAACGTTCCGATTGCACCGACTACCAAGAGCAGCAATTGAATAAAGAATTCTTTAGAGCGATTCTCCACATTCCAAGAAACAAAGATAGTGGAAAAACCAACCAGCATAGTTAATAGCAGCAGCGGCAAGGAAATTCCATCCACACCTAAAGCGTACGATACTCCAAGCTCGGTAATCCAAGGGACATTCTCTATATATTGCAGCCCGCCCAAGCTAACATCATAGGCCCAGTAAGCATACAAAGTTAAGCCGAGAGCGATTGCCATCGTTACAGCTGATATCATTTTTATCGTTTTGTCAGCTTCACGCGGCATAAAGGACAATACCAGTATCCCCCAGATAGGCGTTAGTAAAATTGCCGTTAATAATGGAAAATCAACCATTTTAGTAATCACCTCCCGATAAAACACCCTTAAATAGTGGGCTAAGCATTACTAACCATACTACAACGATTAGCATCGCTCCAAACATGATTAAGCCGTATCGCTGCAGCTTACCAGTCTGGCCTTTGCGCACTAAATCGCCAAGCCCAACGGGTAAACCAGCTATTCCATTTACAATACCTTCAACAAAATGAAGCTCCAACCAATACAAAATCTTGCCTAAGCCATCAACAAAGGTGTGATTGAGCCACAGGTAAAACTCATCAATATAATATTTGTGGAAACTCAGCTTATATAAAGTGCTGAAACGTCTGGACAGTTTATGAGGTGAAACCTTGCCCGAACCGTATATAAACCAAGCCAAGGAAATCGCTAGTATAGACAATACCGTCGACGTTGCTGCGATACCCCAATGTAAACCTTCGTGTGAGGCCGAACCGAAACGAACCCATTCACCAAAGTGGTTAGCATAAGGTATATACCCGCCAACAACAGCAAGAACGCCAAGCACTACCAATGGTATTCGCATGGACATTGATGCCTCATGGGGATGGTTGTCTGGTTTTTCCGATCCACAAAAGACGACAATCAGCAATCTTGCCATATAAAACGCTGTCATAAAGGAAGTCACTACGGCAATGGTGTATAACGGCATACTAACCTGGGAAACCGCCAATAGAATTTCATCCTTTGAAAAGAATCCAGCAAATGGCGGAATACCAGATATAGCGAGTACCCCAATCGTCATAGCGGCAAAAGTAACTGGCATTTTATGACGCAAGCCGCCCATCTCAAAAATGTCATTTTTATTTGGCAAACCGTGCAATACCGCGCCGGCTGCTAAGAACATCAATGCTTTGAAAAAGGCATGTGTCATAAGATGAAACATGGAGGCCGTAACACTGCCTACCCCAAGCGCTAACATCATATAACCTAACTGGCTGACAGTAGAATACGCTAAAATGCGTTTAATGTCCCGCTGGGTAAAGGCGATACTAGCAGCAAAGCAAGCTGTAAACGCCCCGATCCAGGCTATTACCTCCATTGCATTTGGCAAAACACTGAATAAGAAAAAAGCTCTAGCTACCAAATACACCCCAGCTACTACCATAGTAGCGGCATGAATGAGGGCTGATACCGGTGTCGGACCCTCCATCGCATCAGGCAGCCACACATGCAGCGGAAATTGTCCAGATTTTCCAATAGGACCAAGGAATAAGAGGAGTGCTACTATCGTCAGCAAATTTGTGCCATGCTCTGCAACATATGGAGGCACATTCGATGCTATCTGCTGAAAATCCAACGTACCAAATAAAATCTGCAAAAACAAGATTCCGACCAGCAACCCGAAATCACCAATGCGCGTAGTAATGAAGGCTTTTTTAGCAGCTTCCCGCGCAGAAACTTTGTGGAAATAGTAGCCAATTAAAAGATAAGAACATAACCCAACTAATTCCCAAAAAACAAACAACTGTACAAAGTTAACCGCAATCACTAATCCTAACATAGCAGATGCAAATAATGACAAGTACGCAAAAAAACGTCCAAATCCGGCATCACCACGCATATATCCAATAGAATAGATTTGCACCATCAGGGCTACCAATGTAACTATGAACAGCATCATAGCCGATATAGGATCAATATATACCCCCATATCAACAGTGAGTCCCGATATAGAAAACCAAGGTATTCTTTGAATCAACGGATTATCCACCGTGATATTATGAGTTATCACACCATACCCTACCCCTAAGGACAAGGCAAAGCTGATTAAGCTCATGCAAACAGACACCGTCGCCGCCAATACAGGGAGACGGCGCAGAAAGAATCCCACTATTATAAAGCTTATTGCCGGTAACAACGGAATAAGCACAGCATGAGACAATGCATATTGGTTAAACAAATTCTTCACCTACTCTCTAATGCAATTTTACCAGCGCATCTCATCAAGTCTCGCAGCATGCACCGTGTTCCGATCATAATATACTCGAAAGATCATTGCCATTCCAACTGCTACTTCAGCAGCCGCTACTGTAATCGTAAATATGGCAAATATTTGTCCGGTTAAAACCTCCGGTGTTATAAAGCGTGAAAAGGCAATTAAATTTATATTAACCGCATTCAGCATCAGCTCAATGCTCATTAAAATACCGACGATCGTTCTCTTGCTCAATACCCCATACAAACCAATCGCAAATACGATCGCTGCTACTGTTAAAAAATGAACCAATCCAATCATTCTTCCACTCCCTTTGCCAAAACAATTGCACCAATCATAGCTGCCAGCAAGAGCACTGCCGCTGCTTCCATTACCACCATATAATCGGTCAGTATTAACTGAGCAAGGAGCGACGGGGTATCTTCAACAATCACACTGCTGGAATAATGCCAGGGTGTGGTAGCTATGACTCCCAAGGTAACAACGACAAACAAGCCGCTTACCAGTGTAACTACGCGGGACGGAATATTTACTTCCGTATCATTCGTCCCATGCCTCTGACTACGCCTAGTAAGCATCGTCCCAAGAACAAAAACAATAGCAATTGCCCCATTGTAGATCAGAATTTGGACTGCTGCCAAAAAGTCCGCCTGCAAGAGCACATACAAACCGCTTACGCCGATAAAACATAAAGCCAGCAGTAATGCACTGTGTACAAGATTGCTTTTTGTCACAACTCCAAAGGCAGCTGCTACTGTAATCGCTGCAAATATATAAAACGCGACAGTGTAGATCAGCTCATTCATTCCTGCTCCCTCCTCGTAAGGGTATCCTCTTGCTCAGCATTGGACTTGTCCGTTTGGGCTACGTCTACTGTTGTCAACCCTGACTTTTGCTTTGCAATCGCTAAACAATCAACATCCAATTCATCTTTAAAATACCGTGAATTCTCATAATTTTTGTCCCAGCAAATAGCGTTTGTCGGACATGCTTCAATACAAAAGTTACAATACAGGCACAATCCTGAATGATATAGATATGACTTTAAGTGCCGTTTTTTCTGCTCATCAATGCCTGTAGTCATCTCAATAACATGATTAGGGCATGCCCTTGCGCACAGTCCGCACGCGATGCATTTTTTATTGTCTAACTCCAGCTCACCGCCACGAAAACGATCGGGCATGGTTAGCTTTATTTCGGGATACTGCAGCGTTTCCTTTTTGTTAAAAAAAGCTTTTAAGGTTACGCGCATGCCTTCTAATAATCCTTTACCAACCATAGCTTCCCCTCCTAACTAAAAAACTCGTAAATATACATGCCAATACCGGTAACAATGATGTTAAGTAGCGCCAATGGTAGTAACACTTTCCATCCGAAAGACATAAGTTGATCAATGCGCAGCCTGGGAAACGTCCAGCGAAACCACATAAATAGGAAAATCATTCCGCCGACTTTAAGAAAAAACCATACCCAGCCCGGAAGCCATGGTCCACTCCAACCACCCAAAAACAATGTGGTTGCAATCGCTGAAACCGCCAATAGATTTGCATATTCCGCCAAAAAGAACAGAGCCCATCGCATGCCAGTATATTCGGTAAATGGCCCAGCAACAATCTCTGACTCACCTTCGACTAAGTCAAATGGCGCTCGATTAATTTCTGCTGTTGCCGTAATAACATAAACCACAAAGGCAATAGGTTGTAAAAGGATAAACCAAGTATTCTGTTGCGCGGCTACTATCGAGCTCATCCGCATCGAGCCCGCCAGCATCACGACTCCTAGAATCGAAAGCACCATTGGAACCTCATAACTAAGCATTTGGGCGACCGTCCTCATACCGCCTACCAAAGAATACTTGTTATTAGAGGCCCACCCTGCCATCAAAAACGGTAAAACCGACTGGGAGGACATCGCTATAAAATAAAAAATACCAATATTTAAATCCGCAAAAATAGCCTTATTATCAAAGGGAAACACTACAAAAACTAGAGCTGCGGGGATAAACAAGAGCATCGGCGCCAAAACCCACATCCATTTGTCAGCGCCAGCTGGCATAATATCCTCTTTTGCCATTAGCTTAATCATATCCGCTACCGACTGCAGCGTACCCCCTGGACCGACGCGGTTAGGACCTGACCGTCTCTGCATGAAGGCACTTACCTTTCGTTCCGTGTAAACCAATACAACTGCCGTCAAGGAAATAATCGTGAAAATAGCCCCAATATTTATTAAACTCATGCAGATATCTACTAACTGTGGGTTAGGTAGAAAGCGTCCTAAAATATCTCTTAGTATTTCTGCAATTTTAAACAATCCTGTTATCTCTTGCATGCGTTATGACTCCTCTTAACAAAGTTTTAGCAATCCACTTCCCCCATCAATGAATCTAATGTCGCCAGTACAGCTACAACATCACCGATAAGCAAGCCTTGGCAGGTTTCATTCAGTACCTGCAGATTAATAAAGGAAGGGCGACGCACATGAAGGCGATAGGGGGTAGTTCCGCCATCGCTAACGATATAATACCCAAGCTCGCCGCGCGGGTTTTCAATAGAGTGATACACCTCACCAGCCGGTGGCTTCAACACTTTAGGAATAGTAGCCATAACCGTACCCTCAGGCATTTGCTCCAGCGCCTGCGTAACAATACTGGCGCTCTGCTTCATTTCTTCCATTCGGACGATATAGCGGTCCCAGCAATCACCAACTTGGCCTAGTGGCACACTAAAATCAAAACGGTCATAAATACCATATGGCTCCACTTTTCGAATATCATAGTCAACGCCTGAGGCCCGCAAGGCAGGTCCAGTCAAACCAATTTCTAATGCTCTTTGACCACTAATCACGCCAGTATTTTTTAAACGGTGATACAGAATTTCATTGCCTGTCAATAAACGGTGATATTCATCAAGCATAGCAGGAAAATCTGCCAAAAATTGCTGTAGTGCTGGGATAAATTCTGACGGTATATCAGCTGAGACACCGCCAAATCGTATATAGGTATAGGTCTGCCTAGCACCGCAGGCCATATCAAACAAATCCAAAATCCGCTCACGACTGCGAAAACCAAACATCATTCCGGTAGAAGCGCCAAGGTCAATTGCCAGCGACCCCATAAAAATCAGATGACTGGCAATTCGATTTAATTCAGTCATTATGATTCGCAAGTATTCCGCACGTTCGGGTACCGTAATGCCCATCATCTTTTCTACCGTCTGACAATATCCTAAGTTATTTCCCATGGATGAAACATAGTCCAAACGATCCGTATAGGGGATAAATTGGGCATAAGTTCGACTTTCCGCCAGCTTTTCAATACCACGATGCAGATAACCCATATTCGGAATCGCTTGCACTACTGTTTCGCCATCCAATTCCAGTACGACTTGTAATACACCATGCGTACTAGGATGCTGCGGTCCCATATTCAAAGTAAAGGTTTCTGTCTTTAACATGAACTCTTACCTCCTTCCCCTGCATTACCAGTATTGTACGTTTTGCGCAATGGATGTCCATCAAACTCATCCCGCAGTAAAATACGCCGCAAATCAGGATGCCCGGTAAATCTTACGCCTAGCAAATCATAAATTTCCCGCTCCTGAAAATTTGCAGAAGGCCAAATAACGGTGGCTGATGGAATTTGAGAATCTTCCATATCACAACGGGTCTTTACTGTAATCGCCTGCCGCAGCGGCAAGGAATATAAATGATAAACAACTTCTATATATTCCAAATAATCGACTGCCGTCAGATTACGCAGCATGTTACATTGATACAACTCGTTCGTTTTAAGAAACTCGAGTATATCTAGCAAACGATGTGGCTCTACAAGTAAAGCTGTCTGCGCTTCCTCGCCAATAATTTTTACGTCCTCTACATATCGAGCTTGTAGCTCAGCCAATGAATTATTTATGTCTCGGCTGCTCATGACTTTCTCCTCGCAATCTCGGGATTCTTAATCTTGCGCTTTAATTCCAACATTCCGTGAATCAAAGCCTCCGGCCGGGGCGGGCAACCGGGAATATACACATCGACTGGTAAAATCTTGTCCACTCCGGGAACAACCGAATATGAATCGGCAAAGGGGCCTCCAGAATTTGCACAACTGCCCATGGCGATGACATATTTGGGTTCAGGCATCTGCTCATACAAACGCTTTAATGGACCAGCCATCGCCCAAGTCACGGTACCCGCCACAATGAGCAAATCAGCTTGTCTTGGTGAAGCACGGAAAACCTCATACCCAAACCTTGACAAATCAAACCGCGCAGCGGCAGCCGACATCATTTCTATTGCACAACAAGCAAGCCCCGAGGACAATGGCCACAGTGAATTGCTTCGCGCCCATTTTAATACGGTATCCAAACTTGTTAAAATTATATTTTTCTGCAACAAATCATTGTCTTGCTCTTCTTGTGACTCTAGTTTAGTTACTTCCATTCCAATGCTCCTTTCTTCCAGGCATAGCCTAGCCCTACCAATAAAATGCTAAGGAAAATAAACATTTCAATAAAGGCAAACTTCCCTAACTGCTGAAACTTAATCGCCCAAAGATATAGAAAAACAGTTTCAATATCAAAAGCGACAAATACTAAAGCATACAAAAAATAACTTGCCCTAAATTGCACCCAAGTCTCGCCAACCGTATCTACACCACACTCATAGGGCAAAGATTTCTCTATGCCATGCTGGCGAGGACGAGGACGAATAAAAAATGCAGTCCCTAACGCTAATAGGGGAAAAACTAAAGCAACGAGCAGTAACAAACCAATATTTCCAAAATCCTGCAACATATTATCTCTCCTCCTTCGATAAAGAATTACTTTTTTTGACTTACTTACAATAGTAGTCTGCCACTCACACCCGACATCATACTTTCTTTTGGCAGACTTTTTTATACTAAAACGCTTAAAGCACCGACTATTATAGTCATCTATTTCTTTATTCCATTCGTTCCAAAATCATATCCGCTTGTTTTTCTCCCCCACTCCTCAGCGCATTTACTACTTTTGAATACAGAATACAGAATACAAAATACAAGATATAAGTTAAGTATGCACATCAACCTTATCTCTCAATTAATGTTTTTATCTATTTTTGACGATTGTATCATAAAAAAGGAATAATTAAATTGATTAATATCACAGTCTATAAATACTTTCACAAAATTACAACGTTCGTTACAATGTATATAATCCCTTCATTTATCTATAGTTTTTTTAATTTTTTATTTTTTTTATTATTACTATTAATAACTTTCTCCGTACCTTAATCCAGCCCCAATACTTTGTAGCCTTGTTTATCCACACATTGGACGATCCTATGACCCCAAGCAAAAAATAGTACTCATCCTAATATAACACAAAAATCTTCTTCCAAATCTATACATAAATTTGGAAGAAGATTTTTTTCACACTACATGTGTCTATGGCATTATAGTTTCTTTATAAACTTGCTTGCCATCTTTCATTTCGATAATGACTACACCTCTAATGGCATCATGAGTAGAACTCAGATTCATACTTCCGCTTACACTTTTAAAATCTTTCGTTGCAACCAGTGCCTCACGTATTTTAGCAGACTCTACACTATTAGCCCGCTTGATTGCATCAACCAGCAAATAAACAGCGTCATATCCCATGGCAGCCATAGAATCGGGCATTTGACCATACTCTTTCTTGTATGCTTCAACAAAGGCTTGAGATGCGGGATTGGTATCTTGTACTGAATAAAAATTAGTAAAATATGTATTATTCAATGCTTGTGGGCCGCCGAGTTCAACCAGTCTAGGTGAATCCCAAGCATCACCACCAAGAATAGGTACTGTAATACCTAGTTCACGAGCCTGCTTGATAATCTTACCTACATCATCATAATAACCAGGAAGATATATTATTTCTGGATTTTGGGCCTTGATTTTAGTCAAAATAGATTTAAAATCCTGATCTTTTTGGAGGTATGCCTCTTCAGCAACGACTCGGCCCCCTCCTTTAATAAATACGTCTTTAAAGATCTGCGCTAAACCCTTGCTATAGTCGCTAGAATTATCAATCATAATAGCGCTATTTGATTTTTTGAGGCTGTTTAAAGCGAAATTGGCACTTACTGTACCTTGAAAAGAGTCAATAAAGCAGGCACGAAATGTGTAATCCTTTACCTTGCCGGTTCTTTCGTCAACTGTTACTCTTGGGTTGACGGTAGCTGCAGCTACAAGGGGAATCTTATTGTCTTCAGCAACAGCTGAACCAGCAATCCCACAGGAACTAACAGTAAAACCAGTCACAGCGATTACTTTGTCCTGGGTAATAACTTTCGTCATAGCATTAGCAGATTCAGAAGGCTCACCTTTATTATCAGCTGTAACTATTTTAATTTGTTTTCCCAAAACTCCACCGTTAGCATTTATTTCTTTAAAGGCTAATTTTGCACCATCAGCGGCCGAAGTACCATAAGATGCAGTGTTTCCTGTTAACTCATATACCATACCGATTTTAATATCTTTGCTTGCACTATCTGTGCAACCAGAAAGTAGACCTGTCATCAAAATAAGAACCAGTAATAGACAATACTTTTTCGAAGATACCTTCACTATGTACATCCTCCTATTAAATTACACATCATTTTTCCTTTGCTTATTGTGATATATTTTATTGTAAATCTGCTATATTGGCAAGGTTTATCATCATACATCAAAAAATTATACTTATATCATAATTCTGGCACTCTTCTCAATATTGAAAATCAGGCCCCTAACGAATAAGACATGAAATTATTGATGCTATGAATTGCTATACAGACCCACAGAGACTCCGTTTTCTTTAACACGTATCCTTGCACAATACTAAAAATAAAGACAAAGGCAAACAATGCTATCTTTAGAAATGCCCCCTCTGGCAATGCATTTAAAGCCATCCATCCAGGGAAATGAATTAACAAAAACAACAACGAGGTAATTAAATTGGCAGATCCAAATTTTGTATAAATCAATATTTTTTGCAGAAGAAAGCCTCTGAATAATATTTCTTCTGTAAATCCGACCAATAAAACACCTTTAATCCATTTATTAGCATCAAAAAATATATTAAACTTGATTGGCTCTGATATTACCATTTTCCCAATAAATTGGTAGGCAATAAAAACCAAGCTAATGAGAATCGCCCACTTCGCACCAGTCTTTGTAACCGTTCTCAATTTTAGATAGGTTAGTGCATCTGCGTTTTCATATTTTAAATAAGCGAAAACTGGCAAAGTCCATATTAGCAGCTTAAATACGTCAAATAAATAAAACTCTGGATATCGTATTTTTAGGAATGGCAAAACTTTAAAAGCAGATAGAGTCCATAATATAAAAAATATGCCAAAATAACCTATCAGATATACTAAAGGTGTTCTGTTCTCTTCATCGAACTTCTCACTAAAATACATTTGTATCATAACTCCTCTCTTAAAAACGTGACTAGTATCACTGCGGTAAAGTTCATGCTGCTTGCCATTTCAGCAATTATTCGGATTTCCGCTTCTATCGATCATCACATCATTGCTGAAAAGGTCGTTATAGACCAAGCTTCGGCTGATGCTAAGTATAGACTCTTTTAGCTCTTTCTTATAATCAACTTTGCCAAACACAAAATTTATTGCCAAGTGTATCCTACAAGAAATAATTTCTAATTTTCCCTCTGACCATCTATGAAATCAATTGTCTTCGCAAACAATTTTTCGCCTGCTTCTTTACAGTATCTCCTAGACCAAGGATCTGCAAAACCATGTAGCGCATTAGCCTTGACTACACGAACATTTTTATTAACGACTACATCTTGCATTAACAAATCAACATCAAAATTCTCTTCCGTTTTGGGAAAGAAAAGTAATACCGGACATTTAGGTTTTATTGCCTTATAATCCCTTATACGGGAACCATAGAAGCCTACTATTCCACATACACCTTTGCTTTGGCTACATAACCAGGCTATGGTAGCTCCGATACTATAGCCTACTATAAAGCAATAGCGATACTGCTCCCGAATACGTAATACTAACTCCTCAACTTGTTGTTGTGCCAAAATAAATCCTACATTTTGGATAAAGTAATGATAAGCCATTGGTTCTTCATTGTAGTTAAATGGTGCCTGCCGATTGGTTAGTAAATTGGGACACAGCACATCATATTCTTCTTCTGCAAATCTATTGCAAACTCCTATAATATGGTCATTAATCCCATATATTTCATGAACTACAATGATTACTGTATCCGAATTGTTTTGAATATGTATCATAATAATCCATCCTCCCCCTTTTGTGTCTCAAACATTACCACTCTTTTGAATATACTGTTTCAAGTAAATCCGATTCAAACATGTCACCGGGAGAGATTACAATCTCATTTAAGGGAATATTGTCACCATATCTTTCGATAAGTTTGTTTTTTACGATGGCATTATTTAAATCAAACTCTTTTAAGGTTTTTAAATTTCCTATTTCAATGCCCATGGATCTACTATAGATTTTCCAAACTAATTTTCGAACAATATATTTTGTCATCCGACCACCCAAAATAGAGATCGTAATCTTTGCCTTTAAGCTCATTTACCTTCTAAATAATACCAATTAGTTTTCATTGTTATATTACAATATTCTCAACACCAGATGCAGATCGAGTAGCCCATGCTTCACAACCCGGGCAAGACGCGGAGATGGTGGTTATATATTGTTAACTTCGCACACTTTAGCAAGGCACTACCACTGTCCATGTACAGCTAAACGAGGAAATAATCAAGAATGTGTTTAAAGAACTCATTTACGGTTATTTTAAATAAGACGCTCACGTAATCACCTCTTTATGTCGCATATAATTTCAGAATGTTAGATTGAATAGTTATAATCCATGATTGCTAAATCATACTCTCCTCTTTACAGATAGAAATTAACAGTAATTCACGGGTTCTAATCCGTTTCCAATTTGCAATTTTTATTATTCATTGGATTAAACTTCAGTCATGTACCAGTAAATAACACTTCCTACACCAGTCAGCAGTAAAGGAATAAAGAGATATTTCCCAGCTCGCTCGCTTATGCGTTCAATAAACACAATAGAAATAAGCGATGCAAATCCTAGTGCCATAGGAACCGACTTGTTGTTATAACAGGAAATATGCCCGTTATATTATTATCTTTCAATGTAAAACACCTCTTTAAAACTTTATCAGGAGAATTTAATTTCATTAATATCTTGCCAAGTATATCCCACAAGAACAATGTCTTTACCATCAAAAGAATGTTTTTTCTCTTCGCGAGCTAAACCACCTAGAATTTCGTAAAATTTTCTATCTCTATTATCTCTAAACGTCCAGATTATCATTGATTTGTACTGATTTCTTTTATGTTCCTCGATTAATTCTTGAAACAGCCGTTTTCCATAACCCATTTTTTGATAATCAGGCAATATGTATATCACTACCAGCTCACAACCATAAATTCCCGAACGGTCTTGCCCTCCAGAAACCACACCGACTATCTGATTTTTATGATTCTCCAGCACAAATATTGTTTCTGTTTTATTTGCAATATTTTTTCTAAACAATTCTTCATGTTTTTCTGTTGTTAACGAATCCAGAAAACTATCAGGTACAATTCCCCGATAAGCAACTTTCCATGTATCGATAATAACGCCTGCAATACTCTGTTCATCTCCGACCTGTGCAGTTCTTATCTTCATCTTATAATTTCGCCCTTTCCATTCGTTTCTTTCAACAAGTATATTATCTTGTCTCGCTTTTAATATTTTCATAAGTAAAGTCTGCCGAAAATGTGACTGCTTTTTTAGTTATACTTTCACAAAGATGAGGAAGATTATCAAAGTCAAGCCCTGCGGTCTTAATTCTTTACACAATAAACTGCCAAAACATGCCTGAAATTCACTACAAAACTTATGGCATAAATCCGTGATTTTTTCTTTATTAACACTGTTCTGGCTTCCATATACTCCAAAAAATAGTAACGCTCCCTCAACCAATCCACATTGAGAGCCCCATCTGCCTGCATTTAATCCAAAGGCAGCTATAATTTGAGGATGCAGCTCAAGATAATACAATTCAGAAAGAATTTTTAAAGTTCTCACTGCACAACTAAAGTCTATAATAATCATGTACTTTGACATTTATTAGCTCTCGCAACAGAATCTACCCCTATCGTTTTTTTCCAAAAAGGAAAACATCTGTAGTGTTACTCCCATCCAGCTCTGAATAATCTTGCCGTATACTACGAAAACGATCGATTCCATTCTCTTTAAGAAATTCTTCGATTTTAGTTTCTTGAAAATAATTAAAATATAGAGGCTGTGAAGAAAAACTGGTCGTCTCAAAACCAGGCTGCTTCCCTTCCATAAAGCTTAAATAAAGATAACCACCACTCCGCAACCATTTTACGGCATTAGCTAATACCTCATTTGCCTCGTCATCATCCAAGTGAACAATACTAAAGGAAAGTACTACCGCATCAAAATATTCTGACGAAAAACTTGCTTTGCGAGAATCTTGAAGATGAAAAATTCCATCTGGAACATTGACTCTAGCTATTTCCAACATTTCAGAAGAGAGATCGATTCCAGTAATCTTTAACCTCTTTACTGCACATAATTGTTTAGCCACGTTTCCAGGTCCACATCCAATATCCAATACTTTAAAATCATCTTCTAATAAACCCGCAAATTCGATAACATGCATAGCATAAGGACTATAATTCATAAATTTATCAGTGTAACCAGAAAAGTTTTTGTTATATGCATCAATTGTCAACTTTGTTTTATCTTGCAATTTACAAAACACCCCTTCACTCCTCATCAGTTTCCCAGAAAACGTAAGACTATCTATAAAGCTCCTACAAAGCTAAGATTATTTAATATCAACTATTTACCATAAAATACAAAACTCCTGCAAGAAATTCTTGTTCAAATTTCTTGCAGAAGTTTTCGCCGTTAGAGGTGATACGGTTCTGTGTATCACCTCTAACGGCGAAATTTATTTTACGTCAGATAAGTCAATCCGAATCCCACTCATCCCTTTTACTTCTTGACAGGAATCCAAATCTCACATTTGTAATCTGGAGAATACATATCACCTTTAGGATAAACCTCAATCTCTGGTGCGCAATCATGCTGATATCCTGTAGCAGGCATCCACTCTGTAAATATCCTTCGAATAAGATCATGTGTAGCTTCAGGCAGTGCTCCGACTGATTCAAATATCGCCCAGGTCGTTGCTGGTATATTTGTCGAAACATATCCTTTCGGAAGAGTATCCTTGATTTTTTCAACTCCTATCATATAAATAAATCCATCTTTATATTTATCGAAATCCTTAGATACACCTAGGACACCAAGTTCGCCTGCTTTTGAGCAAATCCACTCATATGAACCATCCTTCATACAATCGTTCCAAAATTCAGGTACCTGTTTGAAATTTTCTCCGTCTACCATACTTATCCTTCTTTGCTTACCTACTACTGTAAAGCTTCCTTTATCAATAATCTTATAATTCATATTTTTATCTCCTTTTATTGAAATGTGAAAGGAGAGTTTCGGATATGCCTTGAGATTTGCTCCCGGCTTGCGCGCAGCCGAAGGGCTCATTCCATGCATTTTCCCAAAGGCTTTTGTGAATGCTTCGGGCGTTTCATAGCCATACTTATAAGCCACATTAATGATCTTTTCACCGGATATAATATCCTGTGCAGCAAGTGTAAGCTTTCTTCTGCGTATATATTCAGCTATTGTAACACCGGTTATCATATGGTACATACGCTGGAAGTGAAACGTAGATGATAAGGCAATTTTCGCCACCTTCTCAATATCAAGTTTTTCAGTAATGTTAGCCTCCAAATATTCTATTGCCTTGTTCATTGCATCAAGCCAATCCATAAAACCATCCCTCTCTATTTCTATATTAAATGTTTTCTACTTATTTTTCCGGTCTTTAAATGCTATCTAATGACAGGTTTGAAAAAACCTTTTCCTAAATGCATTTATTAATTATTTTCCATAAAAATACTCCTACCATTTTTCTCGCAAAATTTGGTAGGAGTTTATTCGTTATTACAAATGATACGGTTCTCCCCGATTAATCTTAAATGCCCGATATATCTGCTCGACTAATAGCAACCGTATCATTTGGTGAGTAAATGTCATCTTGGAAAAAGATAATCTTTCGTTTGCAACTTTCAGCAGCTCGGGGGAAAGACCGAAGGCGCCTCCGATGATGAAGGTAATATCACTTTTTCCAGAAACGCCTAGATCACTTATTTTTTCTGCAAGCTCTTCTGAGGAAGCTTGCTTGCCAATAACATCAAGGATGATAAGATGGCTGCTGTCTTTAACATATCTTAGCATACGCTCCCCTTCTTTAAGTAATACTTTCGCCTTTTCAGCATCAGAAGGATGTTCTGGCATACGTTCTTCGTCAACTTCGATGATAGACAAGCGGCAATAAGGCGTGAGACGCTTGACGAATTCGGCAATGCCCATGGTTAGATATTTTTCTTTAATTTTACCAACAGCAATAATTGTAATTCTCATTTACTGCTGAGTTGGCATTTCTTCTAAAAGTACGTTCACAGTTTGCTGATTGCCTTTACGAAGAATCGTAACACTAACAGTATTGCCAACTGCCTGTTCATCGACTGCTCCTCTTAGATCAGCCACACTATTCACTTCAGTATCTCCTATCTTCAAGATAACATCACCTTCTCGAAGACCAGCCTTAGCTGCTGGTCCTCCTTTTGCGATTTGCAGCAAATAGACTCCTTTATCAATGGTAAGCTCATATCCATAGGTCGCGGCTGTATTACGATCAAGTATGCCTACTCCTAGGTAAGCTCTTACTACACGTCCTTTTTCAATAAGAGATTGTAAAATAGGTCTGGCAGTATTAATCGGAATCGAAAAACCGATACCTTCTACACCTGCAACTGCTATTTTTGCACTGTTAATCCCAACGACCAGACCATCAGCATTTACCAATGCTCCACCCGAATTTCCCGGATTAATTGCAGCATCCGTTTGAATCAGTTTAAATTTTCGTTCTCCAATCTCAATAGAGCGATTCAGCGCACTAATAACCCCAGCAGTCACACTTCCCTTAAACTCCAAACCAAGGGGATTACCAATGGCAAGCGCCGGTTCACCAATTAATAAACTGTCTGAATCTCCAAGAACAGCTGTGGGTAAACCAGTGGCATCTACTTTTACGACGGCTAGGTCAGTAGCAGGATCAGCTCCTAATACTCGCCCAGCGAGCACCCGTCCATCTGCTAGGGATACTGTAATTTCCTGAGCATTTTCTACAACATGATTATTGGTGGCAATATATCCATTCCCATCAAAAATGACTCCTGAACCTACACCTTGCTCTACAAGTTCTTTACGATTAAAAGAGTTTCGAGCATAGGCTTTATTCGTAATCCCCACAACTGCTGGACCAACAGTCTGTGCGGCTCTCACTAAAGGCGTATTGCGTGCTTCAGACACTTGCGCTTGCGCTGCAGGTTCCTGTAGTAAACTTTGCATCGGCGTCATATTTTGCGGTGTGGATTTCGATAAAAACCTGCCGCCATAACCTAATACTAAGCTGCCGCCAATCAGTGCTCCGACCACTGCAATTAAAAATATCTGTCCAATTTTTCTATTCATTATCCTGCCCCCTTAGAAGTTACTACTCACTGTACGATCAGGATAGGTAACATGTAATTCAATTTCTGAGCCGAGCTTTAAGCCCTGCTCTTCTAATATAGCACTTACGGTGCTTTTTGCCAATTCAGGATTATTATTTTCCTTACTCATATGAGCTAAAAAAACTTGCATTGTCGGCTTCCTTTTTAACCGAGCTAACGTCCACGCAGCATCTACATTGGACAAATGCCCACGATTGCTCTTAATGCGCCGCTTTAAATGCCACGGATACGCCCCATTTTCCAGCATGTCTAAATCATGATTACATTCTAAAACTAATACATCACTTAATGCAATCGCATCTTTCACTGCATCGGTAACAAAACCAATATCAGTAACCACACTACATTTACTGCTTCCATGATAAAAACGAAAGCCAACTGGATCTGCTGCATCATGAGAAATACTAAATGGCTCCACTCTGACTTGTCCAATAGTAACTTTTTCCGATAAATTCTGGCAGCAAAGATCAGGTATAACATCACGGCAGTACATCGCCCGCCAAGTATAAGGGCTGGCATATACAGGCAAATTGTACTTTTTAGTCATAGTTGGCAAGCCGCTAATATGATCTCTATGCTCATGAGTAATAAATACCCCATCCAACTCTTCGATATCCGTACCTAATGCAGCTAAGCTTTGTTTAATACGCCTTGTGCTGATCCCTGCGTCCACTAATATTTTAGTATGTTTAAAATCTAAAAAAATGGCATTTCCCGTACTGCCACTCGCTAAAACATGAACTTGCATATATTCTCCTTTAGTTATACTCTATATACAACTTTGAGTATTTCTATGACACTACTTGTAAATTTTCATTAAAAACTATATAGTATTATATCAGAAAAGTTCTTATGATTTAACCTTTAATTCTATATAAAGAGGAATTCTATATAATGAATGATCAACGTAAATCAAAAAAACAGCTGATTGAGGAATTGATTTCATTACGCCAGCAGCTTGCAAAATGGAACGCTGCACCAACTCCCTCCTGCCCTCATCGTAGTATGGATGAGCCACAGCGTAGTTCTGCCCTTCCCCTAACACCACATACTTGTTTATGGGAAGGGGAATTTAAATCCTTAGTAGAAAATTCCCCTGATGCGATTATTCGCTTTGATAAAGATTTGCGATTTTTATATGCAAACAAAGTTGCTCTTAAAGTAATGGGAATACCATTAGCATCCTGCCTAGGAAAAACTGTCTCTGAATTAAAGTTGCCTAGAAAATACTATAAATTGTGGAAAACACAGGTTGAGACCATATTTACAACCAAACAACAAGCAAAATTTGAAGCGGAATTTACCATTAGTAAGGAACATCACTTTTACTATCATGCTCGTCTTGTTCCTGAATTTTGTCCAGATGGTTCTGTTGTATCCGTTTTGTGTACCTTACGTAATATTGATGAATTTAAAAAAACAGAATTAGAACTACGAGCCAGTGAGTTTCGTAATCACAAACTGTTATCGTCTCTGCCCGATTTCTTATTTTATCTCACAAATGAAGGAGTTTATTTAGATTATCATGTAACCAATCCCAATTTATTATATAAGCCTCACAACAGCCGTATCGGCAAACATTTAACAGAAGTGCTCCCAGCCAAACAAGCTCAGCAATTTATATCTGAAATTAAACGCGCCATTAAAAGTGGAAAAATGGAGAGTATTGAGTACCAGCTGCCCATTAATGATACGATCTGCTCGATGGAGGCGCGTATCATGACCTATGATAAAAACAGTGTCTTGGTTATTGTCAGAGATATTACGGAACTCAAGCATCTGCGACAAGAGCTTACCCGCCTTGATCAGCTAAATCTAGTGGGAGAGATGGCCGCCACAATTGGTCATGAAGTACGAAACCCGATGACGAGCGTCCGAGGTTTTTTACAGTTTCTTAGTTATAAGGAAGAATGTCATAACTTTAAAAACTATTTTCAACTTATGATGGAAGAATTAGATCGTGCTAATTCTATTATTAGTGATTTTTTATCTTTGGCTAAGAATAAGCAAGTCAAATTAGAAATTCAAAATCTAAATACGATTATTAAGACCATTGCTCCTTTACTACAGTCCAATGCGATCATATCTAATAAATCCCTTCATCTAGACTTAAACCCCATACCGGATTTGCCTCTTGACTCTAAGGAAATCCGTCAGCTTCTCTTAAATTTAGTGAATAATGCGTTAGATGCCATGCCGCCCCATCGAAATATCACTATAAAATCCTTTATGGAAAAAGGTCAGGTCATACTAGCCGTCCAGGATGAGGGCACCGGCATCCCGCCAGAATTGATCGAAAAGTTAGGAACCCCCTTCTTAACCACTAAAGAAAAAGGGACCGGCTTAGGATTAGCCGTCTGCTATCGAATTGTAGCCAGACACAAAGCAATCATTGAAATTGATACTTGCTCTCATGGCACTACCTTTTTTATAAAATTTAATCAATAACTACTTATCCGATGACCAATTTGCTCTAAGACTCCCATCTTCTATCTCGTTAACAGCCTGTAATACCCTTCCCTCTGGTCAGGATAACAGTCTGTAGAACTCGAACTAAGTTCGCTCTAAGGGTCTTCGGACCCAAGGCTCACTTATATAAGTGGAAGCTCCAGAGCAACTAAGTCCCTGGATAAGTGCGACTAAGATTCAGATGGAGTTAAAACTCCACCTGAATCAAGTCTTCTTTATATTGCGGTGGTAATGCATTCATTACCGCCGTTTTTATATTTTCAGGCAAGGCGCATAACAATGTGTCAATAATCTCCCGCAAGCGTTTTGCTGACTTGGATTCGAAACGCAAAGTAAATAACGGCTCTGTAACAGAGGCGCGAATCATCCCCCAACCATCTTGAAATTCAATTCGCACACCATCAATACGGTTCGGTTTATACGCCGCTAATTTTTCGGCCACAGCATCTAAAACTGCTTCTTTATCCGTTCCCTTATACGTAATCCGGATATCAGGGGTAAGAATGTAATTAGGAATTTCATCCACAAGTTTCGCCAGGGAACCATGAGCAGCAACAAATTCACATACCTTTAATCCCGCAAACATACCATCATCGTAGCCCAGTTCACGAAAGAAGAAGTGTCCACTGATTTCCCCAGCAAATAACGCCTTCTCTTGTATAAAAGCAGCTTTACTAAAGGTATGCCCTGCTCTTGCCATGACAGGTCTGCCACCAGCTTTACTAATTTCCTCTGGTGCCACCATAGAACATTTTGCATCATAAATAATCGTTCCTGGCTGTTTCTCAAGATAATATTGAGCGATCAGGACAATTATATCATCATTATCAACGGCACGTCCGTTTTCATCAACAAAAGCGACTCGATCTCCATCACCATCAAAGGCTACACCTAGGTTTGCACGACTTTCTCGAACCTTTTCTCCAAGTCCCTGCAAATTTTCAGCCAAGGCTGGATTAGGAGAACGATTTGGAAAATTGCCATCGGGCTGACAATATAATTCGATTACATCATAACCTAACTGCTTGAATAATTGTGGTGCAATCTGAGAGGTTGCTCCATTACCAGCATCGACCACCACTCGCAATTTACTTTTTTGAGCTAAAAGTGCAGTAGATGCAATATACTCATCCACAATGGGCAATGCGATCATTGTGCCTTCACCGACGACACTCACACCCTCTTCCACCATTTGTTTTATTTCTAAGATATCTTCTTCTGTTACAGGCTGATCACCAAATACCAGTTTAAAGCCATTGTAAGGAGCAGGATTATGAGAAGCAGTAACCATAACCCCTCCCATTGCCTGCATCACTTTTTGCGCATAATAAAAAACAGGAGTGGCTACCGTCCCAATATCAATAACTTCGCAACCTGATCCCACCAGCGCTTTGATTAGAATATCTTTTAAAGTTGGCGTGGATAAACGAACATCACCGCCTACTATTACTTTTTTACCAGCTAATTTAACGCCCACTGCCAAGCCGATTTTGTATGCGATCTCCTCTGTCAATTCAATACCTGCAATTCCCCGAATATCACATGCATGGAAAATTTTCATAAAATCAAGTATTCTCCCTTCAGAACATTATTATGGCTATTGTAGCATTTAAGGACAAGTAAGTACAATCTACAGTCACTTTTTTCTATCTTTTAACATAGGATATATAAAGAAGATTTAACTAAAACAGTAGGGGGAATCAGATTGGCTAGTCCTGAAAAGATGATTAAAATGCTACTAGAGGAAATCCATCAAATTACAATACCGTTAGCTACCATCATAAAGAATCAGGAAATCCTCATTATTCAAAACAAGCAGGTCATCGAATTATTAGAGCAAATTCGCATTTCTAGAAACGAAGACGAAGACGAAGAATAATAAAAACTCGCCTTACAACTATAGTAAAGATAGAAAAATAGCAAGCGATATCTTAATTTTGATCGCTTGCTATTTTTCTGTTTTTTTATTCATATGAACTACAGCCCACTGCTTCCACGAATTTTCAAAGGTAGCATAATCCATGCCTGCATTTTTACTGATAGCCTTCTCTAGGCTATCGCCAGTTCTTAAACTCTTAACAACGTCTTGCAGCGTATCATCTCCATACACCTCGGCAATATAACGTACAGCAGCTAGTGATTGACGATATGCCAGCGACTGATTGGACAGTTCATCAAAGCTGTCCTCCAGCTCTCTCATAGTGTACATCCTATCATCCAATACATTATCAGCAGTAATCCATTCATAATGATTTGCACGATACTCCACATACTGGGCCAGACCTTCTGTAAACCAGCGAGGATAATTCCCATTGGTTATATGATCAAACACCAAATGAGTATACTCATGCACCATCGGACCTGAATGAATAAATTCTTCTACGGACTCTCCATCATTTAACCATACATGAGGTGATAGCAGCTGAATGGTTCCACCCCAGTACACCCCCATAGCACTTTCATTACCAGACCAGCCAAAAGCCTGACGCAGCTGATTCTTATTCGAATGAATAAGAATTAATGTTTTACCAGAAGGCGCATACTGCAGCGTTTCAACTACTGGCTGATATGCAGCCTCAGCAGCCTGTCCTATCATACTTACTGTGTCAGCATCTACTGGAGCGTATTTGATCCTAAAATGCGCAGTTTCGTAAGTTGCCATATCCCTTGCTTCATAATTAACCTTTATCTGTACCGCTTGACGTACCAGAGGATAAAGCCACATACGAGGTTTGGTAGGCATAGCAAAAACCAGCATTAGAATAAAGAGCAATCCAGCAACCATTATAAAGGTATTCACTTCGCCTATTAGTACTTTACGCATAAGGCACCCTCCTCTCCTTCTAAGAGTTACAGGTGCTCATTATAGCATAGGCTCAATACACTTTCTATCGGTATTTTATGTAAACTAGCTTACAATTGTGATCCCTTTACTGGTTCCGATCCGCGTGGCTCCAGCAGCAATCATAGCTGCGGCCTCTTCGGAGGTACGAATCCCACCTGATGCTTTAATCCCAATTCGATCTCCGATAATGGACTTAAACAACCTGATATCTGCAATAGTGGCACCACCTTCTACAAATCCTGTAGATGTTTTGATAAACTGAGCGCCACTTTCTAAAACAATATGGCAAACCCGTTCCTTTTCTTCCTCTGTCAGCAGCGCGGTTTCTACAATCACCTTGACAATACGTCCTTGCCCTTCTGCTATGACCTGTTGAATATCATACAGTACAGCCTCCCAGAGACCTAATTTGGCTGCACCAACATTAATCACCATATCTAATTCATCAGCACCATGCAAAACAGCTTGCTTAGCTTCAAAAGCCTTGACGATAGACAAATTTGCTCCCAAGGGAAAACCAATAACAGTAGCTACCTTCACACCCGTACCCGCTAATAAACTGACTGCCAAATCTACATAACATGGATTAATACATACAGCAGCAAATTTATATTCTGCCGCTTCTCTACATAAGCAACGAATGTCATGAGGCGTTGCATCTGGTTTTAAAAGCGTATGATCAATATAGGTATTCAATTTCAATTCTCCTTTATATGTGAAATATGATTCCCTTCCTAATTTATACATATTTCACACTACATCACAAAATACCTTTAAGCTAAAAATGATTTCAACATAATATAAAAAGACCTAGCTTTCGCCAAGTCTTTACTATTTTTGCAAATTATGATTTAATTGCTATTTTTACGTTGACAAGTAGGACAGATTCCATGAAAATAGAACTGTTGTCCCATAATCTGATATTTAGTGCCTTGAGAGACTTCACTGACAAATGCATCAATATTAATATCATAAACATCTTCGACTTTACCGCATTCCGTGCATCTCACATGAGGATGATTCGTCATAACAGCATCATAACGAAAACTATCTTCACCTGCATTTAATACTTGCACTAAACCGATTTCTTTAAGAATTTCCATCGTTTTATAAACAGTAGCTAAACTCATCGTTGGGTACATCGCTTGCAGTTCATTAAAAATCATCTCTGCATTAGGGTGAGACTTTGTAGAAGATAACATATTATAGATAGCTAGCCGTTGAGGGGTAACCTTAAATCCTTTGTCTCTCAACAAAGAAGTGATACAGACTTCCATATATTCACCACCAATTCTAATTTATTTTTTATAGAAAACAATTATCGAGTAGTTTTATCTCTATTTTAATATATACTAAAAACTGTTGTCAAGGAAAATCTCTATCTTAAATAAAAGCTAAATGGAAGAGCCTCTGCGATACTTCCCAGAGACTCTTCCATTTACGTAAAGGCTGCTTACTTTAACTGCTAAATTTGCTTTGGGCTTTGTTGATCTGCTGAGCAGTTGCATTTTCCACATTGTAAAAGCCTTTTTGCTGCATCACATCAAAAATTTGTTTTTGCTGACTATATACATCCCCAAGAACATTCATGTAATCCTTGCGAAGCTGTTCATTGGCAGCTTCCAGAATGTATGAATTAATTGATTCTGCAAGATGTTTGCTTTCATTTAACGCCAATTGCAGTATATCCTGATCAGCAAACTGGCTGCCTTGTCCATTCATTCGTCCTTGTTGTTGGTTCTGTTGACCTGCTTGTGCCACAATATCACCCCTATCCCTTATTGTAATGTTTGACTTATATTCAAATGCTTACTAAGAGTTTGAAAGTGTTGCTGATTTTTTTGTGCCATTTGTTGAAAAAGTTGTTTGGTTTCTTTGCACTGAATGGTGCTAGCAAAGTGGTTCAGGCATTGCACTGAATTCTGCTCCATTCCTAGAAAATCTTCCAATTGCATTACTTCTTTGGATGACAACATGACCATCCCTCCTTTCTCCTATGTAAAATAAGTTGGCTATCGGCGAAATATATAGTTGCATCTAACCCTCGCTGCCTATAGCATGCACCATAAAAATACCAACTATACGTCCTTTAAAACATATAAAACGGAAGGAATCACGAAGATACAAAGACTATGAACCGGTCTAACCCCCTATTTTTAGACATGAGCCTTAACATATCTCATTCAATCGCATAAATGCTACTAATTACAATTCAACTACCTTTAAATGCAATTGATTCTTTAAAAAGAGTTGATAACACTCCGACGGCGTCCTATATTTCAAGCTAGAATGAATACGGACTTCATTATAGAACCGAATGTGATCATGAACCACTTCATAAGCTTCTGCAAATGTTAGGAATTCAT